>JAYUVX010000194.1:0-5188 GCA_043753855.1 Myxococcales bacterium | reverse complement strand
TCTCGGGTCTGTGGTGCGCGGGGCTCGGGCACGGTCGCCGCGAGATCGTCGAGGCGATCAGCAAGCAGGCCGCCACCCTCGACTACGCGCCGGCGTTTCAGTACGGCCACCCGCAGTCGTTCATGCTCGCGAACAAGATCAAGGAGCTGACGCCGGCCGGCCTCGACCACGTGTTCTTCACCGGCTCGGGCTCGGAGTCCGCGGACACCTCGTTGAAGATGGCGCGCGCGTACTGGCGGGCGAAGGGCCAGGCCAGCAAGACCCGGTTGATCGGCCGCGAGAAGGGCTATCACGGCGTCAACTTCGGCGGCATCTCGGTCGGCGGCATCGGCGGCAACCGCAAGGCGTTCGGTCACGCGGTCGATGCGGACCACCTGCCCCACACGCAGCTCGCGCTGCGCGACAAGTCCAAGGCGTTCACCCGCGGGATGCCGGAGACCGGCGCCGAGCTCGCCGACAACTTGATCGATCTGATCACGCTGCACGACGCCTCCAACATCGCGGCCGTGATCGTCGAGCCGTTCGCGGGCTCGGCGGGCGTCGTGATCCCGCCGGTCGGATACCTGAAGCGCCTCCGCGAGATCTGCACGGCGAACAACATCCTGCTGATCTTCGACGAGGTGATCACCGGCGGCGGTCGCGCCGGCGCGTTCACCGGCGCCGAGGTATTCGGCGTCACGCCCGACATCCTCAACCTCGCCAAGCAGGTCACCAACGGCAGCCAGCCGCTCGGCGCGGTGGTCGTCAAGAAGGACATCTACGACACGTTCATGGCCACCGGCGGCCCCGAGTACATGCTCGAGTTCCCGCACGGCTACACCTACTCCGCGCACCCGATCGCGTGCGCCGCCGGCAACGCCGCGCTCGATCTGCTGGTCTCCGAGAACGCGATCGACCGCGTGCGCGACCTCGCGCCCTACTTCGAGAACGCGGTGCACGGCCTCAAGGGCCACAAGCATGTCACCGACATCCGCAACTTCGGCCTCGCCGCCGGCCTGACCATCGAGGCGCTGCCCGGCGAGCCCGCGAAGCGCCCGTTCGACATCGCGATGAACTGCCTCGATCATGGCATGTACGTCCGCTACGGCGGCGACACCATCCAGCTCGCGCCGCCGTTCATCGTCGAGAAGGCCGAGATCGATCGGCTGATCAGCGTGCTCGCCGACGCGCTCGCCGCCACGGCGTGACCGTCCGAGAACCTTCTCGACGCCGCTCGGTCTCACGCTCGGTCAGCGTGCCCGGCGATCCATGCGGTCCCGGATGAGCGGCCGCCGCGTGATTCCCCGGGGTTACCGATTCCTGCCGGGTCGCTAGACCCTTGCGGGAATAACCGCGTCTAATCGAGATGCCTGGCGTGGGGCCGGGCCGACCGTCTCGAAAGGACTGGGGATGAGGATCGCAATCGCGGCTACCACGGCAGTCGCCGTCACCGTCACGAGCATCGCAGCGCACGCGTTCTGCGGGTTCTACGTGAGCGGCTCGGGCAAGAAGATGTTCAACGACGCGACGCAGGTCGTGTTGATGCGTTCGGGCACCCGCACGGTGCTGTCGATGCAGAACGACTACCGAGGTCCGCTCGAGGACTTCGCGATGGTCGTGCCGGTGCCGGTCGTGCTCAAGGAGGGCGACGTCAAGGTCGTGCCGAAGGCCGTCCTCGATCGCCTCGACTCGCTCGGGTCGCCGCGCCTGGTCGAGTACTGGGAACAGGACCCGTGTCCTCCTCCGGCACCGCCCCCGCGGCCCTACGATGACATCTCGATGGCCGGGCCGCCGATGGCAAACATGCCCTCTGCGTCGATGGGAGCGCGCGGCGATAGCCGACCGTCGAAGCAGAGCGAGAGCCAGCGCATGGCGGTCCCGCCGGCGCTCGCGAGCTTCACGGCAGACCCACCGGTGGTCACCGCGGGCGTGGCGACCAAGATCACGTGGGACTTCTCGTACTCGAACCAGCCGTGGCCAGAGCCGGCCTGCACGGTCGATCACGGTGTCGGGCGGGTCTCGAATACGCAGGCGACGACGATCTCGCTGAACGAGGGCACGCTGTACACGCTGACCTGCGCGAACTCCGCCGGGAAGTCGTCGAAGCAGTTCAAGATCAACACCGTCAAGATCGAGGCGAAGTACGACGTCGCCGAGTATCAGATCCTGATCCTGTCCGCGGCCGAGGCGACCGGGCTCGGGCAGTGGCTCAACCTCAACAAGTACAAGATCCCCGACGGCGCCGAGCCGCTGCTCCGGCCGTACGTCGATAGTGGCTCGAAGTTCTTCGTCGCCAAGGTCGATCCGAAGAAGGTCCAGATGGTGGACGGCCACGCGGCGCTGTCACCCCTGCGCTTCAGCTACGACAGCGAGGAGTTCTCGCTTCCGATCCGGCTCGGCATGGCGAACTCGTCGGGCAAGCAGGACCTGATCGTCAACATCATCTCGGCCGACAAGCGCTACGAGGTCACCAACTACAAGAACACCGTGATCCCGACCAACTTCGACGTCAAGCCGTCGGTCAAGGAGCGGTTCACGGAGTTCTACGCGGCGCTGTTCGACAAGACCGTCGAGGCTAACCCGGGCGCGGTGATCACCGAGTACGCGTGGCAGTCGCATCCGTCACCGATGTACAACAACAGCTACCACTGCGACCCGTGTCCCCCGGTGATCCCGAACGACGACGACATGATCTCGCTCGGCGCGGACCTGATCGGCGGAACGATCCAGCAAGGCGGCTACGTGCTGACCCGCCTGCACGCGCGCTACGGCAAGAACGACATGAAGGACGATCTGCGGTTCCGCGAGGCCACGCCGATCGCGGGCGGCCGTGAGGTCTGGAACAAGCAGGGCCTGCAGTACGGCGCGTCGCCGGCGAGCGAGAACAACTTCCAGGCGCGCTACGCCATCCGCTACTGGTGGACCGGGCCGATGAAGTGCAAGAACCCGCAGCGCGGCATCTGGGGCGGTCCACCGAACGGCGGCAACAACCAGGTGATCGCGGCGAACAAGACCGCGTTCGCGCCGCGCGGCAAGCTCGAGCTGGCGAGCGTCATCAAGCGCGACCTCTGGGAGATCGGATACAAGAAGGCCGTCACTCCCCCGCCGAAGCTCGTGACCCCGGCGAAGACCAAGGCGATGTCGTTCGCCGGCGGCGCGTTCGGCGGCGTGCTGCTGTGCGGCCTGGGCCTGTTGCTCGCGCGGCGTCGACGAGCCAGCTGATCGGCGGTTCCGTAGGGTCCGAGTGCTCTGCTACGCTCTGATTCATGCCGGTCTCGAAGCGTCCCGAAGCGACCTACCAGGACGTCCTCGATGCTCCGGACCACATGGTCGCGGAGCTCCTCGATGGCGAGCTGTTCCTGTCCCCACGCCCGGGCGGTCCGCACTCCGCGGTCGCGTCGATCCTCGGCGCGGAGCTGATCCCGCCGTTTCATCACGGACGCGGAGGCGGTCCCGGTGGCTGGCTCCTCCTTCACGAGCCCGAGCTGCACCTCGGCACGCGCGTCGTCGTCCCGGATCTGGCAGGCTGGCGGCGGGACCGGATGTCCTCGGTTCCGGAAGGCGCAGCGTTCACCGTCGCGCCCGACTGGGTGTGCGAGATCGCCTCGAAGTCGACCGAGAAGCTCGACCGACGCAAGAAGCTCCCGCTCTATGCCTCGGTCGGAATCGGTCACGCGTGGTTGATCCACCCACGCCTCCGGACCCTGGAGGTGCTGCGTCTTCACGAGGGCAAGTGGCTCGCGATCGCCGTCCATGGCGATGACGAGAAGGTTCACGCCGAGCCGTTCGAGGCCTTCGAGCTCGACCTCTCCATCTTGTGGGCCGACTTTCCGATTCGTGCCTCCGAATCCAGCGCCGAGTACGGCGAGTCCGTCTGGTAGCGGACGCGACGCAGCGGCGTGTGCGCCGCCGCGCAACACGTGTGCCGCGGTCAGCGTTGCTCGAACCGAGCCACGATCGCACGCGCGGTATCTTCGTCGAGGCCGGTGAGAGGACTGGCTCGAACGAAGCGCGCAGCGAGTGCACCCATGTCGTAGAGGTCGTCGACGATGACAACCGCCTCGGGGCGAAGCTCGTGCTCCGTCATCCACGCCTCGACCTCGCGCCAGCGCGGCTGCCCCGTGATCGCGGGGGTCACACCCAGTAGCGAACCCTCGACGCCCGCCGCGCGCAGCTCCTCGCGCAGCTGCGGCAGCTCTCGCCCGAGGCGCCAGTCGGAAGCGAGCACGATCTCCGCGCCGGTCATGCGGATCACATCGGACAATCGCTTCGCGAGCTCTGGCTCGATCCAGCTGCGCAAGCCCAGCGACTCGGCCGGGCGAAACCCGGTGCGATTGAGCACGCCATCCACGTCGAGGAACAACACCTTCACGCGTGAACTCTACAGAACGGATTCGGCTGATGCGTTCCAATTCGCGGTCTGTGTATCGCGGCGTCCCGAAGCCCAGGCGACGCCACCGCCTCACCGCGCGGCGAAGGCTTGGACCAACGTCAACGCCGGCGTGAGCGTGACGGACCTGCGGGGAACGAGCGGGAGAGCGTTCGCCAGCGATCGAGGAACGCGTGGTCTTCCGCCAAGTCGCTCAACTTCTCCAGCGTCCGCTGGATGTGCCCGCGGTCCATCGTTGATCCATGCCGCCGCATGATCCCCTCGAGGTCGAGGAGATCACGAGCTCGACCGGCCACCAGCTTCAACACGAGCAGGTCCTCCGGAGCTGGAAATCGCACGAGTCGTCGGAACACCTTGATGGAGCGCGAACGCGCGAGCGCCTGGTCCTCGATGAACAGGCTGCGGACGATCAGGTCGAGATGAAACCGACCTCGCGTCAGTCGCGCAGAGCCCCCGGCCCGCACGGTCTCGAGCTCCTCGTCGAGGTCTGCCCGAAATCCGTGCTCGAGTGACTGCCACCCCGCCGACGATCACGTAGCGGGTGCGCCGGGCCTTGAAGAGGTCGAGGCACGCTCGACAGAAATCATCGAATGATTCGGCCACGACGATCGATACCCAAGGCGTGTGCAAGCGAGGGTGGCCGCCCGGTGACCGGTGGTCGCGCCAGGCGTGCAAGATCGGACGTCCACAGTGCGATGCCAATCTGCAGCGACTCCGCCGCCGACATCTGCGTCAGCGACGCTGCGTCGCGCCGTTTGCGCTTCGGACCGACCACGGATCGACCATAGCAGCAGCGGCCTGCGACCGGCGTGACGTTCC
>JAYUVX010000193.1:0-5190 GCA_043753855.1 Myxococcales bacterium | reverse complement strand
GTTCGGCGCCTCGCACGGCCTCGCCGAGCTCACCACGGCGACCCTCGCCGTAGACCACCTGCGCTGCGCCGGCCACACGCTGGCGGCGATGGCGTCGCGCGTGCACGAGGTGCACCCGTACTTCCGGTGCGAACAGCCCGAGGGTGTCGCCCTCTACGTCCTCGTGACATCGGTCCGCTTGCCGGACGAACCAGCACTCGATCGCGCCACGGTGAGGCAGTCGATCTCGGACATGTTCGCCGCGTTGCCCAGGCCGACGACATGCTGACCCTGCAGCGTGCGATGGAGGCGGCCGGGTTCGTCGTGGACTCCACCGAGACCGAGATGACCGGCCGCCGCGATGGCGATGCGCCGATGGTGTTCCAGCGCGCCTGGTTCGCGTGAGCGCCCGGGGCTGTCCTCCCACCGGACCCGCGATCAAGCCCAAACGATGGGACGCGCAGGTTCAGGCGCTCGAGGGCGATGCCCTTGGCCGCGTAGTGCTCCGCGAACTTGACGCCTCTGCGCGACGACGGTCCCGACGCGCATCTCGGCGCAGTCGCAGGTGATCGCACATGCGAGGACGCCCCCGTCAGGCACAGTCATGTCGCCAGGGCAGGCGAGCGGCGCAGCGTCGGCGCCCTGCGCCACGTCGCTGCCGCACCCACCAAGGATGCCGATCAGGAGAGCCGCCGCCAGTCTCATGACGCGAGCGTACCGCGGCGGGGACGCCCGAAACGTCGGCTGACAGGCCGGCGAGGCGCCGCGAAAAAAACCGCGCTGGCAAACGCAAATTCTCTCGCGCGCGCGCACGCCACCACCTCTTGATGACTTACTCGCGCCCATTCGCACTCGCCGTACTCGCGCTCGCCACCGCCAGTTGTGGCGGACTCCACATGCCAGGCCATGCTCCCGCGGATGGCGCCGAGAGCTCGGCGAGCCGCGACAGCTCCGCCTCCGACCGCAGCGATGCGGCGGCTGGGCCTGCCGCCGCGTCCGCCGTGGCGCGCGGAGACTGGGGGGCACCGGCGATATCCGAGGCTGAGACGCGGACGCTGCTGGGATCGCGAGACCCCGAGGACGACTATCTCGATTGTTGCGGAATCGACATGAAAAATCACAAGGTGACGATCAATCGAAAGATGCGACAGGCGTGGGAGCAAGATATCGCCGACGCGAATGCGACGGGTGCGGATGCGGCCATGGCCGCGTACGTGCGCAACTGCAAGATCACGAATCCGGCTCGCTTCGAGATCGACATCGCGGTCGAGATCGACGAACAGGGCAACCACGCGCCCTATAGCGAATTCATGGAGTACTTCTCGGGCGCCTGTGGCAATCCGCCGAGCCCCTCCAACACCGCCCTGCTTCAGAAGGTAAAGGTCGTCCACTTTACCTGCTCGATATGAACGAGCAGAAACAGAATCGCTTCTTCAAAATCGACTTCAATCAGGGGACGGGAGTCATGCGGGTTGGCACGTACCGCGACGTGCAGCAGGTGATCGGCGCATGGGATCAGTGGCTGGACGGGCAGCCGGGATGAGCCGCGACATCGATGCGGTCGCCAGTCCACTGGTGGCGCGGAACATCGACTCGACGTTCCGCCTGCGACCCGTGAGGCGGGCGTGGCGCAGGCAACCCCGATGCCGCAATCCCGAGGCGCGTCACAAAGCTCAGCGTGCGACGGCGCCGACAACCTTGATGGCCCTCGAAGGCTTCGACACGCGCCCACCGGCGTCGACCCACGCGAGCTGGACGCTCTCCCCGGGTTGCACATCAACGGTTCCCGCCGGATGCGGGTTGCACGTGGTGTCGCCGAAGACCTCGACCCCGCGCTCCTTGCCGACGATCCCGTAGGAAACGGGTTTGCCGTGCGCGAGGACGACGAGTGCGACGACACCGGCGGGCGGGGCACCGGCGAGCTTCGCGGTCGTGCGCACCCACGGATGCCGTGTGGTCTTGGGATCCGCGGCCGTGCGCGTCACGGTCACCCTCGCGGGTGGTGACAGGATCGCACCCACCTTGGTCGCGACCGTGAACTCCACGATCGTCGCGCCGTTCTTGTCGACGACCGCAGTCGCCGACGGAGCGGCGACGATGATCTCGAGACCCGGTGCGAGCTCCGTGAGTACGGGGCTCTTGCTCGCGACCTTCCACTCCGTGACGTCCTCGTCGTACGGCAACTCCAGCCGCTGCCAGTCGCCGACCCAGGCGACGACGACGCCGGCGCTGATCGCCGTCTTCTGCGGCGTCAGCACCTGCGGCTGCAACTCGATCGGCGGGCACGGCGACGCGAACGCAACCGAGCAGCAAGCCACGGGCGACGCGCAGAGCAGCTTGGCGACCATCTCTCCAGTGTGATGTGGACGGCCCCCCGATGCCAGGCAAGCCGCCCCTCTCCCGCATAGCCGCGAGAACGTGAGCGACGTCGGAGGCTCTCGCGTTGCCGCGGGCGGACGAGCCCGGCGAGCTTCGCACCTGTCGTGCGCGAAGCCGGAGACGCTCCAAGGCCGCTTCGGCTCGCCATCCATCGTTCGCGCCGGCAACCGTGCGATGTGACGAACCGGTCGGCGCTCTAGTAGCTCGGCGCGAAGCCGAAGCGCTGCTGGCCCCAGTACTGGAGCCAGCGCGCGGTGCCGAACGCGAGCGCGATGGCGTGCTCCCCGAGCTGCTCGGCGTGCTCGGCGAATACCTGCTCGAGACGGCAGCCGTAGTCGATCGCGGCCGCGGCATCGTGGTCCTCGAACGCTTCGACGACGAGGGTTTCGCCGACGATCTCCGCGAGGTCGGGGATGATCTGACCTCGCATGTGATAACCGTGCGGAATGGTCGGGCCCGCGAACAGCGGTGGTATGGCATCGACATCGCGGGACGCCTCGACGATGCCTCGCCCGCGATGCTGCGCGAGGTGCGCGCGCACGAACTCCGGCCACGGCGGCGTGCCGGTCCAGATGTTCTGCGCACGGTACGTCTCTTGCTGGGCGTCCAGCCACTCGGTCGCGGCGGCGTCGATGCCGAGGCGTGGCGCCCCGGCCACCACGAACGGATCGACATCCTCGATGAGGTCCGTGAAGCGCTGGTTGGCTCGCTCGACCGCGCGGTCGGCGGCGATCACGCGGCGATCCCTCCCGCCGTGCATCTCGTGGGTCGAGTCACGGACCGCTTCGAGCACGGCAACCTCGGCCATGAGGCGCGCGTACTCGGCTTCCACGCCCCGCTTGATCGGGCGCGTCAAGCACCAGTCGAGTCCCACCGCGCGAGAACGTACCGCTGGTTCCACCGCGCCGAGCAGAGGCGGCCCTCGATTCGTCCGACGTTGTCTGTCGTTTGGCGGTGCGGTTGCGGTTCCGCTGCACGCTGCGGCGGTACCGTCGACGGATGAAGATGGACACCACGCTCGTGCTCCCGGTCGCAGCGGTGGTGTCGTCCGTGCTGCTACTGGTGGCGGGGAAACAGCGAATCTTCGAGCTGATCGCCGTGATCGCGAGTGCCGCGTGGCTGGCGCTCCAGCTCGGTCTGTTCCGGTGGCCGATCAAGGGCGCCTCGCAGGCGCTGGTGATCGGCGCGACGCTGCTGGTGACAGGCGTGCTCGTGTATCTCAAGGTCACCAACAAGCGCGAGGTGACGGCGTCGACCGTGGTCGCGATCCTGGGCGGCGTGCTGGTCGCAGGCTCGTTCGGTCACCTCGGCTGATTGCTCGCCGTCACGGGGCGGTGATCGCGTTGTTGTCGAGCGCGATCAACGACTGCGCATACACGCGGCTCTTCATCGAAGCCTTGGTCTGCACGGTGACCCCGGTCTTCGCGAGCAGGATTCCCTCGAAGTGCGCGTCGGAGTGAATCGTGACCTCGCCCGCGACCTGCCAGTAGATGTTCCTGGCCTGGGCACCGCTGCTGAGGATCACGCTCATGTTGGCGCTGACATCGAGCGTGCTCGCGATCTGAAGGATCCAGACGTCGGTGGCTCCACCTGCGAACGTCAGGTTGCTCGGCACGGTCACGCCCGTTCCCCACGTGTACAGCCCGGGCGGGAGGGTCTGGGCCTGGAGGATTCCATCCATCAAGTTCAGCTTGGTGGGATTCGTGCGGCTCGCCGCGTCGGTGTACGCAGCCTCCATGCCGAGCACCGCGGCGGTCAGGTTGGTCGGCGTCGGCGCAACGAAGTTGCTCGCGTAGACCAGGCCCGGCGAGGCAACGGCGATCGAAGTCGCGGACACGGTGGCCGCATCGGGGACCGCAGGGACCATCGTGAACCCGGTGATGGAGGCTGCGGGTCCGGGGCTCACCGCCACGTGGCCGCCGGTGATCAGCGAGCCGGTCACGTTGGTGATTCCAGTCTTCGCGAGCAGCGCGTAGCTGCCGTAGGCGGTGAGATCCGCCGACGATCCGAGATCGATCGGCTTGGGCCCAAGACCGTCCGGGTTCGGCGGGTTGTTCACATACGCATCCACCCCACCGTCGACGCCACCGTCACCGCCACCGTCATCGCCGCAGCCGCAGAGCGCGGCCATCACGAGCGCGAGCGCGAGGCCCGTGCCGGAGCGCAGCATCCGCCTCGACGATCGGACGGTGGGCGGGACCGGAAGGACGCGGGCGCGGGGAAGCGTGGAGTGGAGACCAGATGCAGACATGGACATACATTTCCTTCGCAGAGGAGCGGTGCGCCCGATATGCCCGCCGATGGCGCAGCCCCCCTGCGAGCTCAGGCAGGAGCACGTTCCGCGCCGCGTGGTGGAGCCGTGATCCGGCCTGCAATCCCGTCGTCGTGACTGGCACCTGTGCGATCCGACGCGTCTGGGCGGCATGCGCCCGTGTCGTGATCCGCGGCTCGGGCCCGCGTTCCGAAACCAGAACCGGCCGCCGACCTCCTCGCCGACACCGCTCGTGACCCGGTCTTCGCCTCACCGCTTCGGCTCGCCATCCATCGTTCGCGCCGGCAACCGCGGGATGTGACGAACCGTGAGAGCTGCCGCTAGTAGTTCGGCGCGAAGCCGAAGTGTTGCTGGCCCCAGGACTGGAGCCAGCGCGCGGTGCCGAACGCGCGCGCGGCACGCCAGGTCAGACCGCGACGCGGCCCATCAGCGTGGTCATCGCGTCGACCTGCCAGGTCTTGGTGTAGTTCGCCATCATGTCCTCGGTCGCGAGCTCGAGCAGGATTCGGTTCTCGACCCAGAACTCGTAGAGCTCGAACACCTTGGGGCCGTTGCGCGGA
>JAYUVX010000192.1:0-5191 GCA_043753855.1 Myxococcales bacterium | reverse complement strand
ACCGCAGGTCCGGGATGCCTCGGCGCAGCGCATCGATCGCGTACGGATACCCGGCCGCCTGATCGGGTATCTCGGGAAATGCCGGGCGTGCAACCCATGAGGGATGAATGATCGCCCGCCACATGGCGAGTCCGTCGGTCTCACCGTTAATCAAGCCATAGAGCTGAAGAACGTGATGATGTGTCACCGCGACAGTCTATCGCCGTTCGCGTGCACGCTCGTCTACTGCCCGCCGCTGCTCCTACGCCCCAAGAGAAGGCACTTGCGACGTTTCGGTTTGTCACGCCAGCCGCATTGGACATCTTCGGGTTCCCACGTACTTCTGTCGCCCGAGACCCATGCCAACCACCGAGCTAGCACTAGCCGCGCGCCTGCGCACCATGGCGCCGATCAGACAACCTGGTGCATACGTGTTCGCCGTGGTCGCGACCGACTTCGCCGTCGAGACGCTGCAACCCGTCGCCACAATCCGAGAACCGGAGGGATGTACCGTGGTGGTCGAAGAGAGCATCGCAACGGCGGCCGGATGCCGGTCAGGTTTCGTGCCGCATGGATCACGCTGACCGTCCACTCCGAGCTGGACGCCGTTGGCTTCACGGCGGCATTTTCGAGTGCACTGGGTAGCGCTGGAATTAGCTGCAACGTGATGGCCGGCGTGTTTCACGACCACATCTTCGTACAAGTCGTCGGCTGCAACGATCCGGCTCGCGACCAAGGAAGACGCGCGACGTCGATCGCTGGTTGTGGAGGCTCGAGCGAACGAGGACGGCCCGGATGACGGAATACCGCCAGCTTGTCGGCGGCACCAATGGTCACACCAGTCCCCCGGCGCAGGGCGGACTTCGAACGCCACCTTCCGGCGCAAGGCCGCCGTTCGAAGCACCATCGTGGCGCGCAGCGAAACCACATTCACCCGGATTAGTTCGATCTGCGTCCCCGTTGCCAGTAAGACCGCTCGTCTCTTTTGGAGGAAACCTCATGATTCGACAGACTCTCGCCTTCGCGCTCGTCCTGACCGCCTCGACTACCCTGACTGCCTCCGCCGAGGTTCCGGCGACCGGCATATTCGCCGCCGTTCAGAGCGACGAGCGTGCGGTCACGACGATCTACCGCCTGAAGCCGACCGGCATCGAGAAACTCGCCGTGCATCGCGCGACGATGTTGACCGAGTCTGGGTGGTCGGACGCGTCGACCCTGTGGGTGCTCGACAGTGGTGATGACAAGAAGCTGAAGGTCGCAAAGTTCGTCGATGGCAAGCTCGCCGACACGATCGAGGTGACCCCCGGCGAATGGAAGTTTGCGAAGATGCCCGAGGAGCTCGCCGCGTCCCTCTATGTCACCGCCTCGAAACAGGTGTGGCTCCAGCACTGCGAGAAGCGCAACGGCGACCAATACAACCTGGGCCCGTGCGTGAAGGGCGTGTACCTCCGCGTAGACACCAAGCCAATCATCCGCGCGACGTCGAAGCCCAAGCAGATCGATGCGTACCGGACCATGGCGAACTTGCAGGAGGGCACCCCGAAACCGTTTCCTGCGGCGAAGGCGCCCGCCGGGTTCAGCGTGAAGCTGACCACCGTCGTAACGAACCAAGACGGTGCTCGAAAGGTGAAGGGCGCGGTCTGCACCGGGCCGTCGAACGCCACGGCAACCTGGCCGGGGCCGGACGAGGATCTCGACTACGCAATGAAGCCCAAGAAGGTGACTTGGCTGCGCACCTCACCTCCATTCGCCCGGATCGAAGGCAAGGCGACCAACCCGATCGGTTTCGTCTTCTCACAGGAGGCGTACTTCCTTGGCTGTACCGAGCTCGTCAACCGTGCCGAGTTCTTCGGCAACGGCCTCTGGGGGATCAGCCGCGGCTCCGACAAGCCCACGTGGTCAATTTACCTCGATGACAAGCTGCTCGGGACCGTACCCGGCGAGGAGCTCCGCATCGCGCCGAACTGAGCTGATGACTGGCCAACGTACGGCCCGCTCCGCTGCAGCAGTCGCCGACCGTTCCTCTTCCTTGATGTCCTCGGGCTTGATCGCGTACGAGCGCGCGCTCCCCTCAACGGCGCGCACGAATACCCATGCGGTGGCGCGCGGATCTCTGACCGAGAGTGCCGGGTTCGCGGCGATCCAGAGCGCCAGATGAGGAGTCATCGGAGCGAGCGAAGTCTCGAGGATCGCGAGCAGCCCGATCGCCGGCACTTGATCGTACAGCTCGAGGTGAACCTTGCCCTGCGCGTAGCGCGTGGGTAAACGGCGCGGAATTCGTGGCCGAGCGCGAGCGGGACGGTCTCCGGCGGAGCGACGGGATGCTCGGCGAGCACGCGATTGAACGTCTCGGCGAACTGGCTCGCGATGCGCTCGATCGCGCGCTACCACATCCCACAACGGATGAGCCTTGGCCTGCGGGGGATCGATCTGATCGGCAGCCTCGCGATCGTCGGGTGCGGCGGAGTGCTCGCGAGCTATCTGTACCTGCGCAGCGGCAGCCTTGGCATCGTGATCGTCCTGCACGCTCTGTTTAACTACTCGGCGCCACTCGTGGCGTCGCCTGTGCCGGAGCAGTGATCCTCAGTGGGCTCGTGCTCGTCTTGCGCCGGCCTCTCACTTGCTCAGAGCCGGCGCCTGACGCGAACCTCGAAACTGGCAGGTCTTGCCATGCTCGTTACGGCGGTGGGCGTGATCGAGGCGGGGTCGGCAACACGCAGGAACGGGCGTTGCGCTGCTGCGAAGAACTCCACCTCGCCCGCGACGATCTGTCGATGGAGCAGCAGCGCGCGTCGCGGCATCGGCGCACTCGATGCCGCGACATGGGCCGCGTCGAAGTCGGCACGATGCCGTTCGAAGTAGGCGTCGATGCGGCATGCGGTGACGCGGTCGCGCAGCTTCAACACGCTGACGTCATCCGTGGCCAATTGCCCGAGCTGCGCGTGCGTCAGGCCGCGCTGCAGCATCCACTGCACCGTCTCGTTGAGAGTGGTCGTCCTCGACGAGGACGCCGTCGCGTACAACGAGGTGGAAGTGGACGTTGACGTTACTGCTCCGCCGAACCGCTGCACGAACGTGACGACGCCGGTCCGCGTCGCGCGGCGGCAGCGCTTGCGCGCGACGCGGCGTTGCCAGGCGCCAGTCGCGCGGCCGGCGAGCGCGCCGGTCTATTGCGTCCAGGTGGGATCGGGCGAGCACGAGCCGCGGCGTGAGCTCGCAACGGCTCGGGTCATCGCGCAAAGGGCGGGTTGACTCAGTGCTGCGCCTTGGCCGCCATCTCGTGAAACACAGCCGCGTGGAGCTCTGAATACAGCTTTCGAAGCGTCGCTGGCTGGTGGTGGGCGTTGAGGCCGCTGGGGTTGGGCAGGACCCAGATGGACGTGCCCCCGATGAGCTCGGGTTGGCGACCGCCGGTAGCGCTCCGAGCGTCGAACGCGATCCGGTACGCGGTGTAGCCGACGACGGCGAGGAACCGCGGTGTGTGGCGAAGGACCTTGCGGCGGAGTGCCTGACCGCCGGCTCGAAGCTCATCCGCCGTGAGCTCGTCGGCCGCTGCCGAAGCGCGTCCGACGATGTTGGTGACGCCGAGGCCCAGGGTGAGGAGCTCGCGGTCATCGAAGCCGGTGAACAGGCGCGGCGTGAACCCCGACGCATGGAGCGTTGGCCAGAACCGATTCCCGGGTCGCGCAAAGTGGTGGCCGGTGGCGGCGCTGTAGAGACCTGGATTGATCCCGCAGAACAGGACCTCGAGGTTCGGCCGGATCACATCGCGGAGCTTCTTGGTGCTCGCGGCGAGCAGCTGTTCCTTGGTCGGCTTCCAGGGAGTGCGGGTCGTCGAACGCGGCATCACGAGCCTCGACGGAGGGTCACGATCGCCCGGGTCTTGCCGTCGAGGTGATAGGGGTGCCGGACGAACCCGGTCGGCAGATCGTCGCGGGCGATCGCCTCGAAACCGACGACGAGGCCGCCGGGGCGGACGAGAGTCCGCCCCGTTGCGAACCAGTCGGGTAGATCGAACGTGGCGCGGGACGTGGCGGCGTCGTAGTCGTGAACGTCGTGATCGTCCACGCGAACCGCGAACGCCTCGAGATTGACCAGCGCGAGCTCTCGCGCCGCGGTGCGCAGGAACGCGTGCTTCTTGTGGACTGGTTCGAGGGCGGTGAAGTTGATCTGTGGGCACGCGATCGCAGCGAGCACCACCGGGAACCCACCACCCGACCCGACGTCGACCACTCGCGTCGCATCCGCCAGATGTGGCACGACCTCGAAGCTGTCCACGATGTGCTCGCGGATCTCGGCGGGATTACGAGCGGCAGAGAGGTTGATGGTCTTGTTCCACTTCGCGAACAACAAGGCGAAATCATTCACCTTCTTCGCTAGATCTGCGGACAACAACGCCATGGCGGAACGCGTCATGAGTGCGCCTCGATCAGTAGCTGACTGGCTCGCGGAACGACCACAACCGGGCCTGAGATACCACGGATCGCGGCATCGACCGAGGCCGCGTACTCGAGCAGCGTACATGCGACCTCACTCGGGCTCAGCGCGCTCACCAGCTTGAGCGAGGCTCCGGTGGCGAGCCGGGGCAACACGCCGATCCGGAAGATGCTCTCGTTGACGACGACCTTCGGCCCGATCCCATCCGCGCACTCGGCCACCAGCACGAGGATTCCGCCCGGCTCGACGAGAGCCGCGGTCGCTGCCGCGATCTTGGCCGCCTGATACAGCGTTGCGGTGACCGGCAGCGCATCGGAGGCGATCACGATCGGAGCGCGCGGTGCCATCAGCGTGAACCACGAACGGGCGAGCGCCGCACCGGCGCGAAAGGCTGCGTCCATGTCGCCGGCGACGACCGCGTGGATGCTGGCGTCCGGGGCACAGACGCCGTTGATCAAGAAGGTCGGAGTCGGGAGCAAGCGCACGGCTTCGGCGAGGTCATCGCGACATGGGTTGCCGTCGAGAATTCCTGCGCGAGCACCGGGCAGAGATTTCAGGGCGTGATTCGCGCGAATCGCGCTTGCCTCGCCGAGGCCCGGAAAGATCGCCTTGGGGCCCGCGCCGAACCCCGCGAAGTAGTGGGGCCGAATGCATCCGGTCGCGACCACGAGATCGGCCTCGACGAGGCAGCGGTGAAGACGCACCGGAGTTCCGCGGGTCGTGACTCCAAGCTCGACGAGATCGTCGGCACGATGCCCATCGTGGTTGACCACGG
>JAYUVX010000191.1:0-15608 GCA_043753855.1 Myxococcales bacterium | reverse complement strand
GGCCTTGGATGCATCACCGATGAGGGCGTCGACCTCGGACGGCCGGTCGTAGCGCGCGTCGAGGCGAACGTACTTCTCCCAGTCGAGGTCGACGTGGGTGAAGGCGAGTTCGCAGAACTCTCGGACGGTGCGGCCTTCGCCGGTGGCTAGGACGAAGTCTTGGGGGGTGTCGTGTTGCAGCATCCGCCACATGCCTTCGACGTATTCGGGTGCGTAGCCCCAGTCGCGTAGCGCGTCGAGGTTGCCGAGGTAGAGGTTGGCTTGGAGGCCGGCTTTGATGCGGGCGACGGCCCGGGTGATTTTGCGGGTGACGAACGTCTCACCGCGGCGCGGGCTTTCGTGGTTGAACAGGATGCCGTTGGTGGCGAAAAGCCCGTACGCCTCGCGGTAGTTGACGGTGCACCAGTAGCCGTACACCTTGGCGCAGCCGTAGGGGCTCCGCGGGTGGAACGGCGTCTGCTCATCTTGCGGCGGTGGAGTCGAGCCGAACATCTCAGACGAGGAGGCCTGGTAGAAGCGGCAGTTGACGTCGGCGGCGCGGATGGCTTCGAGGAGGCGGACGGTGCCGAGGCCGGTCACGTCACCGGTGTAGTCAGGCATGTCGAAGGAGACCTTGACGTGGCTCTGCGCGCCGAGGTTATAGATCTCGTCGGGCAGCGTGGTCCGCAGGATCCGGTTGATCGACGAGGCGTCGGTCAGATCGCCGTAGTGGAGGTGAAAGTGCGGTTTGTCACGCAGGTGGTCGATCCGCATGCGGTTGATCGAGCTCGAGCGCCGGACGACCCCATGAACCTCGTAGCCCTTCTCGAGGAGGAGCTCGGCCAGATACGAGCCGTCCTGGCCCGTGACGCCGGTGATGAGCGCTTTCTTCGGCATGAGGCGCGGAATGTAGGAGCAACGTGCCGAGTAGCGCAATAGGTCCGTCGTCTAGTAGGTTACGGACGGCTGTGCTCGACCGACTGCAACGCGTGCTCGAGCGTCCCGCGGCGAAGCGCAGCGCGTACCTGGTTGCGGCAGCGATCGGGCTCGTTGTCTACCTGACCGTGTTTGGGATCGGGCATCCGCTCGGCACTAGCTCGTACTGGGAGCTCCCGTTCACCGACCACCGGGCCTACCTGATGGGCTACCGGTACTTCCTGCACGAGCCATGGCACTGGCCGGTGTTCATTGTCCACACGATGAACGTGCCGTTCGACAAGAGCATCGCGTTCAGCGACGCGATTCCCGGATTCGCGCTAGTCAACAAGGCGATCGCGACGATCATCCCGCCGTGGGGGTGGTTCACCGAGCGCGCGTATCTCGGTCTCTGGTACGCGATGCTCTACGTGCTGCAACCGCTCCTCGCAGTCGCGAACCTCCGGGCGCTGGGGCAGAAGAGCTGGGCCGCGACGATCGCGACCGCGCTACTGTTCGTCGCCGCTCCGGCGTGGACCAACCGCTACGTGCACGCGTCGATGTCGGCGCACTTCTTGACGCTGTGGGCGCTGTACCTGTACCTGCGCTCGCCGTCGTGCGAGGCGGCGCCGCGGCGGCTGCGGATCCATCAACTGGTGCAGATCGGGCTGGCGACGCTGGTGAACCCGTACCACGCGGTGATGTCGTACGGCTTGTTCGTCGCCTCGGTGCTGCGCGGGCGCAACCGCAAGGAGCTGGCGCTGTGGCTGCCCGCGGGCTTCGTCGTGATCGCCGCCGGCGCATGGTTCGCGAGCTACTTCGCGAAGGAAGCGGCGCTGAAGATGTTCGGCTTCGAGGTCGCGAGCACGAACGTGCTGTCGTTCGTGATGCCGTATCACAGCGCGCTGTTCGGCGATTCCATGCATGCCGACCCCACGGGCTTCCAGTACGAGGGCGTCGCGTACGCGGGGCTCGGCATGCTCGGCTTGCTCGCGCTGTTCGTGCCGCGCGTGCGCCGGCTCGGCGGCGTGATCAAGCGCCATCCGTTCCTGTTCGCGCTCGGCCTCGGTGCCTGGCTGTTCGCGCTCTCGACGCACGTGTGGGCCGGCAATCACGAGCTCGTCAGCTACACGCTGCCGTCGAAGCTAGGCTGGCTCGCGGATCAGTTCCGCAGTCCGGGACGCTTCGTCTGGATCCCGATGTACATCGCGATGGTATTCCTCGCCAAGGAGGGGCTCGCGCGGTTCTCGTCGGGGTGGCGGATCCTGATCGTGCCCGCGCTCGCAGTGCTCCAGCTGATCGATGCAACCGGCGGCTGGCTGCCGCTGCACCGCAGCACGCGAGGCCCGGACAATCCGCGAATCGAGCTCGCACCCTGGCGCACGCTGGTTCACGCGCACCAGGCCATCTCCGTTCATCCTTCGTACGACTGCGTACTCGATGGCACGCCCGACATGGACTACGTGTCGCTCGACATCGAGTACCTCGCCTCCGAGCTCGCACTTCCGATCAATGGTGTATACAGCGCGCGTCCCACCCGCAATTGCGAGTACGACGGGGTGCTGCTCTCTAACTCCACCCCTCAGCCGGGCACCTTGTATGTATTCCTGCGGCGCGACCAGGAGGAGGCGTATCGGTTTCAGATGCTGGGCGCCATGTGCGGTGAGTTCAAGTTTGGTCGCGCGTGCTCACTGGTGAAGTCTGCGATCGACGCGGCGATACACGCTGGCATCCTCAGGCCGATGGGGTCCATATCGCCGGCGCCGGCTCTGGCGTTCGGTGAGAACCTGCAGTTCACCCCGAAAACGAATCCCGCTTACTTCGGGTCTGGATGGTCGTGGCCCGAGGAGGCCGGTCGCTTCACGGACGGGCCGGTCGCGCGGCTGATGCTTGGCCTCACGGGCACGCCTCCCGCTGCGGTCAGTTTGAAGATCAAGCTTTCTTCGGTGATCTGTGGCGGAAGACACTCCCAGCTGGTGGATGTAGCAATCAACGGCACTCGGATTGGCCAGCTTGCTCTGGCCACGGATCAGGTCCAGTCGTTCGCGATCCCCGTTCCATCGGGACTGCTTGGTGGCCCCAGGACCTATCTCGAGCTATGGCCGCGCGATCACCGCCGGCTAAACCTGGTCGGGTGCAATACCGATCCGCGCGGGCTTGGGGTGCTTGTTTACGAGGTTGCGTTCGAATGAGAGCAATCGCCGCATGGTGGAGCGCAGAGGCACCGACCCGACGCGCGTATGGCCTAGCTGCTGCGATCGGTGCCGCCGCTTTCCTGTTGCTCCTGGGTCCGGGATTCTTTCTCGGTACCAGCTCGTACTGGGACCTTCCGAGCAAAGATCACCGTGCGTATCTCATGGGGTACCGCTACTTTCTCGACGAGCCATGGCACTGGCCGATGTTCGTCGTTCACGCGATGAATGTTCCGCTTTCGAAGAGCATCGCGTTCACTGACAGCATCCCGGCCTGGGCGTTGTTGCACAAGGCGATCGGGACGCTCGTCCCACCGTGGGAAGCGGTCACGCAACGGTCGTACCTGGGCATGTGGTACGGCCTCGTGTTCGTGATGCAGGCGTGCCTCGGCGTCGCAAACCTTCGCGCGCTCGGGCACCGAACGTGGGGCGCGGTGGTGATCACGGCGGTGATGTTCCTGTCGCTACCTGCCTGGGCGTTTCGGTTCTATCACGCATCGCTCTACGCCCAGTTCCTGCTGCTCTGGGCAATCTACCTGTACCTACGAACGCCCTTGGATGCTCCAGCCCCGCGATGCCTCCGGATCATCCAGATCTTACAGCTCGGAGTTTGTTCCCTCGTAAATCCCTATCACACGGTGATGTCGCTCGGAGTGACGACGGCGTCGCTGCTGCGCGCACGCTCGCAGCGCATGCGCACAGTGGTGACCTGGGTGCCGATCGCGTTTGTCACGATCGGTGTCTCGCTCTGGCTTGCGGGCTACTTCGCGAAGGAGGCGAAGAGCAAGATGTTCGGCTTCGATTCCGCGAGCTCCAATCTGCTGTCGTTCTTCACGCCCCGCTGGAGCGGATGGTTCGGAGAGCGGTTCTGGGTCGATGGCTCGGGCTATCAGTACGAGGGCCTCGCGTACCTCGGGATCGGCATGATCGTGCTGCTCGTGTTGCTTGTGCGACGTGTGACGGCGCTGCGAGGCGCGCTTTCCCGTCACCGATTCTTGTTTGCCATCGCCGCGGGGGCCTGGTTGTTCTCGCTGTCGAATCGCATCTTCTTCGCGTCGCACAAGGTCCTCGAATACAAGTTTCCGCGGATGCTCCACTGGATCGCGGATCAGTTTCGCAGTCCCGGTCGCTTCGTATGGCTACCGATGTACGTGCTCGTGATCTTTGTCTTGCACTGGAGTTTCAAGCGCTACTCGTCCGGGTGGAAACAGTGGCTACTACCCGTGCTCGCAGTCCTGCAGATCGTCGACGTGAGCGGCGACTGGAAGATCAGGAGTCCTCAGACGTCGGTGGCGTTTCCGCCGTACCTGAAGCTCGATGCATGGCGCTCGTTGATCGCCGCTCACCAAGCGGTGTGGGTGATGCCCACCTACGAATGCGTTCTTGGCGGCACGGCCGGAGTGGACATGATGTCCACCGAGATCGAGTACATGACCTCGGAGCGCGCATTGCCGATCAACGGCGTGTACACCGCACGGCCATCACGCAACTGCTCGAAGGATCCAGACACCTGGCCTACACGACCCGCGGACGGTGAGCTCTACGTGTTCGCGGAATCGGCCATTCCGATCGCGCGCAAGTTCGAGGTACACGGTGCGGCCTGTTACGCGTTCACGTTCGGATTCGTGTGCTCGAACAACAAGGCCGCGATCGACGAAGCCGTACGATCTGGAGCGCTGGTGGCACCACCACCGCCGCCGGATCTCGGGTATGGCCAGCGCCTGGACCTGTCGGATGCTGCAACGCAGCCCTACCTCAGCGCCGGTTGGTCCTGGCCAGATTCCAATGGCAGATTCACCGACAGCCATGTGGGCATGATGATGTTCCGACTGACCGGACCTCGCCCGCCCGGCGTCGCGCTCAAGATCCAGGCGGCGTCAGTGATCTGCGGTGATCGACAGGCTCAGGATGTGGAGATCTCGATCAACGACACCGTGCTAGGTACGCTGCACTTCGACCCAACGACGAACGACGATGCAACGGTGCATTCCCTGCCGATTGCGAACCCGGCGCTCCTCGATGGCCCTCTCGTCCTCGAACTGCGCGCGAAGGATGTGAGGGCGCTCAACCGCGTGCACTGCAACGAAGACGACCGCAGCCTCGGCGTCCGCGTGCGCTCGCTCGTCTTCGAGTGATCACGCCACCGCTTCGAGGTGGAAGATCCTGCTGTTCGCGAGGTCGACCATCGATCGCGTTCCATCCGCGTCGACGCGCGCTGACCAACCCGGGCACCCACGACCCCGAATAGGCGCAGTCAGCGTCTGGCTGGCATACCGTATTCAGGGAATGCGAGTGAGGCAGGCGCGGGAGACGGCCGGCAGGTCGGCCCGCGAAGCTAGCTTTGCCCTCTATGTTCCGTCGCTGCGAGGTCAGCGACGAAGATCGATGAGGCGCACACCGCCCTCACTGGCGACGATCGGATGCTGCAGCGCGAGCACCTCCAGGTCGTCGGCGCACGCGGGGCTCCAGCTGGCACACACGAAACGCACGAGCCAGCTGCCGCGAATGCGCTCGGCAAGGCGATCGTCTTCCTCGAGCAGGAGATAGTCCGCAGCGATTGCCGTCAACAGCTCGGAGAGCCTCGAGGTGTGGGCATCGAACCGGTGAACGCGCAAGTGAGCGGCGCGCGGAGTGCGCAGGTCGATGAGGCGGTGTGCCGCGTAGTCGAGGCGTTCGGGCCGAGTGACCCACAGTGCCACCACGGAGCCCGGGGGCACGCGTGCGAGGAGCGAGGCGTAGCCCCCGGCGACCGGTGCATCCTGGCCGTTGTGACGAACGTACTCTATGCTCGCCGCGAGCGCGAGGTAGCGGCGAGTCCACTTGACCCGACCCGTGGCCTGGCGCCCCTCGTGGATCAGGATCATCGCGACCAGCGAGCCGATCAGCGCGCCGGTGGTCAGGGTGAGCGCCCGGGACAGCTCGATGGCGGCGACCAGTCCGCCGGCGATCGCGAGCGGCCACACGAGCCTCATTGCATAGCCGCGCTCGCCGATCAGCGAGCTGAGGATCGCAGCGATCACGAGCATCGCGCCGACGGCGACCCAGCGCCGGTGCGGATGTGGGACCACGAGTGCGGTGACGACAGCACCGGCGCCTCCGCCCAGCGCGAACCACGCCGCCCGGACGATGCTCAGCTCGCGATTCGACGCCAGGAGCTGGCGAACCTCGCCCGACGGTGAGGCGGCTCCGCGGGTGACCAGGTACGGAACCAGCACCACGAGCAGACCGAGCGCCGCGAGCCACGTGGCACGTGGATCCCGTCGCGCTGGCCACCACGCCCGCACGAGTCCCGCAAGTGCGAGAGGAGCGAGCTCGAGGCGCAGCGCGATCAGCGCTCCAGCGACGAGGCCGACGATCCCTGTCGGTGGACAAGGGTCGTCGACGATCATGGCGTACAGCGCAACGATCAACCCGATCGCGGTCCAGCACGTCGCGAGATCGAGCGGTGCGAATGCGAGGGCGGACGCGGTGATCACGATGAGCAGCGCCCACAGGCACGACGCCGTGTCATCCAGGCACATGCGTGCGCACGCGAGGCCGAGCGCGCACACGAACGCGATCGCCTCGAGGATCTTCACGAGGTGCACGTCACCCGGCAGCGTCGCGAGCGCATCCAGCGCGAGCTGACCACCGAGCTGGCTCCGCCGTGCGTAGCCGACGGCGTCGCCGAGCGCACCGGTGTCGCGCAGGCGCTGGATCTGCGCGAGAACGTTGCCATCGTCGTCGAATGGCCGGGCACCCAGGTCCCCCGCACCGCCGAGGATGTGAATCACGGCGAGCGCGGCGAGGAGGCTGGCGGGGATCCACCACACCCCCACCGTCACGCGCGGATACGTTCGCCAGCGCGCGATCAGGAGCGCCGAGTGCACCCCGGCGAATCCGCAGACGATCGAGGTCTGGACGGAAAGCGTGTCGAGGCGAAGGGCGAGCGCGATGCCGGAGATCGCGATCAGCGCCGCGAAGCCCCACTGGATCGCGAGCAGTGGATGGACGCCCTCGCGAGAACCGGCGACGACCAATCCAGCGCCGTGCGCTGCCGCGGCGAAGGTCAACGCCTGGGCGAGGACGGCAGATGCGCCGTGCAAAGGCAGTAGCGAGCACCATGGAGCAATCGTGGCGAGCGCGAGCAAGATCGCGGTCACGGCAGGGGCCGCCACTCGACGAGCTCGAGCCGCGCCACCCGCGGGTCGCGTGCATTCGCCTCGGGCTCGGCGACGCTACTCGAGACCAGGTACAGGTCCTTCCATCCCCCCGCCAGCTTGTCGGCTGGCACCCGGACTTCGATCACGTACTGGCCGTGCGCGTCTGCGACCGCGCTGGCGAGCAGCTCACCCTCGAGAGAGATGTCGAGGCGTGGCCGGGTGTAGACCGTGTTGAGCGCCACCTTGGCTCGGATCGAGAGCATCATGCTGGAACTGCCCCGGACACGGAGATGCGCGCGGCGATACAGCGCTCGCGTCGCCGTGCCGCGAAGTTTCTCGGGCGTCTTCGGATGAGTGATCTCGAACCACTCCGGGTCATCGCCGCCGCCATCGACGAACGCGAGACCGGCCACGCCATCTTCGAACCGCAAGTTGTCGCGGGTGGTCAGTGACCAGGCAGTGTGGAGTCCTTCCCGATCCGCGAGTGCGCGGACGAAGGCATCGCGGCGCTCGGCTTCGGTGCCTGCAGCGGGCTCGATGACAGCCGTCGGATTGCCGAGATCGAGGGCGACCAATCCGTCCTTGTCGTGGAGCACGTTCGTCGTTGTCGAGAGACTCGCGAACGACTCGATCATGTCGATCGTATAGGCGGACATGATGGCGAACAGCTCGCCATCATTGAACAACCGCCAGACCCAGAACGGCCGCCGGAAGAAGTAGCGCGAGCGATCGGAACGCACGAACGCGACGTAGCGATAGCCTTGCGCAACGAGGTACGAGCGAAGGGCTTCCGGGCCACGGAACGAGGGGAGCTGGGTACCTGTGCTCGCGAAGCCTGGCGTGTCGAGGTTCGCGACCTGGTTGCGCGTGAAGTCGAGCATCCACGGATCGTCGAGCATCACCGCGACGTGTGCGCCGGCGGGAAGCGAGGCCTGCAGCTCTCGATAGCGAGCAGCCTCGGCAGCAGCGATCGGATCGCCATGGCGGTCGAGCGCCGCCGCTTCACGGAGGTTGGAAGCGAGGCCCGCGAATTGCTTGGGCAGAGCCCCGCGCTCCCCGAGGATCTGCAGCACCAGTGCCGAAATCAGCAGCCATCGGCCGAGCGGGATGAGGCGGATCGAATCGTTGCCTGCGTCATCGTCGCGCACGGCGCCGGCCTCGATCGCGAGGACGATCGCTAGCGCGAGCGAAAATCCGAACGCATAGCGCCACAGATGGAACGGCTCGGTACCCGCGAAGCCATGCACGAGCAGTACGAATCCAAGCGTGACGCCGATGAACAATGCATGCAGCGGGCGCGCAGGTCGGCGATCGGAGATCACGCAGAGCACCGCGAACAGCACCGGGATGATCGTCAGCGGTGTGGTCTCGATCGAGCTCCACAGCACGTACGCGAGCTCCTCGGCCCATGACATCACAGCCGGTTTCACCGACAGCGCGTGGTTCCATGTCCCATCAACCAGAGGGAACAGGAACGTACCGCTCGATCGCTCGGCCGCGATCCACCACGGGATGATCACGAGGAGTGCGACTCCGAGCGTGCGCGTCCAGCACGGTCGTTCGATGCGCCACGCTTCTGCCCATCGACCCGCACGCCGCGCGGCGAACAACCGGGCCAGCAGCGCGACGGCCACGAACAGCACCACGACCGCGAGATAGTTCTGCCGAAGTGTGCAGGTCGCCGCTCCCACGAGTCCGACCAGGCCCCAGTGCCCGCGCACGACCGTGCGATACAGCGCGAGGAACATCGCTACGCCGCTCCACGCTGCCGCGGTGTTGATCGCGGTCTCTGGCAGCAACAGCACGACGAGCGCGATTAGCAGGACGTAGACCACGTGCGTGCGGCGCTCGCGAGCATATCCGGCGGCGAGCAGCAGCACTAGCAGCTGGCAGAGGCCGCGATCGATCAGGTGGACGTTGGCGAGGACTCCGCGTGCACCGGCGAGCGCTCCAAGCGCCGTCTGGCCGCCGTAGGCACCGAGTCGGCGAAACGAGAACGGCTCGACCAGGTTGCCGACGTCGAGCAGTCGCTTGATCAACGGCGTGTAGGCGAGGTCGTCATCCCACGGGTTGCGGTCGAGCATCGCCACTGCACCGACAGCGTTGAACACCGCCAGCGAGATCATGACGACCGCGAGCACTCCGAGAGCTGGATTCGCGCGCGCGTATCGCAACCCGTCTCGAAGCCGATGCGAGATCGGCATCGTCGTCGTCAGCTCGCGCCATGCAAACCCACCCGCGCCGATCGCGATCAGGCCGAGGATCACGGGCCGTGTGCACAGGCCAACCGAGATCAGGAGACCGGTGACTGCGAGATACCCAGCGAGGCCCCATGTGGCGCGGAGGCCGAAGTCCGGATCGGCGACGCGGGCGAACCGGGCGACGATGTAGCCCCAGCCCGACGCGATCGCGAGCAGGAAGCCCAGCCATGCGATTCCACCGCGCAGTACGCTATCGTGCGTGGCCAATCCCAGGACGCCCAGGCCGATGACGACCGCGATCGCGGCGCTGCGGCCCACGGCCCTCGAACCCGTCGGCTCGTCGCCGCCGCCGCGGCTCATTCGGGATCAAGCGCCGCGGTAAGCTCGGCCGGGCTGACCGTGGACGTGCCGCGTTTGGAGACGCTGATCGCCGCCGCCACGCTGGCGAGCTCCATCGCGAGCTCGATGGGTACCCCGGCGGCGAGCGCGAGCGCGATCGTGGCGACCACGGTATCGCCGGCGCCGGTGACGTCGAACACTTCCTTCGCGAGCGCCGCAACGTGCACCTCGGGTCCGCCCGTTCGATACAGGGTCATTCCATCCGCACTGCGGGTGACGAGCAGTGCGGCACCTTCGAGATACGGCAGCAGCGAGACCGCGGCCCGAGCGGGGTCCGCTCCACCGCCGGGGCTCGCCGCCTCGAGCTCGTGCAGGTTCGGGGTGATGAAGCTCGCGCCGCGATAGATCGAGAGGTCGCGCTGCTTCGGATCGACAACGACTGGCAGGTTCGCTCGCTTCGCCCCTGCGATCGCGTACTGCGCGATCTCCGGCGTGATCACGCCCTTGCCGTAATCCGAGAGTACGACCGCACGGCTGCCCCGCAGGCGTTCGTCGATCGCCTTCTTGACGTGGTCGAGCACAGCGCCCTCGATCGGCCCGCGGCGCTCCTCGTCGACGCGCACGATCTGCTGCTGCTGCGCGACCAGGCGCGTCTTGCGGCTGGTGGGACGGCTCGGGTCGACCACGAGCGATCCGATGATCGCTTGCTTCGCGAGCTGCTGCCCCAGGCTATCCGCCGTCTCGTCCTTGCCGACCACGCCGACCAGGAAGGCCGCGCCACCGAGCGCCTTGATGTTCGCCGCCGCGTTCGCCGCACCGCCGAGGCGACGATCCCGCGCCGTGACCTCGAGGACTGGAACCGGGGCCTCGGGCGAGATCCGTGAAACCTCACCACGGAGGTACTCGTCGAGCATCACGTCGCCGATCACGAGCACCGAACACCCACGGAGCTGCTCCACAAGGGCGCGCAGGTGCTGCATCGAGATCCTTGGTATCCCGGTTCGGAACGCGATGCAAACCTACGGCAGGCCCTCGAACGAGAGCTGCCGGAGCCACACGCCGGTGCGCCGCGCATCGTCGTTGCAGCGCACCTGGTTGGGAGGTCGAACGTCGGACGGCCTGAGCTCGACCAGTACCTCCGGGCCGCTCAGCAGCCTCGGATCCGGGATCTGGATCGTGCGCACCGCCTCGATGTCGTTGGCACCTGGATCGAAATGAAGTGTGCCGACGGGCGTGTCATTGATCACGACCTCCACGTCCTGTGCCTTGCGCTTCCCACACATCACGCTGGCTGCGTTCAGCGTCATCACCACATGGGAGGGTGGTTCGCCGGTCATGTGGAGCTGCAGCGTCGACACGGGCCCCTCGGACCAGCGTCCATTAGACTCGGGATAAGACCAACCTTCCGCCAGGTACTCGGAGGTGCCGGCGATGCCGAACCGGATGGGTTGCCCGTATGCGAGGTCCGGCAGGGTTGCGATGGTGGGCGTCATCAACTGCAGGGCTCCCGCCTGCAGGGCCGCGTTGATCTCCGTGTGGTTCGTCGAGCACGCCCAGCCGAAGTCGAAGTGCCCGCAGGCAGCGCCGTGGGCGACGAAGCGTCTCGCGTGACGATCCGACTTGGCGAACCACAGGTACAACGTGCCGCTGGTTGGCGTGACGGGAAACCTGCGCTCGTCTGCGGTGCAGTCGCGCACCGGCCGCGCTCCGTAGACACCGTTGATCGGAATGGCGAGCTCTGAGGCGTAGTACGCGATCTCGAGCGCCGGCTTCAGCTTCGTCCAGTCGTCGCTCAAGCAATCGAAGGTGGGTAGCTCGAGGATCGTCGTGTGCGCATGCACCAGACGGCGCCAGGGCTCGATCGGCAGGACGTGCGCGAACGGCTCGCGGGTGTATGCGTGCTGGATCCGCCACTGGCCCGTCGCGTCCACGAGCTGCAGCAGCGCGAGTCCCGGCAGGACAAGCCGCCTCCATCCACGCGTGAACTGCGTCATGCCCCACTGCAGCAGGAATACGATCAGCACGTACATCGGGACGTAGGCGAACCGACCCGGCGCGCGGAACCAAGTCTTCACGAAGCTCAGCTTGGCGGGCAACTCGTACGAGAGCACCTCGTGCGAGTTGAAGTAGATATGCGTCGACAGCGCGACACACCAGACACCGAGCGCGATCGTGAACAGAGCAGGGTGCCGCGCGATCACCCGGCGCAGCGATCGCGCGTGAGGCAGGAACAGTGCGAACAGCGCGATCAACCCGAGCCCGAGGTAGGTCAGACCCTCGTACTGGTTGTGGATCGGGATCTCGTTGCCGAACCAGCCCCGCGCGTCACCGACGATGCCGCTGTTCGGGGGGACGAACATCGACATCATGTTCGTCGTGTAGATCTCGAAACCTCCCATCGGCGTCGCGGTGGCGCGCGACAGATACCCGGTGAGCCCGGCGGCCACGCCGATCACACCGAGTCCCGCCGGCAACCACGCCAGCGCACGCAGCGTGCGTGAGCGGATCGCCGCGGCGACGAAGACTCCGAACGACATGACCACGTGATACGGGTTCGTCATCGCGGCGATCGTGAGCTCGCAAAGCCATGCGATCTGGATGCGCCGCGGGGGTGGCTCTCGGGGGGCCGTGCGTAGGTAGAGATAGATCGGCCACAGGACCAGGAAGTGTGCCGAGAGCGCCGCGTGCTGGTAGCGAAAGATCCAGCTCGGCAGCGCGAGGAAGAACACCGTGGTGATCACAGCGGCACCGCGCGTCCGGTGACCGAGCACGCGCAAGATCGCGACGCCCAGAAGCGGCTGCAGCACGTGACCGAGCGCATGCCATAGGCCGAGGTACGCACGCTCGGTGAGCACGCCCCATGGGGGCAGCACGGTTGCGATCGCCTTGTTGATCAGCGCCCAGAGCGGAAGCCCATCGCTGAGCGCGAGGCTCTTCGCATCGGGCAGGTTGATCGTGTAGCTCGTGAATAGTGGCCAGTGCCACGGTTCGTGCAGGAAGTACCGGTACGCCATCAAATAGGCGCGCGAGTCCTCCTGCGGCATGTCCCAGTAGGCGCTCGTTCCCAGCACGTGCCCCGGGCCGTAGACGACGAGGAACGCCAGCAGGCCGAGCACGGCAGCGGTCGCGTAGGCCGCTCGCGTCGAGACAGGCGCATCCCACCACGCACGCGTGCGCGTCATGACATTTCGGCCACCGAGCACGTCGTGACCCTACTACGCACGCGGGCTACGCGCGCCGGCGGCACGCACATGCGTCCAGTCGACCGCATGACGATCCCGAGCGGGAGGCTCGGCACCTACCGCCGAAGCTGCGCCAGGACGACCGGCCAATCGTCGGCAATCCGCAGCACCGTCGCGACACCTGCCGCGAGCCCGGCCTCGAGGTCCGAGGGTTTGTCGCCGATCATCGCCGAGGCTGCGAGCTCGATCCCGAGGTCCCGGGCGGCGTCGAGCAGCAGGCCCGGAGCGGGCTTGCGGCAGCGACAGCCGGCATCGGGTCCGTGCGGGCAGTAGTAGCCGCCGGCGAACGTCACGCCGCCGTGTGCGAACACCTCGACCACGCGCGCGTGCACAGCGACGGCCTCGGCCTGGGTGATTAGGCCGCGCGCGATGCCGGACTGGTTCGAGATGATCACGAGCTTCCACGTGCGCTGTAACTCGCGTAGCGCAGCGATCGCACCAGGCAGCGGATCGACCAGTGCCGGATCGCGCGGGTAGCCGACGTCGGTGATCAGCGTGCCGTCGCGATCGAGGAACAGCGCCCGGGTCACTTGCGCAGCTTGTCGAGCGTGCTCGTCGTCGATCGACCGGCAACCAGCGGCACGAGCTCGACTCGACCACCGTAGGCCTCGACGATCGATCGCTCCGGGATCGGCTTGCCCGCGTAGTCCGCGCCCTTGACGTGCACGTCGGGCTTCACGAGCGAGAGCACGCGCTCGGGAGTGGTATCGCCGAACACGAGCAGCGCATCGACGATCTCCAGGCCCGCGAGCAGCCCCACGCGCTCGGCGCACGGGAAGATCGGCCGGTCGGGACCCTTGTTCGCGCGCACCGACGCATCGTCGTTGACGCCGACGATCAGCGCATCGCCGAACGCGCGCGCGGCGCGCAGGGACTCGAGGTGGCCGAAGTGGATCACGTCGAACACGCCGTTGGTCCACACCACGCTGCGCTTGCGCGCGCGCTGCGCCTCGCGCCAGACGATCAGCTGCTCGAGCGTGAGCTCCTTGGCGGGCGCGTGGCCATTGCCGATCACGATCTCGGGTGATGGAGCGAACGCCTCGTCGATCACTTCGCACAGCAGGTGGCCGATCACGATGTGGCACTCCTGCACGCGCGCCGTGACGTTGGAGGGCACCGCCACGCCGGCATCGCACGAGGCGACGAACGCGGCGCCCTTCGCACCGGTCAGCGCGATGACCTTCATCCCGCGCTTGCGGGCAACCTCGACCGCGGCGACCACGTTCTTCGACGTTCCGCTCGTGGTGATCGCGATCAGGATATCGCCGTCGTTGCCGAGCGCCTCGACTTGTCGCGAGAACACATGCTCGTAGCCGTAGTCGTTCGCGATCGCGGTGAGCGCAGAGGTATCGGTGGTCAGCGCGATCGCGGCAAGTGGGCGGCGCTCGATGACGAACCGGCCGACCAGCTCGGCGGCGATGTGCTGCGCATCGGCGGCGCTGCCACCATTGCCGCACAGCAGGACCTTCTTGCCGTTCAGCACCGCATCCCGCATCAGATCCGCGGCATATGCGATCGGAGCCGGATCGAGCGCGAGCTTGACCCGCGTGCTCTCGCCGAGTACCTGGCGAACGAGGCGCTCGGTGCTCATGGGCGGGTGCCGACCTCGGTAAGCACCGGGCGCAGAGACAGCAGCTCGTCCGCGGCCGCCATCACCTGCTCGACGGGCACCGTGCACGCGGCAGCATTTCCGATCTCGCTGCTCGGCTTGCCGACCGCGACGTCCTTCCCATTGTACACGCTGAACAGCGGGATCGAGTAGAGCTGCGGAGCGATCGTGCGGACGCGCGTGCCGATCGGTGCGAACAACGTCGGCGTGTCGCCGAAGAACAGGCCGATGATCGGAGCATCGACCAGACATGCGAGGTGCATCGGACCGGAGTCGTTGGTGACGAGCAGCTTGCACTCGGCGAACAGCACGAGCAGCTCTCGCAGCGAGAGGTCACCCGCGAGCACGTGCTTGCGCGGTGTCTTCGCCGTATCCGCGACGCTCTGCACGTAGGCGCGCTCGTTCGGCGCACCGATGAAGCACACGCGCGCGTTCGGCGTGGACGCGACGAGCTCGTCGGCGACCTGGCCGTAGCGCTCCTTCGGCCACTTGCGTGCCTCGGGCGCGAGATCCGGCGACGTGTTCGGATTGATCACGAACAGCGGATCGCCGGTACGAATCCCCTGAACCGCGAGCTTGTTGCGAAGCGCCGCGCGTTCGATCTCGTTGATCTCGATGTGCGGGTACTTGAACCGCTGCGAGAACTCGTTGAAGCCGGTGTAGTAGCAGTCGCCGGTGGCGACCAGGTAGACGAGCGAGAGGAAGATGTCGCTGGTGTGGAAGTACGAGTTGTAGAACCCGGTGACATCGAGCAGCTCGCGGCGCCAGCTCTCCGACGTCAGGTAGAAGCCGGCCTTCTGCGGGATGCCCGCGAGGCTGCCGAGCACGAGCGGGAACTTCGCGAAGAACTCGAGATCGAGCACGAGGTCGCAGTTCGCGTTGCGGAGCGCGCGTGCGGTGGCGAGGGTGGACTTGACGAACGCCTGCGGCGTGGACGGATCGACGTAGTGGTTGTGATCCGTCATCCCGAGAATATCGAGGATCGCCTT
>JAYUVX010000190.1:0-15613 GCA_043753855.1 Myxococcales bacterium | reverse complement strand
ATCGAGGTCAAGGCGCTCGGCGGCGTCGATCTGGATATCGACAGCGGTGAGTTCACGCTCCTCATGGGCCCGTCGGGTTCCGGTAAGAGCACGCTGCTCTCGATCCTCGGCTGCCTCGATTCGGCGAGCTCCGGCACGTACGAGTTCGAGAACAAGCGTGTGGGGATGGGCGATCACAACCGGTGGGCCTCGCTACGGTCGGGCGAGCTAGGGTTCGTGTTCCAGTCGTTCAATCTCGTCCCCGTGCTGACCGCGAAGGAGAACGTCGAGCTGCCGATGCTGTGGCGCTCGAAGCGCCTGTCATCGCGCGCGAGCGACGAGCGAGCGCGTGCGCTGCTCGAGCTCGTCGGCATCGGGCAGCTCGCGGATCGTCGTCCGACCCAGCTCTCGGGCGGTCAGCAGCAGCGCGTCGCGATCGCGCGGTCGCTCGCGAACGAGCCGAAGGTGCTCCTGGCGGACGAACCGACGGCAAACCTTGATAGCGAATCCGCCGATCTGATCCTGAAGCTGCTCAGCAAGCTGAACAAGGACAAAGGCGTGAGCTTGATCATCGCGACGCACGATCCCAAGTTGCTCCAGTATGGCAAGCGAGTCGTGCGGCTGCACGATGGCATGATCGAACCAGGATGAAATCCCTCGCGATCGCAGCGATGTTCGTCTCCACGAGCGTGAACCTGGCGCGCGCCGATGAGAGCGCGGCCGAGGTCCCCGACAACCAGCCGCCTGCCGTGGAGAAGCCTGACCGCGAGATCACGATGCGCGGCTACTTCCTGTCGCGCTTTCAGTACGTGCCGACGCGCCACGATGCCGTGCTGTATCCACTGCTCGACGTCGAGAAGTTCCAGGGCTTTCTCGAGGGTAACCTCGACCTCACGATCAAGAGCGAACGTTATACGTTCCGCTCGGACACGTCGGCTCTCTATCGCGTCTCGCCGGCCGGATGTCGCGCAGGCAGCGACGTCCCCGCGTGTCTCGTGATCAACGAGCTGTATCTGACCTACGACGTCATTCCCGACAAGGTGTCGGTGCTCGTCGGTCGCCACCGTCCGTCGTGGGGCGCGGCGCTATCACTTCATCCGGTCGAGCCTATGAACCCGCAACCTGATCCGACGGACCCGTCGTTTCAACGTCTCGGTGCGTGGACCGCGATGGTCGAGGCGTCAGCCGAACATCACGTCGCGACGGTGGGTTGGTTCCCTAACGTGACCAACTCGATCGCGGGCACGCCCAAGGGGGTGAGCGGAGGCCTCGTCGGCGGACGCTATCGGTGGAGCCCCGAGCACTTCGACGTCTCCGCCATCGGGTTCTACGATCTCGACACCCAGTTGCCCGAAGCCGGAACCTCGGGGTCGATGGTCGTCGGTGAATCCAACTTCGAGATCCACGGCGAGGCGCTCGTTCACAAGCGGCGCGAGATCAAGACCGGCACGCTGCAGAAGGGCACGTGCCCGGTGCGCAGCCTCGGCATCCCGCTGCGCGAGGTCTGGGACTACTCCGGGATCTTCGGCACCCGGTGGGATGGCGGAGGAGGCACGCTCGTCAACTTCGAGTACATGCACGTCGGCGATGGCATGGTCGGCAGCGATTTTCGCGCGGTGCTCAACACCGCGGACCTCCTCTCGCAGATGTGTCCGGACGGCCGGCTCGAAGCGAACGACGTCTCGCAAGACGGGCGACCGTCCCAGTTCTCGAGCACGTTCCTGCGCCGCAACTACCTGATCCTGTCGGGCTTCAAACCGAGCTTCGGCGAGGACGGCCGGCTCGCGAAGCTCGGAGCCTCCGCGACGATCCTCGCGGGGCTCGACGATACGTCCGGCGTCGCGACAGCGCGGCTGCAGTACACGCTCGAAGACACGACCGTGGTACGCCTCGGTGGGCTCGCCACGTTCGGCGGCGCGCGCACCCAGTACGGCATCCTGCCGTTTCACGGCATCATCCTCGTCGACGTTCAAACCCTGTTCTGAATCGCCATGGCCAAGGGATCACGACAGCGCGCACTCCTCGTCGGCGTCGGTGCCTTCCTGCTGTTCGGGAGCTGGGCGCTGTTCGCGAATCGCGCGCACTCGAACGAAGCGATGGCGCGCGCGGGCCTCGCGCAGGGTGGGATGAGCTTCGTGAGCAGCACGATGGGCGTGCTCTTGCTCGAGTATCTCTACGGGCTCGGCCGCACGCCGACGCAGCGCCTCCTGCTCGGTATCGTCGCCACGCCGCTGGCGATCCTCGCGATCATGACGACGGGGCACCTCCTGGCGGGAACGCCGAACGTCGTGCGGACGCTGCTGCCCTCGTGGATCTCGGGCGCGATCTTCTGCGTGACCTACACGCTGAATCTTCGCCGGCTCTCGAAGCCCGCTACTTGAGCGCTTCGAGCGGATGCTTGCGCGAGGCGAGCCACGAAGGGATCAGCGCGCCGACGACCGCGACCGCGATCGCGACCCCTGCCCAGATCACCGCCGAGCCAAGCGACGCGATCGGGTGGACCAACACGACGGGCTGATTTGGCGGCTTGAACGGGATGCCGATCCTCGCGGTGATCACGCACGCGAGGCTACCGACGATGGCGCCGATGACCGAAGCGAACAGGCCGAGCAAGAACGACTCGAGCGTGAACATCCGGCGGATGAACTTTCGCGGTGCGCCGAGCGCGGTGAGCGTCCCGATCTCCTTGGTCCGTTCCGAGGCGCTCAGCATCTGGGTGTTCGCCACGACCAGCACCGCGAGCAGGCCGACGATGATCAAGAGTAACGATTGGGCTTTGCCGAACGTGCGGATCGCCTGATCAAAGTACGCCCCGACCTCGCGCCAACTCTGGACCTCGTACGTGGGTCCGAGCGCCGTGCCGAGGACGCGAGCGACGTCGCTCGCCCGCTCCAGATGATCGAGCCGGACGACGAGCGTGGTCGCGCCAGCATCGTCCTCCATGCCGACGAGCTGTCGCGCGGTGACGAGCGGCATGACCACGAGCCACTTCCCCTCGTCCGGTAGCGAGGACGCCGCGACGCCGACCACGTCGACATCGATCGCGTTGAGCTGGCCACCGACCGTACGAGCTTCGAGCGTGACCTGTGAGCCGGGCTGGAGCTTCATGCCTGCCGCGAGCTCCGCGCCCACGACGATCGAGGTCGTGTCCTTGTTGGTGAGGAGGCGGCCGGCGCGCAGATCCGCGACCAGGAAGCTCGGGCAGACCTTGGCCTCGCCATCGGGGTCGATGGCGGTCGCGAGCACGAGCGTGTCTTGGTCGCCGTTCGACAGCGAGCCGGCGAACTGGATTCGCTCGGTCACCGCGGTGACGGCGGGTTGCTTCGCGACCCGCCCTGCGAGCTCGGCGGAGTGCGCGAGGTGCAAATTGACCGGCAAGAGCTCGGTCACGTTCGAGTAACCGGCGGCATGGACCTGGAGGGCGCCGAGCCTGCTATCGGTGGCGTACTCGCGGATCGCGGAGGTCACGCCGTCGATCCATCCGCGCGCGAAGATCAACGCAGCGACCCCGATCCCGATCGCGATCACGGTCGCGAAGGTTCGCCGGCGGTTACGGCCGAGATTTCGCAGTGCGAACCGAAATAAGTTCAAACCGAACCTAGTTCAAGCAGAGCAGGCCCTGACTCTCGATCCGTGGGTAGTAGTACGCGAAGCCGAAGCACATCTCGTTCGTGCTCAGCTCGCCATACGTAATCTTGTTGTCGCTGCTGTTGTAGTAGTCGCACTCCACATTGAACGCCGTCCCCTGCTTCCAGGTGAGTGGCGCAAACGAGTCGAATGCCTGGGTCTCTCCGCTGAACGGGTGATTGTAGAGCGATTCGCCGGTCGAGAGCGAAGCCTTGAAACCGATTCCCATCGAATGCATGTGCGCTAGCACCCCGAAGATCTGTACGTCCGTCGGCAGCGTGCAGTGGCCGGAGATCGCCGTCATCGCGTTCGGCGGGAGATTGATGTTCAGCGACCCCGCAGCCACTAACTGCGCACGGTTCACGACGTCTGTCTCCGCGATGCCTGTCAGATTGATCGTCTCGGACGTGTTAAGCTCGACGTCGCTGGGGTTTAGCAGGTGCGTCTGGAGGACTAGCTGCGTGCCGGCTGGAATCTCATAGGCGACATCGGGCGGCATCGAGAACTCCTCCGCGTTATGGCCTGCGACGAACAACCATGCCGTCGACACGCTGAGCAGGAGAGGGCAGTCGGTTAGCCCTTCGGGCTCGCTCTGGTCTGCGAGGCCCAAGATCGCGTGATGGATGCCCGGAGCGTCACTGGTCGCGAACTTCGTGATGAACGTGTCTTCCGTGATGTTCTTGCGGAAACACTTGTAGACCTCGGCGTTGGCCGGGACGGTATACGTGGCGCTCATCGCGATGTCGCGCGCCGGCGCGGATGACGTCCCGCATGCCGCGGTGAGAAAACCAAACGCGATCATTTGAGTGATGGTCATAGGGCTCCTCAAAGTGGCTCCGCAAATAGTGGCTGGCAGGCGGTGGGCATGCAGACTGTGAGATCCACACCGAGCTCGCTGAGGTTCTTGCAGACGGCGTTGGTTCCACAGCCCGGATCGGCGGCGGTGAGGTCGCACAGCCGCGAGCACAGCAGCGGCAGCGAGCTATCCGTGAGGACGGTGCTGCATTGCAAGGCAGTGCCCGACGAGACGGCGGGGCAATCCTTGGACGCCGTGCAGTACTTGCCGACGCCGACCTCGTTGCCAACGCTGTTCGTGAAGCCGCATTCGGTCGCAACCGCATTGCTCTTCGGCGCAGCCGGGCTGCTGCTGCACGCGACCGCGAAGGAGACGATGAAGGCGGGTTTTAGGAGGTTCAGAAACAAGCTCCGTGATTAGAGGCGAAGTAAGGCGCGTCCCGAGCTCTTGCCGGAGACGAGCGCGTCGAACGAGACCGTGTAGCTGGTACCGGCGACAAAGTTGAAATGGATCGCGAAAGTATAGCCGGTGCCTGGCCTGAAGGTGGCGATCGTCGAGCCCAACAACGTGTCGTAGGTCGCGTTGTAGAGGTTCACGGTGATGATGGCATCCTCGATAGGAACGCCGGTCTGAGCATTGGTGGATCCGATCGTGCCGGTCAGCTTGGTCGCGCTCCGAGCGGTGATCGCGGGGACGACCTCGATCGAGCTGCTCGGCCGCACCGCGAACGACGCCGGAGGCAACTTGCCGAGCTCGCGCACCGAAGCTTCGAGCTCCGCCAGCACGTCGCCGAACCTCTGCTCGTCGGTGTTGGTCGAGTCGTCGAGGACAGTGTGATATTCGTTGTAGCTCGCGACGACGAATGCGCCGGGGATGCCGAACTGCCAGAAGGTCCCCTGATCAGAAGGCACCTCGCCTCCGAACGCCGTCATCTGATCTTGCGGCGTCAGCGTGATGTTGAAGCTGTTCGTCAGGCCGCCGGTGGTGAGCGCCGGAAGCCAGACCTCCTTGGGATCGAGCGTGACGATCGTCAGAACTCGGTTCTTCGGTGCCAGCATCTCGAGCGAGAATGCCCCGATCAAGGAGTCGCGTGCGCCGGGCATCCGGCGCGACAGATAGTCGTTCGAGCCGAGCAGGAACGTCTCCTCGGAATCGAACGCCACCAGCTCGACCGTGTAGGGCAGCGGGTGGGCGCTGAGCGATCGGGCAAGCACGACCAGCGCGGCGATCGCCTGACCATCATCGGCGGCGCCGGTGAACCACGAATCGAGATGACCGTCGATGACGAGGGTGCGATCGGGATAGGTCGTGCCCGGAATGCGCGCGATCACGTTGTACGCGGCCATCGGCGCGACGGTCGTCGTCGCCAACAGATCGACGCGGACATCCGTGCCGAGCGCGATCTGATCGCGAATCGCGGCGGCGTCTGATTGTTCGATCGTCATGATCGGAATCGGACCCTGGATGGCACTGGCGCCCGCGAGCGTCCACACGTTACGCTGGCGCAGCGTATCGATCTTGGAATCGATCAACGCGCCGATCGCGCCAGATGCGATCACGTTGCGATATTGCGAGCGCAGCGATCGCGTCACCGAGAAGTCGAGCATCGCAACCTTGCCAGCCGCCGCGGGGACGACACCCGCGGCGTTACCGACGTCCACGATCGGCGATGACACGACCATTCCGCTACCGCCGAAAGCGTTGACAGAATGGGCACGCGTACCGGCGATCTCGGGCGATCCCATGAACGCGAGGGCGTGGTCCGTCGCCGATGACACCGGGATCGAGAACTGCTCGATCGTGACGTCCGTGACGCCGGCCGCGACGAATTCGTCGTGGACCAGCTGAGCGATCAGCTGGTTGGTTCCAGGAGTTCGGCCATTCGGCGGCGTGGCGGCGATCAGCTTGTTCAGCGTAGCGAGCCCGAGATCGAGATCGGGCTGCGCGGTATCGGTACCGCTGCAGCCCCCAACCAGCGCGATGAGGATCCAACCTTTCATTGCTTCATGGCTGGCGGTCTCGGATAGGCATCATCTCGCGCAACGTGCGGGCGAGCAGCATGATGTCGACGAGGTGGTAGAGCACGGTCACGCCGCGCGAGACGAGCTCGTTGACCTGCTTGTCGATCATCTCGGGCGCGGCGACGGCTTCCTTCGGGAACCAGCTCGGCGCCATCACGATCTTCTTGTGCTTCGCTGCCGCGTTGCAGATCTTCTCGACGGCCGCCATCGTCTCGGGGTTGCCATACGACAGGCTCGGGTTGAGTCCGAGCGAGTGCGAAAGATCGAACGGACCGATCTCGAAGATCTCGACATCGGGCGAGTCCATCAGCTCGTCGAGATGATCGAGGCACTCCTTGTCCTCGAGGATCGGGATCACGCTGCTCTCTTCGTTCGCCGCGGTGCGCGCGGTCTCGAGCGCACCCGCACCGAAGGCGTTGTAGCGCGCCGCGGGGCACAGGCCGCGCGTGCCTTTCGGCGCGAAGCGCGATGCGCGCACTGCGGCGTCTAGCTCCTTGCGCGTGCGCACGTGGGGCACGTTGACGAGGGGAGCACCGGCAATGAGCGCGTCCTCGATGAGGTTGGTGTCGTTGCGGCGCAACTTGATCATCGGCACCGTCCCCGCTGCGTTCGCGGCGCGGAGCAGGTGCTCGGTCGTGGAGTCATCGATCTGCTCGATCTCGCGCGACACGATCACGAAGTCTAGACCGACGAAACCCGCCATCTCCACGACCTGTGCGCTCGGGGTCGAGATGTGCATGCCGAAGCACACCTTCCGCTCGCGCGCGCGCACCTTGAATGCCCTCAGTGCGTCCAGATAAAGCATCAGTTCCCACCCGCGGAGGAATGATCCGCATCGCAAGTTTCGTGGTTTGGCGTCAAACAGTCAATACGTCAGTCACGTGCTCGATGTGCGCGAGGGTGAGAGGAAGCGCTTCACGACGTCGAAGAAGACGCGATTGCCCCATTCGAAGCCGCTGACCGAGATGCGTTCATCGACGCCGTGGAACAGCTCGGTGAACTTGATGTCGAGCTCGCGCGCGAACAACAGCGGTGTGAATCCGTAGGCGCGGGCCCCCAGCTTTGCGAAGAACGCTGCGTCGGTAAAGCCCGGGCAGAGGTACGGGATCACGTGGGAGCCCGGCACCGCATCCTCGACGACGCTCGTGATCGCCGCGAGCAAGGGTGAATCGATCGGGTGGGTCTCGTGCGCGGGCAACTCGCGGAGGATCTCGAGCTCGATGTCGCTGCCGATCACATGCTGGATCTCCGCGATCACCGCCGCCGTGGTCTGGCCGGGTAGGAAGCGCGCGTCGAGCACAGCCGACGCCATCGAGGGGATCACGTTCGGGTTGATGCCGGCTGCGAGCTGCGTCGGCGTACAGGTGTTGCGCAGCGCTGCATCCAGGGAGCGCGCCATCGCGCGGTCTGGCACGAGCTTATCGAGGATGAACGGCGCGAGCGTCGGGTTCTGCAAGCGGCGAAAGACCATCGCCTTGATCGCGGGTTGGAGGCGGGAGGCTCGCGTGATGAATTCGCGGGTGACGGGCGTGAGGTGATGAGGGAGGCGGATGTGGCCGAGCCTCGCGATCCCTCGCGCGAGCTTGACCACGGCGTTGTCATCGTTCGGGACCGACGCATGGCCACCCGTTCCATGCGCGTGGGCCTTGAGCCACACGAGCCCCTTGGTCGCGACCTGAACCGGAAAGAACTGGATGTCGCCGAGGAACGAGTTGAAGCCCCCGACCTCGCCGAGCAGGAATTCGGCTTTGACCTGGTCTGGATGTTCCTCGACGAGAAACCGCGAGCCGTACGTGCAGCCGGCCTCCTCGTCGGCGACCGCGGCAAAGACGAGATCTCGATCGAGCTCGGCCCCTTCACGCTTCAAGCGACACATGGTCGCGACGCACATCGCGGCCATGTTCTTCATGTCGATCGCTCCTCGCCCCCACACGAACCCGTCCTCGATCGCGCCCGAGAGCGGCGGATGCGTCCACCCATCGCCGAACGGCACGGTGTCGAGATGTGCGGTGATGAGTAACGGGCCACCACCTTTCCCGGTACCCGCGAGGCGAGCGACGAGGTTGCTGCGGCCGCTCACCTTCTCGAAGATCCGGCATTCGATCCCGGCTTCGGACAGCAGCGCCGCGAGGTACTCCGCCGCCGGCCGCTCGGGGCGACCTGGGTTGGTCGTGTCCATCCGGATAAGTGCCTGCAGATGGTCCAGCGCCCGCTCTCCCGCGAACACAACTTCTGATCTCCACATCGTTGAGATCATAGCTGATTACGCGTTACACTTTGGTCGTCAATGACGTCGCAGACGGCACTCGTGAAACGTCCGAAGATTCGCACGAAGACCGAGCGCTATCTGCTCTCGAAGCTCGGGGACGAGCGGCGGCGGGCGCTCGTCGAGGAGGTCGTGGCGTGGGGACTCACGATCTGGCACTCGACGGCGGACGATCTGCGCGGCTACTGGCTCGAGTCCAAGTCGTTCGAGACGATCCTGTACTTGCTGCGAACCGAGGACGGCAAGCTCGTCGGAAGCGCGACGATGAAGTTCTACAACGTCGACTTCGATGGCTCGAGCCACGTGGTCGTCAAGCTCGGCCTCGGCGTCGACCCTGCGTTTCGCGGCAACAAGTTCGCGCTGCGCTGTTTGCTGACCGAGATGCTGCGCTGGAAGGCGAAGCACCCGCTCAAGTCCCTCTACTTGTTCTCCACGCTGATTCACCCGGTCACGTACAAGCTGTGTTGCGACGTGTTGCACGAGTCGCTCTACCCGTACTTCAAGAGCCCGGCGTGGCCGGCGCGCCAGAAGGTCGTCGAGCAGCTGACCGAGCTCTTCGGGGTCGAGAAAGCTGTCTCGATTCATCCGTTCGTCTATCGCGAGAAGTTCTCAGCGATCGAGACCGACGCGGCGCGCGACTACTGGCGTACCAACCAGCGCCCCGAGGTCCGCTTCTACCTCGATCACTGCCCCAATTACGCCTCGGGTGACTGCCTGATCTGCCTCGCGCCGATCAAGCTCACCCACGTCTCCGCCCTGATGCTGCGGACGCTCGCTCGCAATCGGCTCGACAAGTGGAGAGGCCGCAAAGCGAAGTTCGCGTGAGCGCATCACGGCCACGCTGGAGAACGGGTTCGACCTGACCGGACGCCCATCGGGGACAGCGCGTTCGATGCGACGGACACCTACAGCGGCGATGACTTCGTCCGCCACGAGCCGATCGTGCTCCCCGCGAGCGCGGCGGGGCAGGTGCTCGCCGTTCGCATCGTGGCGCTGGACGATGACGGCCTGTCGTCGAACGTCCTTGCCTTCGGCGTCACGCTCGAATAGACCACCCGCGCGCTGAGCTCCGCCTCGTGACGCGCTCGGCGCCGACGGCTCGCCGCCGCCGGGCTTCACGACCCAGGCGACCGGGCCGCGGCGGATCTCGCTCGCGCGCTGCGCCCGTCACTCGCCGGAGCCGGGCTCCTTCGGCGCGAGTGGAAGCGGCGGAGCGCCGACCGTCGTCAGGAGCTCCGCGAGGTGCTGAGCCTTGATGTGGGATCCGCGCTCCTCGAGGCCGGCGCGGATGAACATGAGGCACCCGGGGTTCGAGCTCGCGACGACATCGCACCCCGACTCCTCGATCGAGTCGAGCAGCGTTCCGCGTAGCTGGTTCGCCGCCTCGGGCTGGAGCGCGCCGAAGATGCCCCCGCTCCCGCAGCAGCCGCTGCCGATCGGTAGCGTCGTCGAGTCCACGTAGCCGGCCTGCTGGAGCAGCGGCACGGCGCGGCCCCGGATCCGCTGCACGTTGCGGTGGTGACACGACTCCTGCACGACCACGCGCAGCGACCGCGGGCGGGCCTGGGGAACCGCGAGCTCCTCCAGGTCACGGACGCGGCTCGCGAACGCACTCGCGCGCGCTGCCCACACGGGGTCGTCGGCGAGCAGCTTGCCGTACTCCTTCATCGCGAGCCCACAGCCCGCCGAGCTCACGCTGATCGGTTCCGTGCCCGATCCAAACGCCTCGATGTTCGCGCGGGCGAGCGCGGCCGCTGCCTCCCGCTCGCCGGCATGCTGATGGAGCGCGCCGCAGCAGCCCTGGGTGGCGGGGACCGCGACGGCGTGGCCGGATTGCTCGAGGACCTGGAGCGACGCGCGCTGGGCGGTGCCGAGGGCTGCCGGCATGATGCAGCCCGAGAACAGCTGCACGGTCGGGACGGCCGCAGACTCGATCCTCCGTGGATCGAACGGCGTCCCCGCCACCCGTGGCACCTTCGCGAGGCGCGCGGCCGCCTTGCGCGACACGAGACCGACGACCGCCTTGGCTGCCCGATCGAGCCGGAGCCACTGCACTACGCGGAGCAGGCGCACGAGCCAGAGCAGGAGCACCGTGTGACCGAGGAGCCGCAGCCCCATCCGCACGACGCGCTTGCGCGTCCGGTTCGGCGCCGTCGTGGCCAGGACTTCCCGCGTCCGATCGATGAGGTGGCCGAACGGCACGGCCGATGGACAGACGTCCTCGCACCCCCGGCAGCCGACGCAGCGATCCATGTGCTGCTCGAAGGCGGCGTCGATCTTGAGCCGGCCCTCCATCGAGGCGCGCATGAGCTGGACGCGACCACGCGGGGAGTCGGCCTCGTTGCGGAAGACCGCGTAGGACGGACACTGTGGCACGCAGATCGAGCACCGCACGCAGCGCAGCACGCCCTGGCGAAACGTCGCATCCTGGACGAGCGCCGTGAGGTCGGGCAGGACCTTGAGCTGGGTCACAGGATCTCGATGCCCTTGCGGCGCACGGTCTTCGGCTCGGGGCCGGTGACGGGGAAGATCATCGGGTTGAACAGGCCCTTCGGATCGAACGCGTGCTTCACCGCGCGCATCAACGCCTGCTCGGCATCGCCGTACTGATGATGAATGAATCGCGTCTTGTGGACGCCGAGCCCGTGCTCCCCCGTGATCGTGCCGCCGAACTCGATCGCCATCACGATCACGGCCTCCACGAAGCGGTCGCTCTTCGCGTGCTGCACGGGGTCGCTGTCGTCCGTCAGTAAGATCGGGTGCAGGTGGCCATCCCCGGCATGGGCGAACAGCGCGATCGAGAGCCCGATCTCCTGTGCCAGCGCGTGCGTCCGCGCGATCGCCGCCGCGAAGTGCCGGACGGGCACGACGATGTCCTCGCCGTACAGCGTGGGACAGATGCGCGCGAGCGCGGGGTAGGCGAGGTGGCGCGCGCGCCACAGGTGGTCCGCTGGCTCGCCTGCAAGGGCCTGCCTCGTCGTCAGCGCGTGCTCTCGGGTGAACAGCTCGACACACCGCTTCGCGCTGAGGTTCACCGACTCGCTGTTACCGTGAAACTTCACGAGCATCGATGACTGGGCTGCCGCCGGCAAGCCGAGCGCGAATGCCGTCTCGACCGCGCGGGTGGTCGCGGCATCCATGTACTCCACCGCGACCGGCGCGAGGTGGTGATCGAACAGACTCAGCGCGGCCTCGGCGCCGGACTGCTGGTCCGAGAACGTCGCGAGCACGCTGGCCTCCGCCTCGGGCCGGTCGACGAGCCGCAACGTCGCCTCGACGACGATCCCGAGCGTGCCCTCGGAGCCCACGATCAGCCGGGACAGGTCGTACCCCGTCACGTCCTTGCGCACCCTGGAGCCGAGCTTCAGCATCTTGCCATCGCCGAGGACCACCTCGAGGCCGAGCACGAAGTCCTTCGTCGTGCCGTAGCCGAGCGCGAGATCACCGGAGCTGTTGCAGCCGACGATGCCGCCGACGGTGACCGCATCGACGTTGCCGGGGTTCGGCGGGAACAGCAGATTGGCAGCCTGCACCCGATCCTGGAGCTGCTTGACATTCACGCCCGCCTCGACTCGCACGAAGCGCGAGACCTCGTCGAGCTCCAGAATCTTCGTCATACGCTCGAGCGAGAGCACGACCCCGCCGGTCGGCGCGAGCGCGCTCCCGGAGATGTTCGTCCCCGAACCGCGGATGACCATCGGGATGCCGCGCTCGTACAGCATCGGCACCACCCGCTCGATCTGGTGCTTGTCCTCGAACAGCACCACGGCCGCCGGCTCGGTGAACTTTGGATAACAGTTGTATCCGTACGCCGCCACGTCCGACGGGCTATCGAGGAAGCACCTCGCTCCAACCTCCCGGCGGACTGCGCGCGTGAGGTCTTCGGGCAAGGGCATGGTGAGAACGATACCGCACGCTTGCCCACACAGCAGCGCGCGAAGCCTCGCTTGTACCGGGGTCCGGAAGATCCGGTCGGCTCACAGGCTTGACTGACTCTCCCCCCCCGGATCACGGCCGTGTCACAGGCGTAGAACGCGGTGCGCGATCTCGTGGCCGCGCTCGAGAAGCGCGGGACCGAGGTGAAGTGCGCAATTCACCCCGTCGCCGGGCGCATGCCGGGCCACACGAACGTGCTCCTGGCGGAGGCGAACGTCCCGTACGACTCGCTCTTCGACCTCGACATGATCAACGCCGACTTCGCCCGCACCGACGCCGCTCTCGTCGTCGGCGCGAACGACGTCGTGAATCCCGGCACCAAGACGGACACCGCGAGCCCGATCTACGGCATGCCCGTCTTCAACGTGGAGCAGGCGCGGAGCGTCATCGTGCTGAAGCGCAGCACGAACACCTGCTTCTCGGGCGCGGAGAACGAGCTCTCCTTCCTCTCCAACACGATGATGGTGCCAGGCGACGCGAAGAAGACGATCCTCGGCCTCCGTGAACCAGGTGAAGGGCGGCGAGTGGCACTGGGCCGAGCACTCGCCGGTGAGCTTGTCGACGAACGCGACGTACTTCGTCATCGCGTCGTCCGTGCTCGTGCCCTTCTTCTTGCCCCATGCGTCGAACTTCGCGCGGCCCTTGAGGTCGAGCATGCCGGGGCGCGAGCCGGACCCGTCACCCGCGGTCGCCTGCTTGTAGAGCGCGTAGAGCTCGAGGAGGTCGTCGTTCGACGGCGTCTTCGTGAGCTTCTTCGCGCGAGCCTGCGCATCCTCGAACCTGGCGGCGAGATCGGGCATGCGAGCAGAGTAGCCCGAGGCTCACGGCGCGCTGAGCTGTATGCATTCACGAAATGCGGTCGTGTGGGCTTGATCCACTCCCGTGGACGGTTTGTCTAGGACGTCTCGCCGAGCTCGGCCTTGAACAGGACCGTCGCTCCGTCGGGCGGTACGCTCGCGCTCCAACACGTGACGGCGGACTCGTCCGTTCACAATGCGACTCCAGTCTGATAACTGCGTGGCCGACTTTCGGAATAACCGGTTCTCGGCGAGCAGCGACAGGATGCTCGAAGTGGCCGGAGGGAGTGCCGCGGTCGTCAATAATGTATTCGAGCAAGGCTGCGAATATGCCGACAGCATCTCGATCGCGACCGTCGTGCCGGGAAGCGAGTTCCGATTCAACACCATCATCAACACCCGCACGGTCACGGAGTCGGGAGTCGCGCTCTGCTGTGACCCGTCACTGACCGCGGATGGCAACATCTTCGCCTACAACAGCACCGCTACAATCGGGCTTTATTGCACAGTGAGCCATTCCCTGTTCGACGTGCCCGGCGCCGCGGACGCGATGAACGGAGTGGGGAATGTGTCTGGCGATGTCGCCACGTTCTTCGTCGATCGCGGAGGCCGAAACTACGACTTGAGCGCCGGGAGTCCGGCCAAGGGCCTGGCATCGATGTCCACCACCTCTAGCGACATCCTGGGACGGACGCGACCGCTCCCAGCAGGGTCGATGCCTGACGCGGGGGCGTTCGAAGCACCCTGACACCGGCGTGCTAGGCTGAAACCATGCTCGCAGCACTCGTCGTTGGAGGGTTGACCTCGTGGTACCTCGGCGTTCGGGCCGGTGTGATCGCGGCGGGCGCGACCGCCGCTGCGCTCTTGGTGGCTGCGTTCGTGCCAGGCGTCACCATGGTCGTGTACGCGCTCGTGCTCGCGTGGTCGGCGGCGTTGTACTTCCTGGGCGCCAAGCTGACGGGGCAGAGGCCGGGGGCCGCCGCGCTCGGCGGTGGCGCCGGGGCGATGCTTTCCAGCGCGTTCAGTCAAGCCTCGTCCTGGGTCAAGAAGCAGACCTCGGGACGCGACGCAAAGTAGCGATCTCGCACTGGAAACTGGGAGCCCCATCCGAGGACTGTGGGCACCGATCGGGGGTGCAGGCCCCAGGTGAAGGACCGCCTGGGGGCGTAACTACAAGAGGTTACGAGCGGCACAACCCTTGTAGCAGATGCACAACATGCGCAGCACGTTGCTCGGCACCACCCTCCTAGGCCTTGTTCTCGCCACCGGTTGCACCGTGGGTGATACCGGTAGCGGCGACGGCAGCGGCTCCGGTGACGGCACCGGCGATGGCACTGGCGACGGCACCAGCGTCGACGCGGCGCCCGTGCTCCCGGACCCCAGCCTCGAAATGACGGTTGACACGTCGTCGCTGACGCCTGACCTGGCCGTCACAAGCACGGTGAATGTGGCAGTCACCGGTCATGGCGGCTTTTCGGGGCCCGTCACGTTGTCGGCAACGGCCGTTGACGCTGCGGGTGCGCCCTTGGTCGGCTGGGAGGCGGTGCTCTCGATCCAGACCCTCACCCTCACCGCGGATGGTTCGGGTTCGGCGGCTCTTACCGTGAAGGTGCCCGGTGATGTGGCAGCGCTCGCCGGGTCGATCCGCATCACGGCGACGAGCTCGGCACCGAGCATCGATGCTGCTGTCGCGGTAACTGCGAATCCCGTTCTGACGGTCAAGGTCACGCAGAGCGGCAACAATTGCGTATACCCGTCGAATCTCGCGGCACCCGTTCGCCTGAAGGTGGGTCGCAAGCTTCGGGTGGCGGACGGCGGAACCCTACCGATGATCTTTCACTTCGACGGCGGCATCACCGGAATCAACCATGAATCTGGCACAACTGCACCAGGCGCTGCTTACGAGCAAACTCCTGCGGCGGCAAGCGACCCCGCTATCTCGTACACTTTCTACTGCCATAATCAAGCTGGTGGCACTGCGCAGGATTCTGGCAATGGCGCATTGCACATGCGCCTGGTAACAGTGCAGTAGGCAAGGAAGAGCAAGTCGCGGTGGTCCGTACTTTCAACACGACGCACCACGGAATCTTCGCAGTCGTCGTCACAACGGTGGCGATGGCGGCATGCTGGAAGGACCAGCCCGCGCCCGCGACGCCGGCGGTCATCGCGAACGTGGCCGCCGCCGCGCCGC
>JAYUVX010000189.1:0-5216 GCA_043753855.1 Myxococcales bacterium | reverse complement strand
TGGTGACTTCCTCGCCGGCGCTCGCCGACCAGACCGTGACGAGCACGACATCTGTCGGCGGTACGGCCTGCTCTGGCCGCCACGCGTAGGAGGGCTTTGACGTGACCAACATGTCACCAACAGGAACGCGAGAAAAAGCCAGCGCATCCCGCTGTTGTAGGTCGGACGCCGGGGTGCGGTTGTCAGGATGCTGTAAGCAGCCACGCGCGCACGCCGGACTCGGCTTCCGCCGCCGCCTCGTTGGGAATCAGTCGGAACAGGCGCGACGTTGCCGTCAATCGGATCGGGCCCACGCGATACGGGAGCGCGCGTGAAGCAGCTCTGCTTGCTTATCTTGCTTGCCGCGCGCTCCGCGCGGAGCACCGACGCGGGCACGTCGGCCGATGCGGGCCTCGACGCCGGCTACCCCGTCGACCCGCCCGTGCCTGTTGGTCCCGACCTCGACTGCTCACCCAGTCCGCGCCCATGGGAGCACAGGGACCGCGACTAACCCCTCGTGCTCGGAGGCACGCCGCGGCGTTCACGATCGCCGACGTCGCTCCGATGGAGAAAGCGGAGATCTCGCTGTTTCGCGCTGGCGAGCTCATGGTTCTCGCGCGGACGCAGAGCGTCGGCATCGGCAAGTTCTCGACTGGCAGCGTCGCGACCGTTTCGCATCCGTGCACGAGTCGCCTTCGATGGCGATGTACGGGTCAGCGCTCAGCTCGTAGACCAGGAATGTGGAGCCCGACACTGAAAACGTCGGATAGTCGTTCCGTGCCAGATTCGCCGGGTTGCAGAACACCGCCTCGCCATTCGGGCTACAAAACCCTGCGTTGCCGAGCATCGCAGAGCGTTCGCCGAACGGTAGATTGTTGCGATTGCGCCACGTCGGCGCGAGCCGTGGTCGAGGCCGTGACGATGGCAAGTGCGAACAGGTGCGAGCGCATGCGCGGCGAGTGGGCGGGGCTCTACTTCGCTGGCTGGCCGGTGCACGGATCGATCGGTGGCCCCCCCCGGTCCGGAGACGTACTCGAGCCGGCCGCATTCTTCGTCATCGCGATCTCGAGCACCTTCGTGCGGTCGGTGGTCGCCTGCAGGTAGAGCGCGTCGCAACCGCCGCCCTTTGCGCCCGCGGTCCAGTAGTACGTGTCGCTGAACGGCGCCTCTGGATCCGACGCACGACCAATATACGTCTGTGGGCCAAGCTTCTTTGTCAGCGCGGACAACGCTTCGCTCCATGGCTGGTCCGGCTTCGCGAGCTTGGCGGCGGTCGTCAGCGCCGCCTTGGTGTGCGCCTTGAGCTGATCGGGTGGAGTGGGCTCGAACTCCGGTAGCTTCGGTTGTTTGGCGGGCGCGACAGCCGGCGAAGGGGCCTCCGTCTTCGCCTCGAGGGGCGCTGCTGTGGCCGTCTCGGCGGCAACCGGAGCCTCCGGCGCTGAAGCGGGCGGTTTGGAGCTGCCGCCACAGGCGGTGGCGAGCACGGCAATCAGCGCCGGCAGATAGTGCAGTTGGTCCTTCATGTGGGGCAAACCTATAATGCGAACGCGACGCGAAGCAACGCTTGGCGACCCTGGGCTTGATTCTGTGTTGAACTGGGACGCCGCGCCACGGACGCGTGATGGCGGGAGCCATCACGACTGTTGTCCGACCACTACGACGCCTGCCTCGATCGGGCGTCCGGGGGCATGGAGACTCTCCACGCACTACTGACACTGACGCTTTGCCATTGCGCGACCGACGGCTCCACCGAGCACGATCGAGGCGGTCCCGATGCGCTGTCCGGCATCAGCTGGCACACCAAGCTCCACCAGAACAGCATCGACTTCGACTTCAGCTTCATGTTCGACGACACAGCGGTCGCTGCGGCGAACACTGTAGCGCGGGTGGTCAGGCGTTGACCGCCTCGGTATCTACGCCCGTGAAGTACCGCTACAGCGCGAACGTTCCGCGTGTCGGACACGGCGGCGATAGCGCGTGCTTCGTCGACGTTGCACACGCGAAAGTCATCGAGCCAATGGAGTGTTGGTGGCGATGGTCGTCGACGAGCTTGAACGTGCTCGCGTGCAGTATGGGGCGCGGTAGGTTCAACGTAGCGACTGCTAGCAACTCGCGGTAAGTTGTAGCTATGGAGACCGCTGCCAAACTACTCGAGGATGCGATGCGTCTTCCCGAGGACGAGCGGGAGGATCTCGCTGCGAGGCTTCTCGACAGTCTGGAGCAGCCGCCAGGAATCTCGATCGACGACAAGGATGAGATCGAGAAGCGTGCTGCCGAAGCGCGGAGCGGCGCACCCGGAGTCGCGTGGGACGAGATCAAGCGCGACCTCTTGAAGTGATCCGGTTCCGACCAGCAGCCGCGCGCGAGTTCGCGGCGGATTTTCGATACTACGAGAAGGACCATCCGGGGCGGGGCGGCCGCTTCGTCGCAGCTGTCGATGCCGCGCTTGTTCAGATCGCCTCTGCACCTCTACGGTTCGCGGTCTTCTACGAACCCGACATTCGATCGGTAAAGGTAAAGCGCTTCCCCTACCGAGTCATGTACGTCGTCGTGGGGGACGCAGTCGATGTTATCGCCGTGGCGCACGCGAAACGGAGACCGGGGTATTGGCGACGGCCGCGACCATAGTCGCGTGCGTACGGGCGTCACCGTCAGATCGAGAAATGGCTACCTGTTGGCCGAGGCGCACTACGGCCTCGGTGCTCACGACCAGATGCGGTTTGCTGCCGGGTTACTGTTTGAAGACCCGCGCGGCGTCCTGCTGCACGCGCCCCGACCCAAATTCGTCCGAAAGAGTAGGCTCGCTTGTATGAAGGGTATCGGGTGCTTCGTGCTTGCGATGTCGGTGTCGTGTGGCTCGTCTTGGCCCCCCGCGCCAGCGTAGGTTAGCTCGATCCCCTGTCCGTCGTCGTCTTGCCTGCTCCGGCCGGATCGGCTGTGGCTTGGCAAAGTTTTGCCACGGCCCGGCCATCGTCAAGGTGAGGCCGTAGACCACCACGTATGCTCTTGCCAGCCGGCGATTGGCGCGCTGCGCTGGCCCGAGCGATGGCCGCAGGTTCACGTGAGGTGTTACGCTGCTGCTTCTTGGAGCTTGACGAGTTTGTCGGACACGCGCCTCTGCCGTGGGAGCGGGAGCGATCGTCGACCGAGCGACGCGTTCCGCACCTCGTGCTCGCGTGGTCGCTCGACGAACCCGATCGCCTCGGTGAGGTGATTCCCGTCGACGGGTCGATCACGATCGGTCGCGGAGGTGCGCTCGCGGAGGATTCCCACCCGCGGACCACACTGCATCGGGCGCGGCCGGGCGGCAGCGTCGCGGGACCGCCGATCGCGAGCGCGCGGATCGCCCGCCGCCAGCTGCTCGTCGAGCCGACCGTGGATGGCGTGCACGTGCGGTCGGTCGGCGCGTCGCGCATGCGGGTCGGCGGGGTCGAGACCAAGGACACCACCGCGCGCATCGGCGACGTCATCGAGATCCACAACGCCGCGGTGTTCCTCGTCGTGTCGCGCAGCCTGGTGCCGGCAGCGGGCGCGACCGCCGACTTCGGATTCGGTGGGCCCGACGGGTTCGGGATCGTCGGCGAGAGCGAGGCGGCGTGGAAGCTGCGCGAGGAGATCGAGTTCGCGGCGTCAACGGATCGCCACGTCCTGCTCCTCGGGGAGAGCGGCGTCGGCAAGGAGCTCGCGGCGCGCGCGATCCATGGCCGCTCGGCGCGCCACCGCCAGGCCTTGGTCGCCCGCAACGCCGCAACCTTGCCCGAAGCGCTGATCGACGCCGAGCTGTTCGGGAACGTGAAGAGCTATCCGAACCCGGGGATGCCGGAGCGTCCCGGCCTCGTGGGCGAGGCCGACGGCTCGACGCTGTTCCTCGACGAGATCGGCGACCTCCCCGAGCGGTGCCAGGTCCACCTCCTGCGCGTGCTCGACGAGGGCGGCGAGTACCAGCGCCTCGGGGAGGCGAAGTCGCGGCGTTCGACGTTCCGGCTCGTCGCGGCCACGAATCGCGCGCCCAAGCTCCTCAAGCACGACTTCCTCGCCCGGTTCACGCACCGGGTCGCGCTGCCAGGCCTGACCGAGCGCCGCGACGACGTGGCGCTCGTGCTCGCCGAGATCCTGCGGCGCACCGCGAAGGGCAATCCCGTGCTCGCCGCGCGGTTCTTCGAGCGCCGCGCCAACCAGGTCGCCGAGCCACGGCTCGCGCCCGATCTCGTCGTGCGGTTGCTGCGCCATCCATTCACGCATCACGTCCGCGAGCTCGAGCGGATCGTCTGGCTCGCGATCGGGACCGCGGAGGCGGACTACATCGGCGTCACGCCAGCGGTCGATGCGGAGCTGGCCGCGTCCGCGGAGTCCGAGGTCGATGCGACCGCACTCGATCGCGATGCGATCGCGAAGGCACTCGCGGATCACGGCCGCAGCCCGACGCGCGCCGCCAAGGCGCTCGGCCTCCGTAATCGGTTCGTGTTGCTGCGCCTGCTCAAGAAACACGGGCTCTCGGTGGCCGAGGAGGGCGACTGATGAGTGCGACGACGATCCTGCGGGAGACCCTCGAGCTCACTCTCGCGCGCGACGATTCGTTCCCGACGCGCTTCTACGCGCGCCTGTTCGATGCGCACCCCGAGCTACGCGCGATGTTCCATCGCAACTCACCGGGCGCGATGAACAAGATGTTCGCGCAGAAGCTGCTCTCCATCGTCGACCACTTCGATGATCCGCAGTGGCTCACCCGCGAGCTCGGTGTGCTCGTCACCAGCCACGTCGGCTACGGCGTGACCAACGAGATGTATCCGTGGGTCGGCGAGGCGTTGATCGCGACGGTGGCCGAGGCCTGCGGCGACGCGTGGACGGCCGACGCCGAACGCGCGTGGACCGATGCTTACGCGGCGCTCGTGGCCGCGATGCTATCGCGCTGACCGACGCCCGCCTGCATCATCCCGGCGATCGCGCCGTACGCCATCTTCCACTGCTCGGCGACCACCGGCGTCCACGCTTCGGCCGCGACCTCGGCGAGGGTCGCGAGCAGCGCGTCGCCGACCATCCCGTACATCGCGTTCGTGACGCCGTAGCCCGCGTGCCGCGCGCCCATATCGCCGAGGGTGCGCTCCAGCCACGGCGGATCGTCGAGGTGATCGAGCACGGCGCCGATCGCGCCTGCGAGCATCTTGGCCTGCGCCGTCCGATCCGAGCGGAACATCGGTGCAAGCTCTGGGTAGCGCTCGAACAGGATCTCGTAGAAT
>JAYUVX010000188.1:0-15744 GCA_043753855.1 Myxococcales bacterium | reverse complement strand
GTCTCAGTCCCAGTGTGGCTGATCATCCTCTCAGACCAGCTACGCGTCTTCGCCTTGGTAGGCCATTACCCCACCAACTAGCTGATGCGACGCAGGCTCCTCCTCGAGTGCCGGATCTTGCGACCTAGCTTTCCTCTCAGAGTCCGAGGACTCTGAGAACTTATGCGGTATTAGCGAGCCTTTCGGCTCGTTGTCCCCCGCTCAAGGGAAGATTACCTACGTGTTACTCACCCGTCCGCCGCTTTACTGATGGCCGAAGCCACTTTCTCGCTCGACTTGCATGTGTTAAGCCCGCCGCTAACGTTCGCTCTGAGCCAGGATCAAACTCTCCATAGAAAGATTTGAAGCCCGCTCTACCTTGGTTCCTACCCGGCATTAGCCGGGCAAACACGCGGCCATCCGGGGGGATGGTCGCGTCCAAGATGGAATGGTTTCTTACAGACAGAAACTCACATTCTTCTTACGACTTGCTATCCAGTTTTCAGAGACCGATCCCTCAAGAGCCTTTTTACGCAACGTCGTTACCGACGGAGGTAATCAGGTTTTTCTTTTGGGCCCCGCCGGTGTTTGCCGTCGAGGGAGCTGCTTATAAGGGGTAGGGTCGGTTCTGTCAACGCTGTTCGATTTTTTTTTCGTCTCCGCCATCCGCCGTCGCCCAACCTATCGAATCAACAGATGTTTTCGGAAGAATTTAGTTTCCGAATGCGGCGTTGTCACTGCACCGAACGCATCCGGTACGCTGCGGTAGCTACCATGCTCGAACGCATCGGCAACTGCCGCATCGTCGAAGAGGTCGCTTCTGGAGGAATGGCGGTGGTTTACCGCGCGATCCAGGAGCCGCTCGGCCGTACCGTCGCGATCAAGGCGCTGAAATCGTCGGCCGCTGCGGAGGAGCACGTGGTGACTCGCTTCGAGCGAGAAGCCAAGAGTCTCGCGACGTTGCAGCACGAAAATATCATCCACGTTTACGACTTCCACCGCGAGCGCGGCGCGCTGTTCATCGTGATGGAGTACGTGCAGGGCATCGACCTCTACGACCTCCTCGAGAAATGCGGCCGGCTGCCCTACGACACGGCGGCGATCATCGCGATGCAGGTCGCCCGCGCCCTGGACTACGTGCACTACCGCTCGATCGTCCACCGGGACATCAAGCCGGCCAACGTGATGCTGTCGCGCCAGGGCGGCGTGAAGGTCATGGACTTCGGGATCGCGCGCGACACCAACTTCACGGACCTCACCGAGGCCGGCACTGGCATCGGCACGCCGGCGTACATGTCTCCCGAGCAGGTTCTCGGCGACAAGCTCGACGCACGCAGTGACATCTTCTCGCTCGGCGTCGTGCTGTACCAGATGGTCACTGGCAAGAAGCCATTCGTCGAGGACGAGAAGCGGTCGGCGATGCACAAGATCCGGCTCGAGAAGCATGTCTCAGCGCGCAAGCTCAACCCGGATATCCCGCGCGAGCTCGAGCGAATCATCGACCGCTGCCTCGAGAAGCAGCCGCGCGATCGTTGGCGCAGCGCGCAGCACATGGTGATGGCGCTCGAGCGGTTCCTCGCGCGTCACGTCGAGATGAATCACCACGCGCGGATCGTGCTGTTCCTGCGCGCGCAGAACGTGATCACGCAGCTCGAGGCCGACGAATATCTCAATCCATCGGCGGTCAGCGGCGGCAGCTCACAGGCGCAACCGAACATGCAAGCGAGGCACACGGTGCGCGCGGGCATGGTCGCGCACGCGGTGACGTTCGGCGTGCTCGCGCTGATGCTAGGCCTCATCCACGTCGCTCCACTCGGCGCGACGCCGGTGACCAACGTCGTCGTGAATCAGACCGTGGGCCGCGGCTTCATCCGCGTCCACGCGTATCCGTGGGCGAAGATCTCGATCGACGGCAGGCCATCGGGCGAGACGCCGATCGACAAGCCGATCGAGCTCCTCGATGGCTCGCACACCGTGAAGTTCGAACATCCCTGGTACGTGCCGGTGGAGCGCAAGGTCGAGGTCAACGGCAGCACGCCCGACACGGCGCAGCAGGTGAACGTCGACTTCGCGAAGGAGAAGATCACACCGCTCGCCGGCAAGGTCGTACCTCCCGCGTTCGGCGAACCGGGCGGAGGTGACAGGTGATCCGTATCCTCGCAGCGATCGCAACCGTCCTCGCGTTGGCTCCGCAGGCGCATGCGCAGAGCGCGACGAGCGACGTGACCACGTACCGGGTGAAGCAGGGCGACAGCCTGGATCTGATCGCAGCCGAGTTCTATGGCGATCGCAACAAGGCGATCTTCATCATGGTCTCGAATAGGATCCTTCACCCGCGGGCGTTGAAGCCCGGCGAGAAGCTGCGGATCCCGGTGACCCGGCTGGTGACCACATCACCCGGCGAGACCTGGGAGTCGATCGCATCGACCTATCTCGGCGATCCTCGTCGCGGCGCGTTCCTCGCCGAGTTCAACGGGCTGGTCGCCGATGATCTCGCGAGCGGTACTCCGCTGCAGATTCCATTCACGATCACGCACACCGCGGGTGGTACCGAGACGATCGCGGACATCGCGCGCGCGTATTTCGGCGACAACAAGAATGCCTCGATGATCCGCCGCTACAACTTCCTCGAGAGGGAATCGATCGAGAAGGGCGAGCAGATCATCGTCCCGATCAACAACGTTCGGCTACAGGCATCGAAGATGCCGGCGGTCGATGCCGAAGCGAAGGCGCGCCGCGATCGTCAGCGCGAAGCCCAGGCGCGCGCGATCACCGCGATCCCCGCGGCGCGTCACGCCTGGCACGACGGTGATTTCGCAGGCGTCAAGGCCGCGCTGTCCGAGGTCGAGCTCGATGTCGATTACCTCGATACTCCGCAGGCGGTCGAGGTCGGGCTGCTGCTCGGCTCGATGCACGTCGCGCATGGTGATACCAAGCCCGCGCTCGAGGCGTTCAAGCGCGCACTCGATCGACGCTCGACCTACCAGATGAACCCGTACTACTTCCCGCCGAAGATCCAGGCGGTGTGGAAAGAAGCCGGCGGGACCGTCGCCGAGATCAAGTGACGCGCGCACTGGTTCCAATGGTCATCGTGACGGCGTGCGGTGGTGGCTCGAGCTCGGTGCCGGCCGGTCAACGCGTCGGTGTCGCGATCACCGCCGCGCTCGCGGCTGCTGACCAGCACCGCGCCCCGTGGCGCTGTGGCGCACCCGACGGGCCGAAGCTCCCCGACGAGACCGTCGGCGCCTGGAAGCTCGGTGCGCACACGGCTCACCGCGATGGCGGCGATGAGCTGACGATCGCGACGCTCGCGGATGCCGGCGGCTCTGCACCCGCGACGCTCGCCGCGCTCGGCCGGATGAAGCTGCGGTTCGCGAAGGCGGACCTCGTCCTCGCCCTGGGCGGGATGGGCAGCACGGCGGCCGAGCTCGAGGCCACGCTCGGAGCGTTCGCGGATACGGCGCCGATCGTGGTGGTCCCTGGTGACCTCGAGGGCATCGGCGCACTGACCATCGCGATCAAGGCGTTGCGGGCGAAGGGTCACCTCGTGCTCGACGGCCGGCTCGCGCAGCGCATCGAGCTCCCCGGCACGACGATCGCCGTGGTCGCCGGCGCCGGAGCGGTGGGCCGACTGGTCGGTGGGGCCGAGGGCTGCGCCTACCGCGCAACTGATGTTCCGAGAGCCTTCGCCGACCTGACCGGACGTGAGGGGCTGCGCATCATGGCCGCCGCCGACGCGCCGCGCGGAACCACCGGCGGTGAGGCGGTCGGCGAGCTGGCGCTGACACCGGGTGCGGGTACCGAGATCGACCTCGTGCTCCACGGTCCGGCCGATGGTGCGGCCAGCCGCGCGAGGACGGGAGGCCGTGACGCTGATGCGATCGCGCTGACACCTGGGACCGCCGACGCGACCCCGCGGTTGCCCGGACCACTCCACGCACCGACGGCCGGACTGCTCACGATCCACGGCACGACGTGGAGCTGGAAGCCAGTGGCAGATGCCGAGTAGCATCGTGCCTTTCCAGCTCTCTGGCGTATGATCGTGGAGAGCATGTCGACACCGGCGCAGAGCTTCGTGTGCCCGCGGTGTCGTACCGCGTTCAGCGAGGCCAGCCAGTACTGCCGCGAGTGCGGGTCCGACATGTTGCACGCGACGACGATCGCCGCGGCGCCATCCAGTGCATCGATGGATGCGACCCAGCCGCAGGAGGTGATCTCCACGGCGGATCGCCGGCTCTCCGACTCGAACCAGGCGTGGCTTGGCAAGCTGGTCGATGGCCGCTATCGCGTGCTCGAGGTGATCGGCCGCGGAGGGATGGGGGTGGTCTACCGCGTCGAGCACCTGCGGATGGGCAAGATCGCCGCGATGAAGGTCCTGCATCGCGACCTCGTCACCGATCCCGAGGTCCAGCGCAGGTTCGAGACCGAGGCCGCATCGATCTCGAAGCTCAACCATCCGCACACCGTGCAGGTGTTCGACTTCGGAAACTTCCTCGGCAATGCGTATCTGATCATGGAGCTCGTACGCGGGCTCGATCTCGGCCGCGTGATCTCACGCGATGGTCCGGTCCCGTGGGCGCGAGCCGCACCGTTGTTCGTGCAGATCTGTGGCGCCCTGCAGGAGGCGCACGAGCTCGGCATCGTGCATCGAGATCTCAAGCCGGAGAACGTGCTGATCACGCGGACGACCGGCGGACGCGACTTCGCGAAGGTCCTCGACTTCGGTCTCGCGAAGCTCGACGGCAGAAATCCCTCGGAGACCGATCGGCACGCGATCGTCGGCACGCCGTACTTCATGGCGCCCGAGCAGATCCGAGGCGACGAGGTCGATGCGCGGACCGACATCTACTCGTTCGGCGCGATGATGTTCGAGGTGCTGACTGGCCAGCATCTGTATCCGAGCTCGACCGCGGTGGGCGCGCTGACGAAGCACCTGACCGGGGAGCCCGATGCTCCATCGATGCGCAATCCCAAGATGGGCATTCCGCCACTGGTCGATCACGTGTGTCGCAAGGCGCTCGCACGCGATCCGGCGCAACGCTGGCAGTCTGCAACGGAGCTCGCGGCAGCGCTCGAGGAGGCCTACGCGGAGACCGTCACCGAGACCACCGGCGCGCGATCGTCCGCATCCCGTGGTCTGCGCGGTGGGCGGCTCGCCACCGAGGAGAGCGATGAGAGCGATCTCCGCCTGCGCAGGTCGGATATCGACTACTACGAGCGCGGCCTGCGGCGGCGCAAGTACCTGTTCGTGGGCACGACGTCGGTGGTGTTCCTGGCGATCGCGGGCGCCGTCGCATGGTTGGTGACGCGCTCGCCCGCACCGGCGACCAGCGAGCAGGAACCGAACAACGATCCGACGCAGGTCACGGTGATCGCACCGAACCGCGCGGTGCCCGGCTACCTCGGGAAGCGCCTGTCGCCGACCGAGGGCGATCGCGATCTGTACCTGGTGAACTGGGCCGCAGGGAGCCGGCGGGTCATTTCGGTCGCGGTCACCGCGCCGCCGAACATCGACATCAACGTGTCGATGACGGATTCGACCGGCACGCACTCGCTGTTCACCGACGAGGGCGGCGTGGGCGACAGCGAGCTGCTGCACCGCCGGCTGGTCGAGGGCCCGGTGATGGTCACGGTCGCGCAGACGATGGCACGGGACCAGAGATTCCCGGTCGAGAACGTCAGCGACGCCTACACGATCACGATCACCGAGGAGCCGCTGGCCGGCGAAGTCGAGCCCAACAGCATCGAGGCCGATGCCAATCCGCTGGTGCTCACGCAGGAGGTGCGCGGGTACCTCGATACGCGGCAGGATGTGGATCTGCTGCGCTGGACCGGCGAGGACGGGATGTACAACGTCGTCGTCCGCTCGGATGGTCTGCCGGTGGTCTGGCGCGTCGCCGATGGCAAATTGCGTTCACCTGGTGCTGCCACCGTGCAGCTCCGCAAGGGAGACATGGTCCGGCTCGAGCGCGGCGATCGCGCCAGCAAGGGGCCGCTGCCCGCGCGCGACGTTCTGTGGTCGATCGTCGTCACGAAGTAGTACGCCGGGCGCGGTGAGGGGCATCGCGATCACGTTCCTGCTCGCGCTCACGTTCGGCGCGAGCTGCGGCGACAACGCCGCGTGCGATCTGGCGCCGTTCGTCGCGGGAGACCTCCAGGGTCACCCGGATCCGCTCGGTGCGAACGAGCGTGAAGCACGCGCCGGGCGAATCACCGCGGCGGATCTGCCAGCGGTGCGATCGCGTCTGGTGACCTGGAGCGACGGCGACTACGTGATCGCGAACGATCGGATCGCGCTGGTGATCGAGGACGTCGGCGATAGCGACCTCTACGATCCGTGGGGTGGTCGGCCGGTCGGGCTCGCGCGTGTGGCCAACCACAAGATGGTCGAGCCGAACAACTTCGGCGAGCTGTTCCTGCTCACAGACCGGTCGACGATCGTCACCGACTCGGTCTCGGTGCTGAACGACGGCCGCGATGGTCGCACGGCGATCATCCGCGCGCGCGGCAAGCTGCACCCTCTCCCGTTCTTCGAGAACCTGATCGCGGTCGTCTACAACGAGCCCTGGCTCGATATCGATGCGGCGATCGACTACGAGCTTGCACCGGGCTCCGACCACGTCGATATCTACCTGCGCTATGCGTCGTCGCGTGCCGAGTCCAAGCTGTCGCCCTCGACCTTGCACGCGCTGATGTACACGGAGCGCACGCCGGCGTTCCAGCCGAACAAGGGCTTCGATCCGACGCTCAATGGAGCGCCCTACCTCGCACTGGTCGATGACGAAGCCACCAGCTGGGCGTACATCCCGGGTGAAGGCACGCTCGGCAGCTCGCTCTCGGCGTCGGGATTCCTCGGAGCGTTCTCGCCGGGGTTCGAGATGCCCGCGTGCAAGCGGATCGAGCGGCTGCACGCGAAGATCGCGATCGGCGGGCCCGGGCTCGACGGCGCGGTGGTCGCCGCGGCGAGCGCGCGAGGCGAGGAGCTACGCGAGATCACGGGCACCGTCACCCGCGGCAACGTCAGCGTGCCGCACGTGCACGTCCATGCGATCGATTCGGCCGGGCACGCGGCGTGACGCGCGACGACGGCACGTTCACCCTCCACGTTCCAGTCGAGGCCAACGTCTCGCTCACCGCATATCACCGCGGTGATCAGACGGTGACGGTGCACGCTGGGTTCGTCGCCAAGGCACCTGCGATCGACCTGCCGGCCGTCGGCTCGATCGATGTGGCGGCGCTCGAGAATGGATCGCCGGTGCCGGTCAGGATCCAGGTGCTACCGGTGGCACCGACCGTGCTGCCTTCGGTGCCCGAGAACTATGGCGAGGAGGCCGTGACGGCGGGTCGGCTCCACGTGATCTATGCGATGGAGGGGTTCGCGACGATGCTGGTTCCCCCGGGCGATGCGGATCCAGGCAATCGCGTGATTCGCTATCATGCGCAGATACCAATCCAGGTCGCGGCGACCGGCGGCTACGTCATAGTCGCTGCCTCCGGCACGCGCGCGCTCGATCCGGTGCACCCGGGTAAGCGTCCGTTCGGCGTCACCAATCCGATCGTCGTCGTGCCCTGACGCGTCGATTCACGCCAGTTCGGCATACCCGCCGCCACCCGGGGTTGGTATGACCGGCCAACATGATCAAGCGTCCCAAGATCGCCATCGTTGGTGCCGGCGGAAACGTCGGCGCAGCCGTCGCCCAGTGGGCTGCCGTTAAGGAGCTCGGTGACCTCGTCCTGATCGATATCAAGGTGGGTCCGGCCGAAGGTCGCGGCCTCGACCTCACGCAGTGTGGCCCGTGGGAGGGCTTCAACAACACCTCGTTCACCGCGAGCGACAAGCCCGAGGCGATGACCGGAGCGGACGTGATCGTGATGACCGCCGGCGTCCCGCGCAAGCCGGGTCAGTCGCGCGAGGAGCTGATCAACATCAACGCCGGCATCGTGAAGGGCATCTGCGCCGACGTGAAGAAGCACGCTCCGGAGGCCGTGCTGATCGTCGTGTCGAACCCGCTCGACGCGATGGTGTTCGTCGCCAAGCAGGTCACCGGCTTCCCGCGCGAGCGCGTGATCGGCTCGGCCGGCGTCCTCGACAGTGCGCGGTTCCGCACCTACCTCGCGCTCGCGGCCGGCGTCAGCGTCGAGGACGTGCAGGGCATCGTGCTCGGCGCCCACACCGACAAGGACATGGTCCCGATCCTGTCGACCGCGATGATCGGCAACGTGCCGGTCGCGAAGTTTCTGTCGCCCGAGAAGCTCAACGAGGTCGTCGAGAACACCAAGAAGGGCGGCGCGACGCTGACGGGGTTGATCGGCACCAGCGCATGGCTGGCTCCCGGCGCAGGCACCGCGCTCATGGTCGAGGCAATCGTGCGTAACCAGGGCCGCATCTTGCCGTGCTCGGTCGAGCTCAACGGCGAGTTCGGTGTCAAGGGCGCATTCGTCGGCGTCCCGGTAAAGCTGACCTCCAAGGGCGCCGAGAGCGTCCACGAGTTCGAGCTGTCGGCCTCGGAGAAGGAGGCGTTCACCAAGTCCGTGGCCGCCAACACCGAGCTGATGAACATTGCCCGCGGCTTCCTGGGGTGAGTTATCCTTGGTCCCGTGAAGTACGCGGGGCTCGCGATGCTGTTGTTCGGGTGCGGCTTCTCCGTCGGCAGTAGCGCGACCGGCGACGCTGGCCGCGATACCGGCTTCGACGTCGGAGGTCCGAGCAGTCCGCGCAAGCTGACATTCGATACCTCCGGGCTCACGACCACGCTGGACGACGTCCCGGTGCTGGTGACGATCGGCGCCCAGATCGATCGCACGCAGGTCGTAGATCCGCGCCGCGATCTGAAGTTCATCGACGAAGCGACCGGCGCGGTCCTGCCGTTCGAGATCGAGGCGAACAATCCGACCGGCGAGATCGTGCTCTGGCTTCGCGTCCCTCACCTCGCCGCGAGCGCGCCGTCTCCGGTGCTCGTGCAGTTCGGGCCGCATGTTGGGATGGAGGATCCGCACGCGGTGTGGAACACCGACGAAGCCGTCCACCACTTCGCCCTCGATGCGTCCGATTCGAGCGGTCACAACCACGACGGCACGCTTAGCGGGTCATCGATCGCTCCCGGCTATCTCGGCAATGCCGTGGTGTTCGACGGGCCGTCCGATCGGGTCACATTCGCCGGGAAGACGTTCGACGAGTGGAACTCGGGCACGCTCGAGATGTGGCTGCGGCCCAGGTACACGAACATCGCGGACATCGGCATGACCCAGCCTGCCGTACTCGACAACGGCGGCTCCCTCGCGCTTGGCCGGTTCTACGTCGTCGGCGCGGCGATGGTGTTCCAGATCGATGTCCGGTGGAAAAGCGCGAGCTCGTTCGTCCACCCGGAGCTACCGCTCAATACGTGGTCGCACCTCGCCTGGGTCTACGATGGCGCCAAGCTCCGGGTGTACGTCAGCGGGGTCGAGGTGCTCGTGGACAACAACGTCGGTACGCACGAGCTCGCGTCCACCAGCGGCGAGCTGACGCTCGGTGCGAGCGTGGGCGCGGCGAAGATGGAGATCGACGAGCTACGGATCTCGCGGCACGGCCGGTCCGCGGACTGGATGAAGATCCAGCAGCGCTCGATGACGCGCGCGTTGGTGACCTTCAGCGACCCGTAGCGCGCCGCTGGGCCGCCCCGCGCTCGGCTTGGCGGCCTTGGAATCTTGGCGGTTCCGGTTTCAGAACGTAGCGACGTAGCAACGTAGCGAGATGCGGTTACCAACTCGCCATCTTGGTCTTGAGGCCGGCGTCGAGCGCGTCGAGAAACTGCTCGGTGGTGAGCCACGGAGCCTTGGGATCGATCAGGACGGCGAGGTCCTTGGTCATCTTGCCGGACTCGACGGTCTCGATGCACACCGCCTCGAGGGCCGCCGCGAACTTCACGACGTCCGGAGTGTTGTCGAACTGACCGCGATACTTGAGGCCCTGGGTCCAGGCGAAGATCGACGCGATCGGGTTGGTCGACGTCGGCTTCCCCTTCTGGTGCTCGCGGAAGTGCCGCGTGACTGTACCGTGCGCGGCCTCGGCCTCGACCGTCTTGCAGTCGGGCGTCAGCAGCACCGAGGTCATGAGGCCGAGCGAGCCGAAGCCCTGCGCGACGGAGTCCGACTGGACGTCGCCATCGTAGTTCTTGCAGGCCCAGACGAAGCCGCCGTCCCACTTCATCACCGAGGCGACCATATCGTCGATCAGGCGGTGCTCGTACACCAGGTTCGCGGCCTTGAACTTGTCCGCGAACTCCTCGTCGAACACCTTCTGGAACAGATCCTTGAACCGACCATCGTACTTCTTGAGGATCGTGTTCTTGGTCGACAAGTAGAGCGGCCAGCCGCGGTTGAGCGCGTAGGTCATGCAGCTCCGCGCGAAGCCGATGATCGACTCGTCGAGGTTGTACATGCCCATCGCCACGCCTCCGGCGGGGAAGTCGAACACCTTGTACTCGGTCGGCTTGCTACCGTCCTTCGGGGTGTACGTCATCGTCAGGGTGCCGGCGCCGGGGACCACGAAATCGGTGGCCTTGTATTGATCGCCAAACGCATGACGGCCGACGACGATCGGCTTGGTCCAGCCGGGCACGAGGCGCGGCACGTTCGAGCAGATGATCGGCTCGCGGAAGATCGTACCGCCAATGATGTTGCGGATCGTCCCGTTCGGAGACTTCCACATCTCGGTCAGGTTGAACTCCTTGACGCGGGCCTCGTCGGGCGTGATCGTCGCGCACTTCACGGCGACGCCGAACTCCTTGGTGGCGTTCGCGGAGTCGATCGTGACCTGGTCGCGGCTCTGGTCGCGGCTCTCGATGCCGAGATCGAAGTACTTCAGATCGATCTCGAGATAGGGAAGGATCAGCTTGTTCTTGATGAAGTGCCAGATGATGCGGGTCATCTCGTCGCCGTCCATCTCGACGACGGGATTCTTCACCTTGATCTTCGTGCTCATCGGCGCCGTTTGTATCACCTAAGAGCGGCGGTCATCGCCGCGAGCGCCAGGATCGCGAACCACCCGATCCGGTTCGGAGGTGCTCGCACGGGGAGCGGCGGTTCGATCGGTGTCCGCCAGCGCCGCCGACCCAGCTTCCGCGCGCATGAGGGATTTACCCGAGTCCGGACGGACGACGCCGCCGCCGGGCGCATCGCGCCGTCGCCGCCAGACGCCAGCGATCAACAGTCCACCGAGCACGAAGCTCGTCCCCCCGCTGCCGCTGGAGCAGCCGCCCTCCCCGTCCTCGACACGGCCCGGATCGTCGCCGTGACCTTTACAGGTGGCGCGCTCGAACACGCGGCCGGTCACCGAGCGCAGCCAGGCGACTACCTTGTCCGCACGGATGTACACGCCGCCATTGCCGCAGGGGATACCCGGCAACGAGAGCCCGCGCGACACCACGCCGAGCAGCACGGAGCCGTGCTCGGTTTCGAGCATCGCAGGCCCGCCCGAGTCCCCGAAGCAGCTGTCGGTGCCGCGGCCGCCTGCGGTGAACTCGCCGTTCGGGATCACCGACGGCTCGCAGGCCCGATCCTCACCACACGTGGGATCCAGGATCGGCAGCGTGGCCTGGTGCAGCGCCGTGTTGTCGTCGGTCCCGCTCGGCGAGGTCAGGCCGAACCCGACGACCTGCACCGGATGCTTGGCACCGAGCTGCTCGTTCGCCAGGCACGCGCTGGCGATCGCGCGCGGCTTCGGCCTCGCCACGTGCTCGAGCAACAGCACGCCCACATCGTAGCGATGCTCCCAGTCGGGATACGCGCGCGCCCACTTCACTGGGATCGTGTCGCCGGCGAACGGCGCGTTGTAGTCGATGGTATCGACGACGACCGTCTTCGGATCGATCTCGATGCAATGGCCGGCGGTCAACACGACATCGGGCGCGATCAACGTGCCGCTGCACGATCCGCCGGTGCCGAGCACGGCGACGACATCGGGCCAAGCATGTGCCTTGACCTTGCTGCCGCCGATGACAGGTGGTGCGGGCTGCGCGATCGCGAGCGAGCACCAGGTGGAGATGAGAACGCCGAGAATGGGGGAGATGCGCATGGCGGCGCATCGAGCAACCGCGAGGCCACGTTTCACGGCTGTGATCTCGGAGGGTTAGCCGATTCCGTCCGGCCGGAACCCGGACCGCCGGCCGGCATTCGGTCGTTCAGCGGACGCGGCGCTTGCGAACGAGCAGGCCGACTGTCGCCAACATCAGGATCGCACCGGCGTTGCCACCGGTGGACGAGCAGCCGCCGTCGAACGCTGCGCGCTCCGTTCCGCCGCCCTCGTCGTCCCCGGGAGCACCTGCGGCGAGCTCGCCGGCGCCCGTGCAGCTGTCCTGCGTGATCTCGCGACCCGTGGTCTGCTCGAGCCAGGCGAGCACCTTGTCGGTGCGGACGTAGATGCCGCCACCGCCGCACGGCGTGGCCGCATCGTCGAGGCCGCGAGACACCGACGCGATCAGCACCGGGCCGCGCGGGGTATCGAGATAGACCGGGCCGCCGGAGTCTCCGAAGCACGAGTCGCCACCGCTGCCCCCCGCGACGAACTCACCGGCCGGAGCTGCACCGGCGCGGCAACCGCTTCCTCCCGTGCACTCGGCATCGAGCACCGGCGCCATCGACTCGTGCAGCGTGGTGTTGGAGCCGCCGCCATCGCTCTGGGTCAGCCCGAAGCCGACCAGATGAACCATCGTCTCGTCCGCGAAGCCGGCGTACGTGCACTTCTTCGCGACCGCACGAGGCGCGACGCCGGCGACCGGCTTTGCGAGCACGATCACGGCGACGTCGAACGTGTGCTGGTAGTCTGGATACGCCGTCAGGCTCTTGATCGCGATCCGCTGCCCGCCCGAGCCGTTGTAGTTGGTCGTGTTCGCCACGACTTCCGTTGGGTGAATCCCCGAGCAGTGGCCCGCGGTGATCACCACGTCGGGCGCAATGAGGGTGCCGGTACACGAGCCGTCCGGGCCGAGGATCGCGATCACATCGGGCCACTTTCCGGGCGGCACGAGAGATCCACCGACGACGGGGCTACCGAGCGTTCCCGCACGCGCCGAGGTCGCGATCAGGAGCGGCAGTGCGGCCAGCAAGGCCAACCTCGACATCAGCGGGAGCTACAGCAACTCGCGTACCTGCTGGGACGCGGCGTTCCGGGCCAGTGCCAGGCGCCTACGTGCGCGAGCAACGCCTTCGTGCGCAAGTACTTCAGTTCATCACAGCAAGTAACGCAGCTTGTGCTCAGCTGTATCGCTGCCGCGACCGAGCTCGTCCTTCATGTGGCGCAGTCGCCCGACGAGCGGAGAGGGACGCATGCCCGTCTCATACCCACGTCCCAGCAGGCCGCGCAGGATCCTCTCGGTGTTGTTCGCAGTGGGCGATTGATCCGAGACATCGAGCACGAGAGTGCGTGGCTCGCCCAGAATCGCTCCGAGATCGAGGTAGCCGTCGGGCATCATCGCCGCGGACTTCGGTTCGAGCACGCCGACCATCTCCCTCAACGACAACCCCTCCTCGCTGTTCAGCATTCGTCGCACGTCACCGGTGATCCCGACCCACGTCGCGTAGATCTGGGCATCCATCGGGAGCGGGATCGGATTTCGCGATCGCGCTGTACGGCGTCAGCGGCGCGTTGCTGTACATCGGCTGGAACGACCGCACGATGGTCGACGGCGCGTACAGCTTCAACCCGACCCTCCCGCTGGCGCTCGACATGATCGGCTTTGTCTCGATGGTCACCGCGGGGATGCTCGGCTGGTCGCTCGTGCAGACCCACCACGTCGGCATCAAGCCCGCGCTTGTCCGAGCGAACCGCCCGTCGCGAGAGCCCGAGCTCGAGACCAGCCCGCTGATCGCGGCCCGCACCCACTGACATCTTCTGCGACTGCTCCTGGCTCAGCTTGCTACGTCCGCCGCGCGGCACCCAGGGTCTGTGGATCCGATGTGCCGCGCGACGGCTTTTTGCTCGCGCGAGCAGCTACGATGTCGACGCCGTGCAGCTCGCGTCGATCATCCGGGGACTGAGCTACCGGTTCAGCTCCGTCAAGGAAGTGCTCGCCAAGGCGAACTCGCCGAAGAGCGGTGATGACCTCGCTGGTGTCTCCGCGCGCGATGCGGTCGAGCGGGTCGCCGCCCGTGCGGCGCTCGCGAACCTCACGTTGCGCGACCTGCGAGAGAACCCGGTCGTGCCGTACGAGCAGGACGAGCTGACCCGGCTGTGCGAGGACGAGCTCGATGAGCAGGCGTTCCGCGCGGTGGCGCACCTGACGGTCGGCCAGTTCCGCGAGTGGCTGCTCGACATCGAGACCACCGGGCCCACGCTGCGCGCGGTGGCTCCCGGCCTGACGCCGGAGATGGCCGCGGGCGTGTGCAAGCTGATGTCGAACTTTGATCTGATGACGGTCGGCTCGAAGTGCCTCGTCGTCGTCCGCGCCAACAACACGCTTGGCCTGCCGGGCCGGCTATCGTCGCGGTGTCAGCCCAATCATCCCACCGATGACGTCCAGGGCATCCTCGCCTCCGCGCGCGAGGGGCTCGCCTATGGCTGCGGCGATGCCGTGATCGGAGTCAATCCCGCGACCGACACCGCGGAATCCACGGCCCAGATCCTGAACGTCCTCGACGATCTGCTGCGCCGCAACGCATGCCCGACGCAGCACTGCGTGCTCTCGCACATCACCGTGCAGATGAAGGCGCTCGAGCACGGGTGCCCGATGGATCTGATGTTCCAGTCGGTGGCGGGCACCGAGCAGGCGAACAAGGCGTTCGGGATCAGTGCGGCGCTGCTCCAGGAAGGCTGGGAGATGATGAAGACGAAGGGCACCGCGAAGGGCCCGAACCGGATGTACTTCGAGACCGGCCAGGGCTCGGCGCTCTCGAGCGCGGCCCACCACGGGGCCGACCAGGTGACGATCGAGGCGCGCGCGTATGGCCTGGCGCGACGCTACAAGCCGTTCCTCGTCAACACGGTGGTCGGCTTCATCGGCCCCGAGTACCTCGAGGACGGGCCGCAGATCTCGCGTGCTGCACTCGAGGATCACTTCATGGGCAAGCTGCTCGGGCTGCCGATGGGCTGCGATGCGTGCTTCACCTATCACGCCACGATGTCTCAGGACGAGCTCGAGAGCTTGAAGGTCCTGCTCGGCGTCGCCGGCTGTACCTACCTGATGTCACTGCCGGTCGGCGACGACATCATGCTGAACTATCAGTCGACGAGCTATCACGACATCCCGACCTTGCGCCGGCTGGTCGGCAAGAAGCCGACGCCGGAGTTCGATGCGTGGCTCGATGCCAAGGGGATCTGGGTCGGCGATGCTCCGGGCCCGAAGTTCGGCGACGTCGCCGCGGTCCGTTGAGCAGCGTCGCTACGGAGCGTACGCGCGATCGTCCCAAACCAGATCGAGCTGCGCGGGATCCAACGAGCCGGCATAGTGAACGCTGCTGTCGACCGAGTGGATCGCGTTGCCCTCGCACATCACGTACCCGGACTCGCCGACATCGGAGTGCGACCAGGTGAACCGGCTCTTGGTGCTGCTGTCGTAGACGTCGAACGTGATCCGCCAGGTGCAGCTGCCCACGCCATCGGGCGTCAGGCCGCACTCGCCAGGGTCGAGTGAACGGAACTGCAAGCCTTCCAGGGCCGTGCACGCGCCGCGGGTGGCGACCATGTTCGCATCCTCGGGCGGGAGCTCGTCGATGCAACCCGCTGCGAGCGAGACGAGGAGGCAGAACGAAAGGGCACGCATCGGCGCTATGCTAGCGTGTCCCGCGGCG
>JAYUVX010000187.1:0-43660 GCA_043753855.1 Myxococcales bacterium | reverse complement strand
CGGCGAGGGCGAGATCGCGCTGCAGAGCTCCGACAAGGCCAAGGATCCGGCGGGTCAGGCCGAGCTGATCAAGGTCAGCATCGACAAGTTCCGCAACGCGCTCACCAAAGATCCCTACAACCACGACGCGACGCTGCAGCTCGCGATCGCGTATGACCGCGTCTATCGCAAGGGCTGTGCGCTCGCGATGCTGAAGCGGCTCTCGACACTGGAAGCAAATCCCAAGTTCGCGAAGGGTGCGAAGCTCGCGATCGACCGAGTGACGGATACTCCGCAGTGGTTCAAGGGCTATCGCAAGGACGCGATCGCCGCGATCGGCCGGTGACCATGAAACGCCTCTTGCTCCTGCTGCTGTTCACCGCCTGTCACGAGAAGCAGGTCCTCACCGCTCCGCCACCGCCGCTCCGCCCCCAGCCCGATCCGGTGCCGGAGGTGAAGACCGTGGTCCAGAAGGACTGCGACGCCATCGAGGGCTCGAACGGCGAGCTCAAGCCGATCTCGTTCGACGAGCGCTCGATCCCCGAGGGTGCGAAGCTCGCGGAGCAGGCCAAGGGCGAGCTCAAGACAGCCGCGAGCGCCGAGGTCGAGCGCCAGACTCGCGAGCAGTACATCACCGATGCGGTCGAGCACTTCATCACCGCGCTCGGCGCAGACCCGTACAACGTGACCGCCACGTACAACCTCGCGGCAGCCTACGCGCGGATCGGGCGCAAGCAGTGTTCGATCAACTTGCTGACCCGCATGCTCCAGTTGCGAGCGCATCCGAGCAAGCGCGCGGACGTCGAGCTGCACCTCGACCGGCTGCTCGGCCGCAAGCAGGTCCTCGATCCCGACTTCGCCGAGATGCGGCGTGATGCGCGGTTCCGCGCCCTGATCGCGAAGATGTGCGAGGGCACCAATGACGCCAACTGCGTCTTCGGTGCACAGCCTCAGAACCGCAACAAGTAGCGCCCGGCAAGCGCACTCGCGACGCAACCCGCGAGACCACGTGGCGGGTTCGTCGCGGCGCCGCGACACGCTCGATCCAGCGCTCGTCGAACGCGTACCACCGCAGGTCCAAGCGCGGAGCCCACGACTCGCCGCGAGCTTTCCGAGGGGCACGCTGTGCGACAGCGCGCGCACTGCACGCCTCAACCTGTGAGGTCATGGCGCTTTACGCCGGCCCCCACGCGTCGTATGACCGGGTACCGATGCGGATCCCAGCGCTTGCCCTGCTCGCCCTGACCCTCGTGCCCGCGGCCGCCACCGCCAAGCCCAAGGTGGCCGCAGCGGGTGCGCCCAAGCTCGGTACCGTGTGCGGCGTCAAGGTACTGCCGCTCGCGGTCGGCAATGTCTGGACGTACGCCAACGTCGCCGCGCCCCTGCCCGCGCTGCCGGATGTCGTGCGCATCGCGCCCCAGCCGCCCAAGACGTTCACGATCACCGTGAAGTCGATCGAGCAGAAGGGCGGCGACACCGTCGTCAGCCTCGACGAGAAGTTCACGTACGACCTGACGCGCGATCCCAAGAAGCCGCTGATCGACGACCGGGTGGTCCACTCGACGATCGTCTGCAACGCGAAGAAGTTCGATATCTCGCCCGACAGCTTCTTGTTCGCCGGCGAGCCCGGCGGGTACAGCGGCCTCACGTTCGACAAGTTCGATCGAAAGGGCACCAGCTGGGCGCTGACCAATGGTGCCTTCGGCGGGGCCGAGTACGCCGAGGACATCATCGCGCACTGGACGCATGGCCCATCGAAGGACTCGGGCGCCAAGCTGAACACCGGCAAGCTCGAGATCGAGCGTCGGATCACGCCGTCGGATGCCGAGTCGATCGTCACCAAGGCCGGCTCGTACAAGGCCGAGAAGATCGTCATCAAGACCACCGGTCGCGTGACCATCGAGTCCGCGAAGTCGAAGGATTTCAAGCCCGCCGAGATGCCGGCCGACTGGCTGAACCAGCTATGGTTCGCCGACGACTACGGCATCGTGCAGTCGCTGAACCGCTACGCGCACATGTACCAGCTCGTCGATTCGCAGCTGAAATGACAGGTTCCTGGCGGCTGACCAAGCCGCTACGGGCCACGATCCGCGCCGGCCATCCGTGGATCTACGACCGCGCACTGGCGCCTCCGAAGGGCCTGATCGCGGGACAGCTCGCGACCGTCGTCGACGAGGATGGCCCGATCGCCACGGTGTTCGCGGATCCCGCGTCTCCGATCCGCGCCCGGATCCTCGACCTCGCGGTCGATCGCCCGATCGATGGCTCATGGGTGCGCGCGCGCACCGAGGCCGCCGCGGCGCGCCGCGCGCGCGATCCACTGCTCGTCGGCTGCACGGGCGTTCGCCTCGTCCATGGCGAGGGGGACGGCTGTCCCGGCCTGGTCGTCGATCACTACGGCGACACGGCGGTCATCGTATTCGATGGCGCCGCGGCATCCGCGTTCTGGCGCCCGCGGCTCGCCGATGCGATCGCAGGGCTCGAACGCGGGGGCTCCACGATCGCCCACGTCTGGATCCGCGGCGAGCGCGGACAGCGCACGGCGGGAGAAGCGTGGCGCGGTGATCCGCCGGCCCTGATCCCGATCCACGAGGACGAGGCGCGGTTCGGCGTGGACGTGCGCGCCGGTCAGAAGACCGGTTTCTTCCTCGATCAGCGCGACAACCGGCGAACGATCCGCGCCCACGCCAGCGGAGCGAGCGTCCTCAACGTGTTCTCGTACACCGGCGGGTTCTCGATCCATGCAGCGCTTGGCGGCGCGACGCAGGTGACCTCGGTCGACATCGCCGCACCGGCGATCGCCGCCCTCGAGACGAACGTCGCGCTGTCCGGGTTGCCGCGCGAGAGCCACGAGACGGTCGCCACCGACGCGTTCGAATTCTTCGCACGCTCTGCCAGGCGCGGGCGCCGCTGGGACCTCGTGATCGTCGATCCTCCGAGCTTCGCGCCCAGCGAGAAGGCGCGTCCGGCAGCACTGTCGGCGTACCGCAAGCTGGTGTCCGCGGCGCTCGGGGTCGTCGCTCCCGCCGGCCGGTTCGCGCTCGCGTCGTGCTCATCCCACATCACCGAGGCGGACCTGCTCGAGATCGTGGGAGGGCTCGGGGTCACCGTTCGGCTCCGGTTTGCCGGAGGTGCAGGGTCCGATCACCCGGTCCTGCCCGCGTTCCCGGAAGGCAGGTACCTCAAGTTCCTGTTCTTCGACGCTGGCTAGCTGTCAACGAAGATAAATTAGCCATTTGCGCGTCGGTGGCGGTCCACGAACTGCCCATAGACGTCGGCACTTGACCGAAGGTCGTACCCTTCGCTACAGAGGCGCCAATGCGCGCGTTCCTCGTTTCTCTGACGCTCTCCGGTCTCGTCGCCTGCGGCGCTGGCTCCAACAACGAAGACCTGCCCAAGGTCGCGTGCAGCGACGGCGTCGACAACGACGGCGACGGCGACGGCATGGTCGACTTCCCGGACGACCCGGGGTGATCGACTACCCATCGGATCCCCGGCAAGGTCGTGAACGGCGCGAGCTGTGAGGGTGCGCTGTTCGCCTCCGGGGCGCTCGGCTGCAACACCGGATACTCATGCGCCGGAGCTGCGGGTGCGCGAACCTGCCGTGGCGCCGCGTGCGACGACGGTCTCGACAACGACGGCGACGGCAAGTTCGACTTTCCCGAGGATCCGGGCTGCGACTCGGTCGACGATATCTCCGAGGCGGACCCCGCGACCACGCCAGTGTGCGCCGATGGCATGGACAACGACACCGACACGCTGATCGACTGGCCGCGTGACTACGGCTGTGTCGCAGCATCGGGGAGCAGCGAGAAGTTCTGCCCGGTGGAGACCAACCCGACCTCGCTGATCACCTCGGCGTTGACCACCGGCACGACCGTGGGCATGACCAATAACTTCGCCACGCAGACGTGCCAAAGCAGCGCGGCTAGCGCCGACATCGTTTACGCACTATCGCTGCCGGAGAAGGTGAAGACCCTCACCGTCGATACCGTCGGGTCGACGTTCGACACTGTCCTCAGCGTGCGGGATGCGCAATGCGGCGTCGAGCTCGGCTGTGACGACGACGGCGCCACCAGCGGAGAACGTCTATCGAAGCTGACGCTGTCCAACCTGCCCCGCGGAAATCTCGCGATCATCGTCGATGGCTACTCCGGCGGTAGTGGCGGCGCCGTCGCCGGCAGCGTCAAGCTCAACGTCAAGGGCACGGTCGCGGCGCAGACCGCGGGCAGCTCGCCGCTGTTCTCCGGCGGTGCGAATGCAATTCTGTCTTGCCCCACCGGCACGACGTGCACCGGCATGCCCGCGAAGTGCCAGTAGCTGCACATAACGCGTGAATCGCGTACGCGCCGGTACCAACACGTGTGTGGAGATCGGAAACAAGGTAGGTAACGCGCCTGCACATTGACGGCACGCTCGACGGCAGATAAGTGTCGCGCCGTCTGGAGGCACTCGATGCGTATACCTAGCTTGATCTTTGCGGCGGTCCTGTTCGTTGCAGCATGCGGTGACAACGGACTGTCGCCGATCGATGCCCCGGTCGACGTCGCTGGCATCTCGCAGTGCAGCGACGGGATCGACAACGATGGCGATGGCAAGACGGACTACCCCGCCGACCCGGGGTGCACCGCGCCAAACCAGGACGACGAGGTGGACGACTGCCCGTCGGGGCCGAACTGTTCGCAATGCGCGAACGGCGTCGACGACGATGGCAACGGGTCGATCGACTATCCCGGAGATCCGGGATGCACGTCGGCCTCCGATCCGTTCGAGTTCGTCAACAACCCGATCGCCTGCGGTGGCGGCCTCGTGATCACGCCACTGCCGAGCAACGGGATGGCGAGCGGCACGCTCGATGCGGCCAGCACCTCGTCGATCGCGTCGACGTGTGGCGGCGGTGCTGGCGCCGCGGCCGTCGCGTACCAGATCTCGCTGGCCGCCCCAAAGGTTCTGGTGGCGACGACCGCTGGATCCATGTTGGACACCGTGCTCGATCTCCGCGGCTCGAACTGCGCGATGGCCGAGATCGCGTGCAACGACGACGCGTCGAGCACGGACTCGACGTCGACGCTCACGCGTTCTCTCCCCGCCGGCAACTACTACCTGATCGTCGAAGGCCACGACTCGACGGAGACTGGCGCGTACACGCTCGAGGTCACGCTGTTCACCGGCGAGGGCGAAGGCTGCTCGACCACGGCGCAGTGCGGTCCCGGGCTGGTCTGCCGGACGCCGCTCGGCGGCACCACGGGCATGAAGTGCTCGAAGCCGATGTGCAGCGACATGGTCGATGACGATGGCGACGGCAAGAACGACTATCCCACGGATCCAGGCTGCGACTCGCCGACCGATAACGACGAGACCGACAGCTGCCCGAGCGGTGCAGATTGCCCGGCGTGCAGCAACGGACGCGATGATGACGGCGACACCCTGACCGACTATCCGCTGGATCCGTCGTGCAGCTCCGCGGCTGGGAACAGCGAGGCGTGCACCGGCGAGCAGGATCCGATCTCGGCGCTCGTCGCCGCGACCACGTCCGGAACCCTGGTCGGCTCGCACGACAACCACGACCCGCGCTGCGGCAGCGATGGCGGCGGCGACGTGCTCTACACGCTCGCGCTGCCGGCGATGCGCACGCTCGTGATCGACACCGAAGCCACGGTCGCCGACACCGTGCTCTCCCTGCTGCCCACGACGTGCAACGAGCCCAGCCTCGCGTGCGACGACGATGGCGGCACCTCGACCGGCGCATCACGGCTCGCGCTGGCGAACCTCGCGGCATCGACGTACATCCTCGCGGTCGATAACTTCAACGCCGTGAAGCCGCCCGGCGCGTACACCGTGCACATCACCGGCGTGATCGCTCCGGGCGGCAGCTGCAACCCGGCCGACACGCTCGGCGGCGCCCTCACCTGCCCCGCCACGAATCCTTGCACCGGTGTGACCGGCGCGATGCGCTGCATGGCGAGCGCGTGCGGCGATGGCATCGATAACGATGGCGATCTCAAGATCGACTTCCCCGCGGATCCGGGGTGCTCGTCACTCGACGACACCGACGAAGGCGACAGCTGCCCCGGCGTGGGCCCCGGCTGCCCCGAGTGCGCCGACGGCATCGATAACGATGGCGACGGGCAGACCGACTTCCCGGCCGATACCAACTGCACCTCACCCTCCCAGGCCTCCGAGGGCTGCGTGACCACCGATGGCGTCGAGGCGCTGGTGATGCCCGTCACCACGGGCACCACCGTTGGCGCCAACAACGACCTGACGACCACGTGCAGCGCGACCGGCACCAACACCGCCCCCGATCGGACCTACAGCCTCCAGCTGCCGGCGATGCGCTCGCTCTCGATCGTGAACACCAATTCCTTCAACCAGATCGTCAAGCTGTTCAACTCGACGTGCGGCGGCACGCCGATGCAGTGCCGCGACGAGCCCGAGACCATCGCGCTCAACAACCTCGCTGCGGGCCTCTACTTCTACGTCGTCGATGGCTACTCCACGGGGACCGGCGCGTACACTGTCACCGTCAGCGGTACGATCCAGAATGCCGGCAGCTGCGAACTGCCGCTCGCGCTCAACGGCGCGATCACCTGCGGCGCTGGCTTCGCCTGTCGGGGCACACCGGGCACGCGGACCTGCCAGGCAGCGGCATGCGGCGACGGTGTGGACAACGACGGCGACGGCATCGCCGACTATCCGAACGATCCGGGCTGCGCCTCGGTCAGCGACAATGACGAGACCGACACCTGCCCGGGTGGCGCAGGTTGCCCGGCATGCAGCGACGGACTGGATAACGACGGCGATCTGCTGATCGATTACCCGAACGATCCGAGCTGTCTCGCCGCGTCGGGCACCACCGAGGTGTGCTCCTCGAGCGAAGGCGTGACGCCGCTCGTGATGGCGATGACGCCCGACACCACGGCGGGCGCGGTCAATGACGAGTCGCCGACCTGCAGCTCCGTTGTCAACACGGCGCCCGACAAGCTGTACTCGCTGACCGTACCCACCCTGACGAGCCTCAGCATCGTCAACGCGAACTCGTTCGATGCCGTGGTGTCGCTGCTCGACTCGACGTGCGGCGGAACGCCGGTGGCGTGCAGCGACACGCCCGAGGATCTGACGCTCGGAGCGCTGGCTGCCGGCACCTACTACTACGTGGTCGATGGCTCGGGCTCGACGCCCGGCGCCGCGTACACCATCAACGTCAGCGGCAGGATCGCCAGCGGTCAGAGCTGCGAGGGCGTGCTCGCCACCTCGGGTGCCCTCAGCTGCGCCGATGGCTTCGCGTGCAAGGGCGCCTCCGGGATGCGGACGTGCCAGGTCGCGGCGTGCGGGGACGGCATGGACAACGACGGCGACACGCACGCGGACTATCCGTTCGATCCCGGATGCAGCTCGCGCAGCGACGACGACGAGACCGATCCGGCCATCGCGCCGGTGTGCTCGAATGCGGCCGACGACGACACCGATCTGGCGACCGACTTCCCCGCGGACTACGGCTGCAGCTCGGCCGCCGCCACCAGCGAGGCGTTCTGCGTGGGCGAGGTCGATCCGAGCAGCGTGATCACGTCGACGCCGGTCACCGGAACGACCACCGGCCGCGGCAACAACTTCACGTCGTCGACCTGCCAGTCAGACGCGAGCGGCCCCGACGTCGCATATGGCCTCCAGCTACCGGTCCCGGTCGCGACCCTGGTGCTCGATCTCAGCACCTCGGGATTCGATACCGTGCTGACCTTGCGCGATACGCAGTGCGCGACCCAGCTTGGCTGCGATGACGACAGCGGCGACCCGGGCGCGCAGTCGAAGTTGACGATGACCAACGTCCCCGCGGGTGGCTACGCCGTGGTGATCGACGGCTACGACAGCGGCAGCGGCGTCTACTCGCTCGCCGTTCGCGGCACGGTGGCGCCCGGCACCTCGTGCACCTCACCGCTGTTCACGACCGGAGTGCTCGTCTGCCCCTCGAGCACGACGTGCACGGGCACGCCGGCGAAGTGTCAGTAGCCTAGGCCGCAGCGATCCGACCGGTGCGCGCGCCTTCCTTGCGGAGGGCCGCGGCACGGGCGTTCATCTCGCGCTCCTCGGCATCGTCATTGTGATCGTAGCCGAGCAGGTGACACAGACCGTGCGAGGCCAGGTGCAGGAGCTCCGCCGCGAGGCCGCGCTTCGCCTGCCGGCGCGCGGTGTCCACCGAGATCACGATGTCGCCGAGCAGCTCTGGGTGCAGCGCGCCCGCCGGCCCCTCACGCTGCGCGAACGCGAGGACGTCGGTGGGCTTGTTTTTGCCGCGGAACTCGCGGTTGAGCACGCGGATCTCCGCGTCGGTGGTCAGCCGCAGGCCGACCTCGAAGTCGCTGCGGCGATCGGTGCGCGCCGCGGCGCGGACCATGCGCCCGACCACGGCCTGCAGCTTGCGGCGCACCGCCGGCGGGAGGGTGACGCCGTCGTCGACGGCGAGGTCGAGCCCCACCGCTACGAGCCCGGGCGCTGCGTGATCGCCCAGACCCGCGAGCTCAGAAAGATCTCGAACAGCTCGCTGTCGAGCTGACCGCGCTTGACCTCGGAGGCGACGATGTCGAGCGCCTTCTCGGTGGACATCGCCTTCTTGTACGGTCGGTCGCTCGCGGTGAGCGCATCGTAGATGTCCGAGATCGCCATCATCCGCGCCGGCACCGGGATGTGATCGCCCTTCAGGCCCTTGGGATATCCGGATCCATCGAGCTTCTCGTGATGCGCGCCGGCGATCTCGGGAACATCGCGCAGCGTGCGGCTCCACGGGATCTTCGAGAGGAACGTGAACGAGTGCACCACGTGGCTGTTGATCTCGAGCCGCTCCTGTTCGGTCAGGGAGCCGCGGCGGATCTGCAGGCAGCTCGCCTCGTCGTGATCGAGGAACGCACCCTGCTGTCCGTGATCGTCGAGGAACGTCATCCCGGCGATCGTGGCGATCCGCTCGAACCCGCCCTGATCGAGCACGGTGGGCTCGTTCGCGGCGAGGATGAACTTGATGATCGCGTCGAGCTCCGTGACCTTCGCGACCAGGTCGTTGTCGATGCCGGCGAGCTTCTCCGCGACCTGCTCGCGCGACGCCTCGGTGAGGTAGCGGACCTTCGACTCGAGCCCCTCGATCTTGTAGCCACGCTTGATCAGCTGGAACCGCTGGAGGATCAGCTCGCGCTCGTGCTCGTACAGCTTCTTCGCCTTGACCAGCACGTGCTCGCGCACGCCGACCTTGCCGAAATCGTGGAGCAGCGCCGCGTACTGGATCTGGGTCAGGTCATCGCGCGAGAACCGGACCTCGCGGTAGTGCCCGGTCTCGGACCGGTTGACCGCATTCGCGAGCCCGACGGTGAGCTCGGCGACTCGCTCGGAGTGACCGGACGTGGTCGGGTCGCGCGATTCGATCGCGGTGACGGCGGCCTTCACGAAGCCGTCGAACAACGTCTTCACTTCCTCGTAGAGCAGAACATTCTCGAGGGCGATGCCGGCCTGCGATGCCAGCGCGAAGATGTACGCCTCGGAGACATCATCGAAGGGCACGACGCCGCTCTCGAAGTCGCTCGGCAGATCCAGCGTGATCCAGCCCTTCGCGCGCTTGTTGATCAGCTGGATGACGCCGATCACCTCGTTGCGCGCGGAGATCATCGGCACCGCGAGCACCGAGCGCGTCTGGTAGCGGTACTTGTCGTCAAACGTCCGATCGTGGACGAAGCCCCACGGGTTATTGCCACCGCCCGGCTCGTCGAGCGAGTACAGGTCCGGGACGTTGATCCGGTCCGCCGACAGCACCGATTGCCCGACGATCGAGGTCGACGATACCGACATCGTGAAGCCCGCGGGCGGCAGCGTGCGCGAATCGTTCTGCGACACCGCGAACCGCAGCTTGCGCAGCGAGACATCCTCGTCCGCGCCCTCGACCACGTAGATCGAGCCGGCATCGGCATTGGTGACCTCGCACGCGCGGCGCAGGATGATCGCGAGCAGTGACTGGATGTCGCGCTCCTGCGACAGCGCCCGGCCGATCGAGATCAGCATGTCGTTCTCGTGACGGCTGCGCTCGAGCTCGAGCTCCAGCGCCGCGGACTGCATGCGCTGCGTGATCGCCTCGCCGCGAGCGCGCAGGCTCAGCAGCAGCCGGAGCATCCCGATCGGCGCGGCGAGCGCCGTCATGTCGGCATCGGCGGGCATCGTGTCGAGCCGCGCCTCCTCGAGCTCGGCATCGGTGCCAACCACGATCAGCGAGTAGTTGCCCGATCGCGCGCGCACCAGGTGGGGTGCCAGCTGGCTCGCGTCGCGCCACACCTCGGGCCAGGCGAGCACCAGCAGCACCGGCATCCGCGCGCGCTGGGCCACCACCTCGAGCTCGATCCAGCCATCGCCTTGCCGGCGAACGCGGTAGCCGAGCATCCGCCGGTCGCGAGCGACCGCGTTGACCAGGTCATCAGGGCTGGTCACCACCACGTTCACGAATCTATCCCATCCGGCCCCTTGGCGGGTGCGGCCGCCGCTCCGTTGTCAGCCGGCTGGGTCCGCTCGCGTGCCTCGAACTTCGATCGGTCGCGAGCGTCATAGGCGCGGATCAGCGCGGCGACCAGCGGATGGCGGACCACGTCGGCGTCGGTGAACTCGACGATGCCGATGCCGCGGATCCCGTCGACCAGCTCGAGCGCATCGCGCAGGCCGCTGCGCTCGCCGCGCGGCAAGTCGGTCTGCGTCACGTCGCCCGTGATCACCGCCTTGGAATCGAAGCCCATGCGGGTCAGAAACATCTTCATCTGCGCCGGCGAGGTGTTCTGCGCCTCGTCGAGGATGATGAAAGATCCGGAGAGCGTCCTTCCACGCATGAAGGCCAGCGGCGCGATCTCGATCGTGCCGTCCGCCATGAACCGCTCGAGCTTGTCGGCGTCGATCATGTCGTGGAGCGCGTCGTACAGCGGGCGCAGGTACGGATCGACCTTTTCCTCGAGCGTGCCCGGCAGAAAGCCGAGGCGCTCGCCGGCCTCGACCGCGGGGCGGGTGAGGATGATCCGGCGGATCTGCTTGTCGAGCAGCGCGCGCACCGCGAGCGCGACGGCGAGGTAGGTCTTGCCGGTTCCCGCGGGACCGACCGCGAACATGATGTCGTTCTGGCGGACCAGGTCGACGTACTTCTTCTGCTGCGCGCCCTTCGGTGCGATCGGCCGACCGGTGCGCGGCGTGAGGATGGTGTCGCCGAACACGCCCTGGATCGACGCGCCACCGCGATCGCCCTTGAGGAGCTGCACTGCGCGGACGACGTCATCCGAGGACAGCGCCTTGCCGTGGACGGCGAGGTCGTAGAGCTGCTCGATCGCGCTCTTCGCCGTCTCGACCGCGGCGTCCTCGCCCTCGATCGTCACCTCGTTTCCGCGGAGGTTGACCTGCGCGCCTGCGGTGCGCTCGACAAGCTTCAGGCGCGCGTTGTTGCTCCCGCACAGGGCTTGTAGCGCCTCGGGGTTGTCGAATGCGAGCTTCTCGCGACGGGTGATCTTGGGCTGGGTCACGGGGCATTTCGTGTCGCGCAGGCGATCCTCCGGCCCGCGGTGACGGGCTCGTATAGCACGGGGTGCGGTAAGGTGGCCCCCATGCCTGGTACTGCGCTCCCCCGTCTGGTCGAGGTCATGGAGAGGCTGCTCGGACCCGACGGCTGCCCATGGGACAAGGAGCAGACCCTCGAGACCTTGCGCCCGTTCCTCGTCGAGGAGACCTACGAGGTCCTCGATGCACTGGCCCGCAACGACGTCGCGGATCACTGCGAGGAGCTCGGTGATCTGATGATGCAGATCGTGTTCCACGCGGCGATCCGCCAGCGCGAGGGAGCGTTCGACATCGATGCCGTGTGCAATGCGATCAGCGACAAGCTGATCCACCGCCATCCCCACATCTTCGGTGAGCAGAAGGGCATCGAGACCTCGGCGCAGGTGCTCCGGCAGTGGGAGGAGATCAAGGCGGCGGAGAAAGCGGCGAAGGGCACACGCACCGATCGGGTGCTCGCCGGCGTGAAGCCCGGCCCCGCTCTCGCCCGCGCCCAGAAGCTCGGTTCGAAGGCCGGCAAGGTCGGGTTCGACTGGCCCGGGTGGCAGGGCTCGTTCGGCAAGATCGAGGAGGAGACGGCCGAGCTGCGGGAGGCGATCGAGTCCGGCGACGCCGCGGCGATCCACCACGAGCTCGGCGACCTGCTGCTCGCGGCCGTGAACGTCGCTCGCAAGGTCGGTATCGATGCCGAGCAAGCGATGCTCGATGCAACGCTCCGGTTTCAGCGCCGGTTCGAGTTCGTCGAGGATCGGCTGCGCGATCGCGGCAGCTCGCCACAGCAGTCGAATCTCGACGAGATGGATACGCTGTGGAACGAGGCCAAGCGCGCCGGCGTGACGTGAGTGAGGCGTTCTGATGAAAGGTGGCGCTTTTTTGAGCAGCCATGATCGAGTGGGAGCGATCTCGGTGAGATCGGCGCCAAACTCACCAACCGGTCATCAGGTTATCCACACCCACCCATGCGTACTCCCGCGTACCGACATCAGAATTCGCAGACGAGGCCAACGCTTGACAGCAAGCCCCTGGGCGGGGTAAACGCTGGCCTCCGCAGGAGAATATCGAAGTGGCCAACATCGCATCGGCGCAGAAGCAGAATCGCAAGATGATCAAGAATCGCGCGCGCAACCGCGCCGCGATGGGAACCCTGCGTACGGCCGTCAAGAAGGCTCGCACCGCGGTGGATACCAAGGCGACGGAAGCGCCGGCCCTGATCAAGCAAGCCGTCTCGATCGTCGACTCGGCGGTCACCAAAGGCATCCTCAAGCGCCGCACGGCGTCGCGCTACGTCTCGCGCCTGAACACGCGCACTGCTCCGACGACGGTGTAACTCAGTACCCGCCGCGCCTGAGCACGATCGTGCTCGGCTGCTGCACCGGCGCGATCGCCAGCGTTGGCATCGCCGCCTTCGGGATCACCGCACCGCGTACGGGCGCTGCCGCGAGGGTCTCCGGCTGCTGCTGTGGCGGTAGCCGGCGGACCGCGCTCGACAAGCTCGCTGCCGTGTTGTCCCGCAGCGCGATCTCGGACGCCTCCAGCTTGCCCCGAACCTCCGCGCGCGCGGCGAGCATCTGCGCCGCCTCCTCGTTGGACTGCATCCAGCCGAAGTCGACATTCATCGCGCCCTGCACCATCGCGATCTCCTCGATGGTCAGGCCCGAGCCGAGCATCCACGCGTGGAGTGGACCGGCATGCACATCGGCGAGCCGCACGGCATTCGCCTCGCGCGCGACCGCCTCGACCAGGTCATCGCGCCCCGTCTTGTGCAGCAGCTCCGCCATCGGGCAGCGTACCCCCTGGGCATCGACGAACACGCTCGCGGGGCGTCCCGCTGCATCCGTCGGATAGCGTCCGACCTCGCGATAATCGTGCAGCCAGCCGATCAGCCGCGCACGCTGCGAGGCGAGCTGGAGCACCGCCTCGGTCGGGGCCGCGGGTGCCACGGGGCTGGGCGTGGTGGCCGAGCACGCGGCCAGGGAACACAGAGCAAGTGAGAGAACATGGCGGATCATTGGAAACCTCCTGACGCCACGATGCGGGCAAGCCTTGAGGTCGGCCGTCAGGCCTGTGTAAGCACTGAACTAGTTCTCGTCCTCGGTGCCCTCGGCCGAGATCCCGTACTTCCGGAGCAGCTTGTGGAGGTACTTGCGATCCATGTCGGCGTCGCGCGCGGCCTTGGAGATGTTTCCCTCGGCTCGCTTGATCAGCCAGCTGAGGTAACGGCGCTCGAACAGCTCGTTCCACTTCTCCTTGGTGTCGCGGAACGACACGCCGGGCTCGAACTCGATGCCATCGCGCAGCTGCGCGCCCTTCCCTGGCTCGCCGGCACCGAGCGGCGCGACGAGCATGCCCGGGTCGGCGCCCAGCGCGAGCGCGCGCTCGATGACGTTGCGAAGCTCGCGCACGTTGCCCGGCCAGTCGTGGGCCATCAACGCGGCACGCGTGGCATCGGTGAGCGTGATGCCGCTGCCCGGCGCGAGCTTTTTCAGCATCGCGTCGATCAGCAGCGGGATGTCCTCGCGACGCTCGCGGAGCGACGGTGCGGTGATCGGCACGACGTTCAGGCGGAAGTACAGGTCCTCGCGGAACTTGCCCTTCTCCACCTCGGAACGGAGATCCTTGCGGGTCGCGGCGATCACGCGGAGATCCACCTTCAGCGTCTTGGTCCCCCCGACGCGGCGCAGCTCGCGCTGGTCGAGCACGCGCAGCAACTTGGGCTGCAGGTCGAGCGATAGCTCGCCGAGCTCGTCGAGGAATACCGTGCCACCCGACGCGAGCTCGAACGCACCCTGGCGCGCTGCGACCGCGCCGGTGAACGAGCCCTTCTCGTGGCCGAACAGCTCGCTCTCGATCAGCGTGCCCGCGACCGCGCCACAATCGACCACGATGAACGGCGCGTCCCTACGTGGCGAGAGCTGGTGCAGCGTCCGCGCGATCATGTCCTTGCCGGTGCCGGTCTCGCCCTCGATGAGGACGGTGGCATCGGTCGGAGCGATCTTCTCGATCAGGCCGAAGATCTCACGCATCGCCGGCGACTTGCCGACCATCTCCCCGAGGGATTCCTTCTCGCTCGGGAGGATCTCGATGCGCTCCTCGAACGGCGTGAACTTGAGCTCGCAGGCGCCGAGGCCGATCACGGATCCAGCGCGGAGGTACGCCTCCTTGACCTCGGCACCATCGAGGAACGTCCCGTTGGTGCTCTTCATGTCGCGCACCAGGTAGCCCTTGGCATCCCGCGCGATCTCGAAGTGAACACGCGAGACCGTCTCGTCGGCGAGGACGAGGTCGTTCTCCGGGGCCTTGCCGACGCGGAACACATCGCCGGCGACCACGAACTCGGTGCCGCGCTGCGCGCCCTTGATCACGACCAGCTTGCACCGGCGGAGATTGACCGTGGCCGGCGTCGCTTCGCGCCGGATCCGCGTCCCCGTCAAGTGCTCCATCGGAGAAATCGTACCGCGTCCTGATGCCGGCCGCTGCGCGCTCGCGCGCGAGTTGTTTGGCCTCTCCAACGAGAGTACCTTCGAGCTAGTGTCGCGTTTGATCGGGGGATTCGCGCTCGGTGCGTGCCTGTGCATCAGTGCGGTCGCGCACGCGCAGCCAGCGTCGGTGGCGGGTCCGGCGAAGCCCTCCGATGCGCCGCTGCCGTCATGCCTCGACCAGACCATTCGCGGTCAGCTCGGGGCGGAGCTGAAGCCGCGCGGCGTGCAGAAGCGGAACTTCCGCAAGGACAACAAGTTCGTCCTGCTCGCACACGGCGGCATGTTCGGCGGTGACCTCACGTCCACGAGCTGGATCGCCGGCGGATCACTTGGCTACTTCTTCACCGAGGATCTCGGCCTGTCGGTCGGGCTCGATCTGACGCCGCTCAAGCTCGATCTCGACGCACCGCTCAACAAGTTCTTCGGCGACAACCGGTTCGAGCCCGGCATGGCATACGTCGCGCTCGCCAACTTCATGTGGTCGCCGATCCACGCCAAGCTGAAGCTCGGCGGCGGCATCGTTCACGCCGACATCATGCTGTTCGCCGGCGGCGGGCGGATGTTCCACGATGCGGTGCAGGGCCTGTCGTTCGACGCAGGAATGGCGCTCGACCTGTTCGTCACCAGGTTCCTCACCGTGCGCCTCGACACCCGCGATCTGATGGCGGTCGAGGAGATCGCCGGCGAGACGCGCTACACTAACAACATCGTCGCGACCATCGGGCTCGCGCTGTGGATCCCCTCGGGGCTGTGATGACACGCAGCAGCCTCCTCATCGTCGGGATCGTGCTCCGCGTCGCCGGCAGCGCGCGCGCGGAGGAAGGCGATCGCCCGATCGACAAGAAGCCGCCCACGGTGGCGAAGATCGACGCCAAGAAGTCCGACGCGGAGCCGGAGCCCGGATCGACGTCGATGTGCATCGATCAGGAGATCGCGGACCGCCTCGCCGTGAAGCGCAAGCGGCGCGGAGCCGTCGACCGGCTGTTCGTGAAGCAGCACCGGCACGAGATCACGGCGGGCGGCGGCTACTACGCGAGCGATCTGCTGAGCGGGACGTACCTGGTCGGCGGCTCGTACACCTATCACATGACCGACGAGACCGCGGTCGAGTTCGCGGGCTGGTGGACCCACGCGAACGCGGACATCATCCGCGCGCTCGAGGACAAGCGCGGTGTGGTGCTCACCGACACCTATGCGCGGATGATCTTTGCCGAGTCGCTGCTCAACTGGAGTCCGGTGTACGGCAAGCTGCGACTCGGGGGGACGATCGTCCACTTCGACCTTCACGCCGACATCGGCGTCGGCGTGATCGACTCCAAGACCAGCCGAGGAGCATCGGGCGTCATCGGGTTCGGGATTAGACTGTTCATGGGACAGGCCTTCGCGTTTCGCGTCGATGCACGCAACCGGACCTTCCGTCAAGAGCTCCTCGACGAGCGGTTCCTCGTGAATGACAGCGCCGTGACGGCTAGCCTTTCCGTGTTCCTGCCTTTCCACAATTGAGCTCGGTGACGACGAGCTCGCAATTGAGCTCGGCGACGAGCTCGCAATTTGAGCTCGGTGACAAGCTCGCAATTGACCGCGTTCGGCTGGGGGAAATCTAGATGAACCTTCGCTATGGCGTCCTGCTCGCCCTGATCCCGACGCTCGCGGTCGCAGCGCCCCGGCGTGGCAAGAAGCCGCCGAAGAAGCCGAAGGCCGCCAAGGTCGTCGAGCCGCCGGCGGAGCCGACGCCACCGCCCGATGCTCCGGCGGAGCCTGCGAAGGACGCGAGTGCGACCGGCGCGAAGGACGCGAAGGACGCGGCGCCCATGCCTCCCGCCACCATGCCCGGCCTGCCCGCGAACGGCGGCGGCGGCAATGGCGCCACCGGTGCGGCCGGCACCGGCGGTGGCAGCGGCGCTCCGGCCGAGCCCGCGGAGCCCGCGCCCGCCGCGGACGCCGACGTCGATACGCTGCGGCAGGAGTACCTGAGCCTGCGCGACGAGCTGTTCAAGTCGCGCGCGCGCGCCAACACCGTGGCGAGCCAGCTCTACTCGACGCGCGTCCAGATCAAGCTCACCTACACGACGGCCCGGTTCTACAACCCGGCGAAGGCGTCGATCCGGCTCGACGGAGCGAACGTGTTCGAGAATACCGGCGGCGCGATCGCCGGTGACGACAACATCCGGTTCGATGGCTACGTCGCTCCCGGGCGCCACCTGATCACGTTCCACGTCGAGGCCACCGGCAAGGATGACGACTCGTTCACGTCGGTGACCGAGACCCAGATCGTGGTCAAGGCGGTCGCCGGCAAGGACCTCGTGGTCGCCGCGAAGGCGAAGGACTCCGGCGACATCGCGTACGAGTGGAAGCGCAAGGAGAAGGGCAGCTACGGCCTCGGCATCGACGTCGCGGTGAAGACCACCAAGCGCGACGAAGCGAGCGCCAGTGCTCCGGCTCCGGCCGCTGCACCCACGAAGGGCAAGAAGTGAGGAGCCTCGCGACCGCGCTGCTGCTCGTGTCGTCGATCGCCTCGGCGCAGCCGCAGGTCCCGGCTGCGAGGGCACCCGACGATCCGGTCGCCAGGTACTTCACCGAGCTCGAGGCCGAGAAGCTGATCGATGTCGAGAGCGGCAACCTCGAGACGTTGCGCAAGGAGCTCGGCGTGGCGGAGGAGCTGCTGCGCGGCGGCAACTTCGTCAACGCGGCGGTCGCGCTGTACTCGATCGTCAAGTCGCCGCGCTACTCGGCGTTCACCGACTTCGTCGAGTTCCAGAACGCGGAGTACGACCTCGCGGTCTCGCTCGCGCGTGCGGGCAGCTACGGCGCCGCGCTCGATGCGATCGAGCAGATCCTGAAGCGCGGACCGGCCGCCAGCTACTACGGCCCGGCGCACCGCCGTGCCGTCGACATCGCACTCGAGACCCGCGACCACGCCGGTGTGCTCGCACGGCTCGAATCGATCAAGAGAACCGATCCACTGCCTGTCTCGGTGGTCGGCGAGCGGACGTACCTCCGCGGCCGCGCGGCTTACGACGCCGGCAAGCTCGCCGACGCGGAGGGTGAGCTCGTGATGATCTCGAAGCAGAGCCGGCTCTACTCGTCGGCGATCTACCTGCGAGGCGTGATCAAGGCGCGGCGCGGAGAATACAAGGGCTCTGCCGAGGCGATGTGCGAGATCGCCGCCACGCCGGATGCCGACAAGTTCACGTTCGTCGTCGACGATCGCTACTTCACGATCAAGGACCTCGCGCGCCTCGGCCTCGGTCGGCTCGCGCACGAAGCCGGCGAGTACGACGACGCCTACTACCACTACTTCCAGGTCCCCGACGACAGCGTGTACCTCTCGGACGCGCTGTTCGAGGCGTCGTGGTCGATGTACCAGAAGCGCGAGCTACCCACGGCGCGCGACCTGGTAAAGGAGTTTTTGAACGAGTTTCCGACCTCGCCGCTGTGGCCAGAGGCGAGCTTGCTCGCGGGGTACGTCGAGCTCGCGGACTGCAAGTTCACCCAGAGCCAGCAGTGGTACGACAACCTCATCGCGAAGCTGCAGCCGGTCGTCGACCAGATCGACAAGGCGCGCAAGGACCCGGAGCTCCGCAAGCAGCTGTTCGCCACCGCGGTCACCCGGTTCAAGGAGGTCAAGAAGACCGGGGAGGTCGATGGCAAGAAGGTCGGCACCGCGGCCTCGACGGGGCCGGTCGATGATGTCCTCGCCTTGCTCCGCCTCGATCCGAAGTTCATCCGGCTGAACGAGGCGATCAGCGGAATGCACGAGCTCGCGAACGCGGCGCCGATCGCGGTGCGCCAGTGGCAGAACCTCGGCAATCAGCTGAGCGAGAAGAAGGTGGTCGCGATCAGCACGGCAAAGACGCTCGAGCAAGAACAGCTCGCCGATGCCAATGCGGTGGTCGAGGATCTGCGCCGGCTCGCCGCAAAGGTCATCGAGTCCAAGTCCGACCTCGCCCGTGGCCGCCGCGAAGGCACGCTGCCGCTCGACGTCGCCGTCGACGAGGCGAAGCGACTGGACGCCCTCTACGAGAAGACCCAGACCGCCCTCGCGAGCGCGGTCGCAGCCGCCGACAAGGCCGCCGCCGCGGTCACCGCCGAGGCGGCGCCCGGGATCCGGCCGCTGATCCAGGGCGATGTCGCCGAGGCTCGGCGCCTCGATCGGTCATCGCACGCGCTGCTCGTGAAGCTCGAGGCTGCCGGTGACAAGCTCGCCCAGGCCCAGATCGAGAAGCTCTACAACGACACACGCAAGGTGCTCGACAAGGCCAAGCTCGGGAAGGTCGACGCCGTCATCGGCCAGAAGCGCAAGCTCGACATCGAGGTCCAGGACCTGGCCGCCGGACGGTTCCCCGAGGAGCTGATCGGCAAGCTGTGGAACGCGAGCATGATCGCGGATGACGAGGAGTTCTGGCCGTGGCAGGGCGAGTTCTGGGCCGACGAGTATGCGGGGTGGCGATGAGCAAGCTGATCGTCAGCGCGATCCTGGTCATCGTCCTCGGGTCCTCGATCGCCGCCGCGCAGGTGCCGGCGCGCGACGTGCCCACAACCTCGCGCGGCCCGAGCTCGGAGCTCTACATCCGGAAGCGGCCGGTCTCGCCCGAGGCTCCGGTGCTCAACCAAGAGCTGAAGACGCTGCTCGCATCGACCGAGAAGCGGCGAGATGACAAGCGACTGGAGGCGATCGGCCTGCTCCGCGGCTTTCTGAACAGCAACCCGACGGGCGAGGTCCGCGCGGACGGCATGTTCAAGCTCGCCGAGCTGTTGTGGGAGGAGTCGCGGCGCCTGTTCCTGATCCGCATGGATGACTTCTCGCGCGCGATCGAGAAGTGCAACCAGAAGAAGGATCAGTGCGAGCAGCCGAAGGAGCCGCGGATCGACCTCAAGGAGGCCGAGACCCTGTATCGCGAGCTCCACGACAAGTATCCCGAGTTCCGGCGCATGGACCTCGTCACCTACCTGATCGGCTTTGCGGCCAAGGAGGACAACCGCGAGGACGAGGCGATGGGGAGATTCCAGGAGGTCATCGAACGGTTCCCGAGATCGCCGCTCTATGGGGACGCGTGGATGATGGTCGGCGAGCACTACTTCGCGAAGGCCGACTGGGTGAAGGCGAAGGACGCCTACATCCACGTCGGCGAAGAAGCAGCGACCTCGGATCTCGCCACGTTCAAGGTCGCGTGGTGCGAGTGGAAGCTCGGCGACACCACTCAGGCCGCGAAGGACTTCAAGCGGGTCCTCGACAAGGCGGTCAAGCAGGAGCGCGAAGGCACCGAAGCCCAGAAGCGGCGCTCGGCCTCGCTGCGCGAGGAAGCGCTCGAGTACCTGGTGGTCGTGTTCACCGAGGATCGCTCGATCTCGCCGAAGGAGGTGTTCGACTTCCTGGTCTCGATCGACGGCGAGCAGTACTCGCGCGATGTCATGGTCAAGGTCGCCGAGAGCTATGGTGCGCAGGCCGAGTGGGAGCGCTCGACCGATGCCTACCGGTTCTTGATCAAGATGGATCCCGAGGCGATGAAGTCCGCCGAGTACCAGCGGTCGATCATCGCGAACTGGAACAGCGCGCTCGATGTCGACCGCGCGCAGGACGAGATCAAGGTCCTGCTCGACAATTTCGGACCGAACACGGCGTGGGCGAAGTCGCAGAAGAACCGCGAGGCGCTGGCCCGCTCGCTGGAGACCACCGAGGAGCTGACACGAACCACCGCGATGAACATCCACGGCGAGGCGCAGCGCCGCGACAAGGCCGACAAGAAGCCCGACATCAATCTCTACACCCGCGCCGCGCTGGCCTACGAGCAGTACCTGACGGCGTTCGGCACCGGCAAGGGCGCCACCGAGAAGGCCACCGAGATCCGCTACTACCGGGCCGACATCCTGTTGTTCAAGCTCGGCAAGACCGAGGAGGCCGGCGACGAGTACCTCGCAGTCGGCAAGAGTGCGCCGGTCGGCAAGCTGCACAAGGACGCCCTGTTGAACGCGATGAACGCGTACGAGAAGGCGCGCCCGAAGGACACCGTCGGCCGCGCGAAGCTGTATCCGGTCGACAAGAAGTTCGGCGAGGCGATCGACCTCTATGCGACGCTGTTCCCGGCCGATCCCACGCTGGTCGGCGTGATCTTCAAGAACGGCCAGATGTTCTTCGACTACGGCGAGTACGACGAGGCGATCAAGCGATTCGGCGTGATCGTGACGAAGTATCCGAACGATCCGAATGCAGGTCCCGCCGGTGACCGCATCCTGTCTGCACTCAACAAGGCGGCCGACTACGAGAACATCGAGAACTGGGCCCGCAAGCTCAAGAAGGCAAGGTCGTTCTCGGGCAAGGACCAGCAGGACCGCCTCGATCGGCTGATCGTCGAATCGATCCAGAAGAGCGGCGATAAGTACGCCGAGGCCGGCAAGTACGAGCAGGCCGCGACGTTCTACCTGCGCGTCCCCAAGGAGACCTCCGACAGCAAGGCCGCGTCACAGGCGCTGATGAACGCGGGCGTGATGTACGAGAAGGCGAAGCAGCCCGAGAAGGCCGCGGACATCTACCTCGACATCGCGGAGAAGTATGGCGACAAGAATCCCGAGATCGGCGAGAAGGCGGCATTCACCGCCGGCGTCGTCTACGAGAAGGTGATCTTCTACGACAAGGCCGCGAAGGCGTACGAGTACGTGTGGACCAAGTTCCGCACCGGCTCGAAGTCCGCCGATGCGCTCTACAATGCGGGGCTGCTGCGGCAGGCGCTCGGCCAGAACAAGGAAGCGATCGCGCATTACCAGGAGTACACGAAGAAGTTCCGCGAGCGGAAGGACGCGCCCGATGTCGCGTTCAACATCGGCGTCGTCTACGAGCAAGGCGGCGACGAAGGCCCCGCATATCAGGCGTACGCCGACTACACGCGAACCTATCGCTCGAGCGGCAAGCGGATCATCGAGGCGTACACGCGCGCCGGGCGGATGTCGTTCAAGCTCGGCCAGCTGAAGCGCGCGAAGGATGACTTCGTGACCTCGCAGAAGCTGTTCAAGGCGTCGAACGGCGCCGACAAGAAGACCGGCGCGCCGTGGGCGGCCGAGGCGCGCTACTACGAGGGCGAGCTGATCTTCCGCGAGTATGAGAAGATCACGCTCGACGTGAAGCCGGCGCAGCTCGAGAAGGCGCTGAAGCAAAAGTCCAGGCTGCTCGCGGAGGCCGAGAAGACCTACCTCTCCGTCGTCGACTACCAGGACCTGAAGTGGGCCACCGCGGCGCTGTACCGCGTCGGCCAGGTCTACGACGGGTTCGCCGAGTCGCTGGTCAATGCCGCCACCCCCAAAGGCCTGTCCGGCGATCAGGCACAGGCATACCGCGACGCGCTCGATGCCTACGTCGTCGACATCCAGGGCAAAGCAGTCGAGCTGTTCAAGGCCGGGTACGGAAAGGCGATCCAGATGCAGGTCTACGACGAGTACACCGCGAAGATCCGCGAGTCACTCGGTCGTCTCGACGGCAGCAACTTTCCGCCGGAGCGCGAGTCGCGCAGCAAGGAGCGCATTGGCGATCGACCACCCTCGCCCGAGCTCGTCCTGGAGATCGCGCGATGAGGACGCTGGTGATCATCGCGGTGCTGGCGGCGTGCGGCGGCTCGTCGGTCAACCGGATCGGTCCGAACCGCGCCAGGACGGCGAAGCTCGACCCGGTCAACCCCAAGGCGCAGCGCGAGTTCGAGGCGGCGATGCGCGCCACCCGGCTCGGCGGTCCCGAGGCCAACGAGACCGCGAAGGCGCGGTTCAAGGCGGCGCTGGAGATCGATAGCAAGCTGTGGGAGGCGTGGCACAACCTGGGTGTGATCTCGTTCAAGGACGGCGAGGACGAGGCGGCGATCGAGGCGTTCGGCAAGGCGCTCGCGATCAAGCGCGACCACATGCCGACATTGCTCGGCCGCGCGGAGGCGAACCGCCGCGCCGGTCACAAGAAAGAAGCGCGCGCCGACTACGAGGCGGCCCTGCGCGCGACCGACGAGGACGATCCGAACCGCCGCGATGCCGCGGCTCGCCTCGCGTCCCTGCTCCGCGACTTCGGCGACTTCGACGATGCGGTCGCCGTGCTGCGCGATACGGTCCGGCTCTCCGGCATCAACGCGAAGATCTACACCGAGCTCGGCCTGATCTACATCCAGCAGAAGCGCCTCGAGCTCGCGCAGCTCGTGCTCGCGAAGGCCGTCGAGCTCGACGACAAGGACAAGAAGGATCCGGCGATCTACAACGCACTAGCCCTTCTCGCCCAGCACCAGGGCAAGGCGCAGGAAGCGTTCGAACGGTTCGACTACGCCGCGTCGCTCGACACCAACTACATCGACGCCCGGTTCAACAAGGCCTCGGTGCTGCTCGACGCCGGCGACTACGCGCGAGCCAAGGCGGAGCTCCTGGTGATTGTCGAAAAGCGACCCGATGACCACACAGCCCAGGTCTCGCTCGGCGTCGCCCAGCGCGGACTCAAGGACTTCGATGGCGCGAGGAAGACGTGGGCGAAGGTGATCAAAGAGGCGTCGCGGCGCAGCACGGCTCGCGCGGATGCCTTGTTCAACCAGGCGATCCTCAAGATCGACTTCACCAACGACATCCCCGGCGGCAAGGCCGATCTGGAGCAGTACCTGCAGGAAGCTCCATCGGGACACGCGAAGCACCAGGCAGCGGAAGAAAAACGGAAGGAGCTAGGCAAATGAGCCCGTGGAGAACGAGGCCTCCGGCCCCCGCGTGGGGGCGATTGCCCGCGCTTGCCTTCGCTGTGGTGTGCGTGCTCGTCGTACCCGCCGCCGGCCAACCGAAGAAAGGCGGGAAGTCGCCGCCCGCGGGCGACCGCGCCGCGCCGGCCTCGAACACTGGCCCCGCGTCGGTGACCGGCGATGCCGCGGGATCGGACAAGCCCGATGGGAAAGACGCCAGGGATGGGAAGGACCTGAAGAAGGGCAAGGACGGCAAGCCGAAGACGTTCGACTTCAACGCGCTCGACCTCAACGGCCGGATGCGCTCGCCGCAACTCCTGTACTTCCTCGAGCGCGCGAACGAGGAGCTCGAGCGCGCCAGCCTGGAGAAGCGCTCGTTCATCCCGCACATGGTGCGGTCTTTGGAGGAAGAGCAGCTTTGACCCTCGCGCTTCGCACCGCGCTGATCTGGCACGACGAGGTCATGCACGACCTCGTGATCGACAAGCCGCGCGCGATCACGCTGGGGCCGGCGGGCAAGACCACGTTCGTGATTCCCGCGCTCGGCCTGCCCGCCAAGTTCGCGATCGTGCGGCCCGGCAACCGCGGCTACCTGCTCACTCTCGGCGAGCGGATGCGCGGCACGATCTGCATCGACGGCGAGGAGAAGGACGTCGCCGACTTCGTCCACCGCGGCGGCGAGGGCGGCGAGGGCCCCGGCGGCTTCCGCGCCACGCCGATCAGCGGCAAGGACTGGGGCGTCGTCGACCTCGACGAGAGCGGTGACTTCAAGCTGTTCTTCCAGTTCGTCCCGCTCGACGAAGCGCCGGTGTTCTTTACCAAGCCGATGCTGTTCGCGGGGCTCGGCGGCTACCTGCTGTCGAGCGTTGCCCTGACCACGCTGTTCGCCCTCAAGGGCATCGAGCTCGACGAGGCAGCCTTCCGCGGTATCGGCCTCGCCACGATCACGCTGATCATCGCGGCCCTCGGGTTATGGACGATCAAGCAGGACGGCGAGTCGCAAGCCTCGCTCGCGTTTTCGATCGTGTTCCATGCGGCCCTGCTGGTGATGACCTACCAGCTCTACAACGGCGAGAACCCGTTCGTGTGGCCCGGCCCGCGATCGCTGACCGGCAACTACCTGGTGACCCGGCTCGATCCGGATCCACCGCCGGAGCCGCCGAAGACGACTCCCACGATTGGCAAGGTCAGCAAGGACGACGCGGCGGCCGCGAGCCCGACGCCGAAGAACATCAAGACCGCTACCAAGAACGATCAGGGCGCGTCCGGTGGCAAGGGCGATACCGAGCGCGCTCGGACCACCGATCCGAAGGACGACAAGCCCGAGCCGCCGAAGGTCGCGTTCTTCGAGGACAAGAACAAGAAGTACCTCGACAACATCATCGACCGGAACCTGTCGACCAGCCTCTCGAAGTTCACCGGGATCAAGGGGGACACGATCACCCGCGGGTCGATCGGCTTTGGCCCGGGTACCGGCTCCGGTGTCGGCGAGGGCACGGGCACCGGGACCACGCGCGGCAGCAAGGGCAAGGGCTCGGGCGGCGGTGGCAACGTCGACGGTGACTTTGTGACCAACAAGGGTCCGATCGACACCGGCAAGCAGCGGCCCGGCGGCACCTGCGTCGGCGCCGGCTGCGCGGGTGCGGCACCGAAGGCCGTCGCCGTGAAGATGGAAGACGCCACCGGTGACTTCAATGGCCTGTCGAAGGAAGAGATCGATCGCGTGGTCAAGGCACGCGCCGGCGTGTTCCGCGCCTGTTACCAGAAGGAGCTCAATCGCTCGCCCGGCATCGGCGGCAAGCTGATCATTCACTTCGTGATCGGCGCCGACGGCACGGTCAAGAGCTCCGGGACCCAGGGCGGCTCGCTCCGCAACGAGGGCGTCGAGAGCTGCGTGAAGGGCAACATCATGCGGCTCAAGTTCCCCGCCAAGGGCGGAGCGATCGTGAACTACCCATTTGTCTTCACGCAGGGAGGCTGATCATGCACATCACGCTCGCTGGACTCGGAACGATGATGATCCTGGGCGCCGGCTGCGCGAACGACCCGGTCTACCTGCCCGCGCCGACGAGCATCGATGCCGGTGAGATGGCCGACATGCGGGGGAACCTGGTCCCTGGCCTCGGGGCGCTGGTCATCCCGGTGAAGCAGGAGACCCAGAAGGACGCCGACGATCGGGCTCGCCGTCAGGCGCGGATCGACATGACCAACGCGGGCGTCAAGCTCCCGTACGTCGCGGTCGATGACCTCGAGATCTCGGTCGAGTGGACGATCCACAACCTGACCGACAAGCCCGGCAGCGCGATGATCGAGCTGAACGGAGCGAACGAGCTGTTCCGCTACGATCCCTCGAAGATCGTCCTTAGCACCAACAAAGAGGCCCCGCCTCCGCCGGGGCTCGATGGAGATATCCCGCTCACGATCCCGGCGAACGGTTCGCTCTCTGGCCTGTTCACCGAGGATAATTTGCGCGAGGCCGCGATCGACCTCGACCAGATCACCCGCGGCAACGTCAATCCGTTCCGCGCGACGCTGACGATCAGCAAGAACGTGGAACAGTTCGCCCAGCTTCAGCCGCTGAAGTTCGATATGAAGGGCGAACCACTACCGCAGGCGCCCACCGGCCTGGTGTTTCCGCGCGAGGCCATCCCCGCGGTGCTCGAGGTCGACCTGATCTTCAAGCCCGACCGCCACATGGTGCTCGAGTACACCGTGCGCGTCCGCGACGTGCGCGGCGATCTGATGCCCGACAAGCTGCTGTCGGCGCCGACGTCCGAGCTCCAGGTGTTCGCGCCGGCCGACTTCGCGATCATGGCGATGGCCACCCCGTAAGCATTTTTCAGCGCGCTCGGGTACGATCGAACCAGGGATGGGTCGCCTAGCTGTTCTCACCTGCGCGCTCGCGTTGCTGTGTGGCGTCGCAGAAGCGCGCCCGGCCTCCAAGGGCTGGTTCACCGAGGGTGCGCTCGGTGTGGTGAACCTGCTGCCGCCGAAGGGCTCCGCGAACGCCGCGGTAGGTCCTGCGATCGGGGTCCGGTTGGGGCGCGACCTGGTCTCGTGGTTCTCGATCGGCATCCAGCTCGCGGCGTCGAGCCACGAGGCCACGGTGCCAGCGCCCCCCGAGGGCGAGTGGTTCCAGCTCTATCGCGGCGCCGGTGATGTGCGGCTGACCGGCCGGTTCGATCGGATCGCGCTGTTCGCGGAGGGCGGCATCGGCGTCACGCTGATCTCGTCGAACGTGCTCGGCAAGGTGATGATCACCGACCCGGGAGAAACGTCCTCGATCATGTTTCAGGGCGGCGCGGGCTTCGAGTACCAGCTCGAGAACCGCCACTACTCGGTGGGGCTCGGCGTCGATGCGTTCTTCCTGCCGCAGTTCGCCGCGATCGCCGGGCTAGATACCCGCGCCTTCCTTCGCTACACGTATTAGCGAGCGTGCCTGCGAGCTCCAGACGGATACTCCGTGGGTCCCTGATCGGAGCACCCAAGAAGCGGAGAGACCCGAGCAGAGGCCCGATCGACCGGTCCGCGAACCCAGCGACCTCGTACGTACTAGCGCAGCGCCTTGCGGCCGGTGCCGATCAGATCGACGAGGACCCGTCGGAACGGGGCACGCGCATCGAGCATGCCGATCACGGCAGCCGCACCCAGCCGCTGGCGCCACAGCATGAGCACCTTGGCGGGCAGTGCCATCCCACCGATCGCGAGCACGCGTCCGGTCGCACTCGCCAGATCCGTCGCGTACTGCGGAGACCAGTGGAACTCGCCGTGGGTGATGAGCGGTGCGGCCAGCTCCCGCTCCCAGTCGCGATGCGCCGTGGACGCGAGCAGATCGGCGCGCTTCAGCAGGCCCGCGCGGGCGAGGCCCATGCGGAACCGCTCGGCTGCGGACGCGTTGTCGTCGTCGAGCAAGCCCCAGAAGATCTCGCGATCGGCATCGCGGACCTCGTCACCGATCGCGAACGCGCAGCCGAAGTCGAGCGCCCACAGGTGGATGCCGCCATCCGGCTGCTCGTCGACCAGGAAGTTGCCAGGGTTGGGATCCGCATTGAGTAGACCGTGTGCGAGCGGCGAGCCCCAGCTGACCTCGTAGATCGCGAGCGCGGCCTGCCGGCGAACATCTGGCGAGCCGACGCCGGCGACCTCGACCACGGTCTTGCCGTTCGCGCGGGTCATCGTCAGCACGCGCGCGGAAGACAGCTCCGGGATCACGCGCGGGAACCGCAGCACGCGGTGGTCGCTCCACGCCTTCGCGAACTGCGTACACGCGGCGGCCTCGGCGCGATAGTCGAGCTCGCCACGCACGGCATCGCGCAGCGCCGCGAGCGCGCCATCATCGAGGCTGCGGCCTACCTCGGAGCCGGCGAGCTTGCGCAGGAACGTGTCGTCGTCGAGATCCGCGCGGAGCGCCTCCGCGACGCCTGGGTACTGGACCTTCACCACGACCTGCGTGCCATCGCCTAGCACCGCGGCATGGACCTGACCGATCGACGCCGACGCGAGCGGCGCGGGCTCCCACCCGGCGAACAGCACCTGGGGCGGCTTCCCGAGGTCCTGCTCGATCACCTTCGCGATCGCACCGGCTGACACCGCGGGTGCGCGGTCCCACAATCCACTCAGCACCGCGCGGGCTGATCTCGTCGCGCCGCTCCTGCCGCCAAGCGTCGCGCCCGGATCGTAGGCAGCGAGCTGCGCGACCTTCGCGAGACCGCCCTTGAGCCGCCCGGCATGCGTCGCGAGGACCTTCGCCGCTTCCTCGTCGACCACCAAGTCATCCTCGTCAGAGCCGCTCGGATCCGTGGTGACGATCTGCTTGGCGCGGGCCCACAGCCGCGCCCACTTGACCTTGCTCTCGGCACCCTTGCGCGTCTCGTCGCTCATGATTCGGTCACCGGCGTCAGCTCCTGGGTCGGGACGCGCACCGGTCCCGATTCGTCGCTCCAGAACAGCTCGACGCGGTTCTTCCCGGTCTTCTTGGCGCGATACAGCGCGCGATCGGCGCGGCGGATCAGGTCCTCGCCATCCGCCGCCTTGCTCTCCGGATACGACGCCACACCGAACGACGCGGTGACGGTCAAGACCTTGGGCGGTTCCGAGTCGGTGGTGATCCGCGAGTCCGCGATCGCCGCGCGGATGCGCTCCCCGACGTTGTAGGCGGAGACCATGTCGCTGCGCGGGAGAATCACCGCGATCTCCTCGCCGCCGTACCGCGAGGCGGTATCGACGCCGCGGAGCTGCGCCTTGACGGTGTTCGCGATCGAACGCAGCACGCGATCGCCGGTCAGATGCCCATGCTCGTCGTTGAGCTTCTTGAAATCATCGACGTCCATCATCACGACCGAGAACGGCGTGCCGTAGCGCTTGGATCGCTCGATCTCCTCCTCGATGCGGGCGTCGAAGTATCGCCGCATGAACAGGCCGGTCAGGCCGTCGACCATCGCGAGCTCGTAGAGATGTGCATTCTGCAGCGCCGCGGAGATCTGCAGACCGAGCGACTCGAGCAAGCGCTGGTGGTCCTCGCGGAACGCATCCGGACGGGTACTCTGCACCGCGATCACACCTTCCACGCCTCCGTACATCATCAGCGGGATGCCGAGCCACGAGCGAATGCCCTCGGTGCCATCACTGCCCATCACGACATCGGTATCAGCGAGGTCCGCGATCCGCCGCGACGTCCCGTGCTTCATCACCCAACCGGCCGCGCCCTGCCCCTCCTCCATGCCCTGGCGAGTGAACCGATCCGCGGCGCGATCGAAGCCATCGATGATCAGGCCGCTCTCGGCGCCCGACCGGCGATGGACGAGCGCCACCGCCTCCGCCTCGGGAATCGCGTTGCAGGTCTCGCGCGCGACGGTCTCCACGAGCTCCTCGAGCTGCAGCGACGCGGACAACCGCCGCGCCGTGGCCGTCAGGATCTCGAGGTCGTGCACGCGCTCCTCGAGCTGGCCCTGCGCGCGCGACAACCGCGAGAACACCAGGTTGATCAGCAGATAGGTCAGAGACAGCAGCAGGAACCCGAGCGGCTGATCCGGGTCGTAGAGCAGCACGAGCACCACGCCGATCGGCATGAGCGACGCCTCCGCCAGGATGCCAGGCAGCGCGAGCTCCTGAAGGTAAGTCCGCCAGCTGCGACCGAGCAGGCGCAGGCGTACGCCCTGGACCGCGTAGTGGGTCGCGAGCAGCGCCGTCGCGATCGCGACCACGCGCATCGCCACGTCGACCGCGTCGTGATGGGCGCCGACCTCCCGCGACGCACCGAGCAGCGAGCCGCACAGCACCAGGAGCCCGCCCGACATCCCACCGAAGTACAGGACGTACCCGAGCTCGGCCCACCAGCTCTCGCCGTGGCCTCGCTTGCGTGCGTAGTAGAGGCGCGCGGACGCATCGACCGTGAGCGCGATCGCCACGAGCCGTCCAGCCCCCACCGCGCCCACGGAGAGCGCTGCCGCCACGTAGTACGCAGAATCGAGCGAGAGCACGCTGCCCTCGATCAGCCGGAACGCGAGCGCACGCGCGGCGAGGATCACGATCACGAACAACGCGATCCACACGGGATCGGTGTGTGCGGCATCGGACAGCACGCCGATCGCAGGGAGTAGGAGGACAACGCCCCACCCCAGGACTCCCATCACGATCGTGAAGACATGCCCGGCGCGGCGTGGCACAGGCGTATCTATCCCAGAAAGACACCGAAAACGCGAACGGCCCTACCAGCGTTGGCTGGAGGGCCGTTGTTTTGAGTACAGGTGGTTAGATGTCGATGATCATCACACCACGGTCGGATTTCTCCTCGGCGGGAGTAACGGTCGGCCGTTCGCCCATGTCGGGACGATACCGCTCGATCGGCAGCTCAGCATGCCCGCGCTCTTGCTCGCGGCGAAGCTCTTCTTCCTTCTTCAGGATCTCTTCAATAATCCAGGGATCCAACATGGCCGGACCGCCTTTCACGTGCGGAGTGTCGAGGCTTGACTAAGAGTAGTGGGTAGCTCCGTTCCCAAACCTTGCAACCTACGGGCCTTTGGATACTGATTCCCGCATCCCTACTGTAACGCATGGAGATCCGCGGGGCTCCATCTCTCGCGTCCCAAATCGATCGCATGTGAGATCGACCGCAGTGCGCCATCCGCTTGGGGTGTGCCAACCACTGACGCGTTCCGCCGTCGACGATTCACGAGCAGCAGCGCGACCTTGAACCGTTGTCGACAGCCCTGACCTTTTTGCGGGGCGGTGGTGACGTTTTGGGCTCTGGAAGGTTTGGAGTCACCAGGGTGTCGCACTACCTGGCTGATCGAGTAGCCACCCGAGATCGCGCCTGGATCCAGACAGCCCTCAGTCGAGATCCTTGAGCTTCCACGCGCTGTCTTCCTTCACGAACTGCACCGTGAACCGGTCGCCGTAACTCATGCGAGCGTCATTACCTCGCTCGACGATCGGCTCGTCGACGTTCGCCTCGAGCGTGTTGACGAGATTCTCCATCTGTTCGCGCGAGGGACCGGTGAACTGAGCCTTCATCTTTGGCGCGTCCATCTTCTCGCGATACGCGTTTGGTACGAAGCGCAGCATTACGTCCCAACGCTCGAGACGATACGCCCGGATGAACGAGCGCAGCGCGGCCTTCGGCGAGCTCTGATCGTAGAACCCGAGCGGATTGGTCGCGATCTTCCAGCGTCCGTCTTCCTGGACCAGCCGCATCGAGTCACCGAGCCCGTACTCGAATTCGGCGGAGACCTCCATGCTGCCGCGCTTGCCGCGCAAACGATCGGCGGTCTCGTCGACCTCGCGCGGGTTGTCGCGCATCATCCGTACGTAGTCCTCGCGCGAGACCTTGCCGCGAAAGCCCGATGACATCTGATCGTAGGCGCTGCCAAAATCGTGGTTCTTGAGCGCGCGACCGTAGTTGTCGAGCGTCTGGGACGGGCCCTTGCTCCGCGCGCATGCGGCGGCGGAGAGCAGAGCAGTCAGGCAGATCGCGAGGGCGCGCATGCACCGGTTATAGCTCACCGCGCGCTCGCGTGCGATCCGCCGCGAACGTCCGGGTCGCCATCGCCATGCATCCCGCGGCGACGATCAGGCCACCGGTCGGGACCCACAGCGCGGTCCCGATCGACGATTGCTTCGAGATCAGGCCGACGATGTACGACGACGGTGCGGTGCCGAACATGTGCATCGTGAAGATCACGAGGCCCTGCGCTGCCACGGTGAGCCGGCGTGGAGCGAGGTCATCCACGGTCGCCGCCATCGGCGCGTGATACCAGGAGATGAAGAACAAGGTGCCGACGCCGATCAACTTCAGCGCGAACCCCGGCGCTATCAGGATCGCCGCGCTCGCACACGGCGCGGTGAGCAGCATCCCGCATACGATCGTCCACAGCCGGCCCTCGGCGACACGCGCGCTCAGCCGATCCGAGATCCGTGCACCGACCAGGATGCCTGACAGTCCGCCGCACAGCGCGAGCGCGAGCATGCTGGTCGCCTCCTGCGGCGTCATCCCCTTCTCGCGCACGAGGAACGCCTGCAGCCAGGCGTTATACCCACCGGCCGCGAACGACATCACGGTGGTGGACACCATCACCCACCGCAACGTCGGGATCCGCAGCAGCTCGCGGGCATCCGCCAGGAACGCGGAGAGCGCGGCGCCAAGGCCGTCCCGTCGTGCACCATCGGTAGAGGCGGCCGGCGCGCTGGCGTGCGCGGGAATCGCCACCGACAGGATGACCACGCATAACACCAGGCTCGGCACCGCGAGCACGACGACGACGAGCGGGAAGCCGAAGGCGGTGCCAAAGCCAAAACCGACCACACCGCCGACAAACAGCCCGAGGTTGAACACCGCCATCCGGCTCGCCTTCTTCGGACCCTCGAACACCTGGCCGAGGATCGAGTTGGCCACCGGCACTACCGCCGCCGTGCCGAACCCGACGAGCGCACGAGAGATCGCGAGCCCGAGATAACTCTCGCCGATCACGCCGACGACGCCCGCGATGCCGGCGATCGCCATGCCGAACGCGATCACGCGGCGGCGATCGTAGCGATCACCGGCCCAGCCAAAGCCGAGCGTCGCCGCTGCATGCGGGACCATGAACACGGTCTGCAGCAGGCCAAGGTCAGCGTTGTCGATGTGGTAGCGGGCGGTCAGCGCCGGATACACGGCGAACAGTGCGTTGCGCGCCGCATACGCGACGAGGTTGATCAGCGCGAGGACGACGAGGACCTGAATCGGGCGAACCCGCGCGTTCATGGCGCCGCCGGTCCATCCTGGATCGTGATGTCGTAGCTGCCCTCGGCCGAGCTATCAGTCCCTCGCAGCTTGAGCAGCGCGCTGACCCCGGCCGGGATCGCCGCAATGAACTTCTCCTGCGCGCCCTTGCCAGGTCGCTCACCCTTGGCCACCGGTTTGCTATCGATCACCACCTCGGCCGAGAGGTCGGCGTCGGCGGGAGGGTCGATCGTGATCTCCAACGTTCGCGCCGCCTGCTCTACGGGGAGCGCGTAGTAGTCGAGGTCTCCCGGCGCCCAGCTTCCGTGGACGACGGTGCGGTCCCCGAACGCCATCGCGTGATCCGGTGAATCATCGGGCTCGACCTCCGCGTCCTGTGCCGGGACCTTCTCCGAGACGCGCAGCTGATAAGGCGTCTCGTGGTTCGATCGATCGGCTTTCACGGTCAGGTAGTGATACGGCGCCGCACCCGCCGGGACGATCGGAACGATGCCGCGCGCGATCAGCGCCGCACCCTTGGGAGCCTTGCGAGACAGCAGCAGTTTGCCGACGCCGTCGGCGAGCTCGAGGGTGATCGCCACGCCCTCGACCGCCGAGACCTCGACGTCGAGGACGTTGTTCGCTGACAGCGCCTCGACCGACAGCTTCCAGACATCCGCATCGCCACTCCACCCGATGAAGCCAGTCACGTTGTCACCGACGATCAGATCGTTCGCGGTCCCACGATCGTCATCGGGCTCGCGCTCGGCACCCGGCGCGGGCGTTCCGACCTTCGCGGTGAGCTCGTAGACCGCTGCTGCGCTCGCCGCGCCCCCCGCATCGACCGCCGGCGCGGCACCCTGCTTCGGCGGGGCCTTTCTCGGAGCGGGCGAGGGCTTGCCGAGCCTGGGTACCCCCAGCTTCTTCGCGCGCACGACCACCGTGTAGCGCCCCGGCGTCACGCCGAGGTTCGGCACGCCCTCGCGCACCCGCACGCCGCCGCGATCCGAGCGCGCCAGCGGCGAGCCTGCGGAATCGAGCACCTCGAGGGTCAGGTCGACGCCGTCGACGGCGCTCAACTCGAGCTCGAGCGCGCCAGGCTCCTTCAGATCGAGCTTGTAAAAGTCGGCGTCGGTCTCGGGATCGATCCGCCCGCGTAGCGTGGTGCCGAGCGGCAACGGCGTGGCGACGTCCTCGCCGTCATTGGGCTCGACTTCGTCGGCACTCGCGCCGCTGCCCCCGCCTGCGTCCTGTGGTTGCTGCACGACCTCGACCGCGGCCGCATCCCCGGCGCGCTTCTGGCGGTTCTTGTTGCCGCACGAGAAGCATCCGAGGACGACCGCGAGGACCGCCAGCCTGCGCACTACGCGACCTTGGACTTCTCGGCCAGTCCGGCGAGGAACTCCGCCGACGACACGACCTTGCCGTCGACCTTGATCTCGCCCTTCATCCTGAAGATCTTGCCCTTGCGCAGGGGCACGACCTCGATCATCAGTTGATCACCCGGCGTCACCGCCTTGCGGAACTTCACGGCATCGATCGCCATGAACAACATAACGTGCGTGGTGGGATCGAATTCCACCGCTCGCGATGCCAGGATGCCTCCGGCCTGCGCCATCGCTTCGATCTGGAGCACACCCGGCATCACCGGGACACCCGGGAAGTGGCCCTGGAAGTACGGCTCGTTGAACGTGACGTTCTTGAGGGCGAGCACGCGGTCGTCGGACAGCTCGAGGACGCGGTCGATCAACAGGAACGGGTACCGGTGAGGCAGCAGACCCAGGATCTGCTCTGCCTTCATCACTTCGGTCGCGGGCCGCTCGTCGGGCATGCGGCCTTGTTAACACGTCCCGCGAGCGGCTACTTCATCTCGGCGTTGAGCTTCTGTGTCAGGTCAACGGACGGATCCGCCCACACCGTGGCGCTCTGATCGACGATCAGGTTCACACCCTCCGCCTTTGCGATCTTCGCGATCAGCGGCTCGGCCTGCTTCAACAGGGCCTGGATCAGCTTCGTGCGGTCGGTCGCCAGCTCGCGCTCGAGCTTCACGTAGGTCTGCTGCAGATCGACGAACTTCTTCTCGAGCTCGGCGCGCTTCGACGCGTAGGCTTCGGGCTTGAGCACGGCCTTCTGCTTGTCGAGATCCGCGTCTGCCTTTTTGAGGTCTTCCTGACTCTTGTCGAGCGCAGCCTGCTTCGCCTTGCGCGTCTTGTCGAACGCATCGTTGGCGCGCTTGCCAGCGGGCGTGGTGGAGAGCGTGTTCTCGATGTCGATGACACCGATCTTCGGGTTCGCGGGGACCGCACTGCCGGCGGGGCCGGAGAGCAGCGGGGACACCATCAAACCAAGACCGAGACAGCCAAGAGCGAGATAACGATTCATAGGGACCTCGAGCGGTTCATACGATGACTTCGACGGCGTGGGAAGGCCCTTGTTCAACCGGTGGTCGCCAGCGATCAGAACGGGTTAGCAGCGTGCGAGGAGCACGGGCTCGCTGGCGAGCCGGCTAGAAGAAGTTCCCGATGGTGAACTCGAACACCAGCGGATCCTCGTTGGGCTGGGCGTCGAGCGGGATCCCCCACTCGAACCGCAACGGACCGATCGGCGAGAACCAGCGGAACCCGAATCCGACCGACTTGCGGATGCCGCTCGTGATCGAGTCGGGGAGCCGGAAGCACGGGTCGAACTTGACCGACGTGGTCGAGTTCTTGCGCTGGAGACCCGAGCAGTACCGATCCTCGAGGTTGTAGGCATTGCCCATGTCGAAGAACACGACGCCGGAGATGCCGACCTTTTTGAACAGCGGAAACTCGACCTCGTTGTTGAAGATGATCTGCATGTTGCCGCCGAGCGGCAGGCTGCCGAGGCCGGTACCGACGTCGCCCGGCTGCTGGGTCAGCAGCTTGGGGCCGAGCGAGCGCGGCGCGTAGCCGCGGATGTCATAGATGCCGCCGACCAGATAGCGCTCGGAGATCGGGACGCCGAGCGGGTCGGTGGACGTCGTGAAGCCGAGCTCGAGGTTGCCGTGGTAGACGAACGGCCCCCACAGCTGACGGTAGTGCCGCATGAAGCCGCCCCAGCGCACGAACTTGTTCTCGGAGCCGGTGTACTGGCTCGCGTACTCGGCGAAGATCGTGTGGTACCAGCCGCCGGTCGGGAACAGCCGGTTGTTGCGCGAGTCCCACGACAGCGAGGCGCGCAGCGAGCTGGTCACCCCGCCACGGAACAGGTTCGCCACGCTGGTCGACGCGATCGGCGCCGAGGTCGCACCGAGGTTCGCGATGCCGCCCGAACCGGTGGTGATGCTGACGTCCTCGAGCTTGTAGGTGAGGAAGGCGCGCGCCTCGTACGAGAGCGGATAGCCCCAGGTCAGCGTGCCACCGGACGCGTTGCGATAGAACGTGCCGAAGCCACGGCTCTGGTTGTAGAGGTCGAACGCGAACGTCCACTGGGTATCGAGGAAGTACGGCTCGACGAACCGCAGCAGGAACAGCTGGCGAAGGCTCGAGATCTGCGCCTGCAGCGCGAGCGTCTGGCCGCGGCCGAACAGGTTGTTCTGGGAGATCTGGGCCTGCGCGATGAAGTTCTCCACCGAGGAGAACCCGGCGCCGATCTGGAACGTACCGGTCGGCCGCTCGCTGACCTCGACGTTGACCTCGACGAACTCGTCGGAGCTACCGCGCTTGGTCGAGACCACGACGTTCTCGAAGAAGCCGAGCGCGGTGATCCGGCGCTTCGAGATCTCGAGGTTGGTGTTATTGAACAGCTCGCCTTCGGAGATCTTCATCTCGCGCCGAATCACCTTGTCGCGGGTCTTCGAGTTGCCGCGGATGTTGATCCGCTCGAAGTACGCGCGCTTGCCACGCGCGACCTCGAACGTGAGGCTGATCCGACGGTTCGGCAGATCGACCTTGGTCAGGGGCAGCACGTTGGCGTACGCGTAGCCCTTGTCCTGGTAGTAGGACGACAGCTTCTCGCGATCCTCGGCGATCATCGTGCGCGAGAACGTCACGCCCGGCCGCATCTTGATCTTGTCGAGGTTCTCCTGCGTGCTGCCGATCAGGTCGCCTTTGAAGCCGACGCTGCCGATCGTGAAGACCGGACCCTCGTCGATCGGGATCGAGAGGTACATGTACTGCTTGTCGCGCGACAGTCTGAGCTGCGGCGTACCGACCTTGACGTTCGCATAGCCACGATCCCAGTAGTGCGCGGAGACGAGCAGCAGGTCACGCTCGAATGCTTCCTGGCTGTACGTTCCAGAGTCGTTGAGGAACGACAGCGCATCCTGCCGGCGTGTGGAGATCGCGCCGCGAAGCTCGTCGTCGCTGATCTGCGTGTTTCCGATGAACTGGACCTCGCGGATCTTGACCTTCGACTTCTCGTCGACGGTGAACCAGACGTCGACCTCGGACTCGTTGACCGGCTTGACCTCGTAGTCGACGGTGGCCAGGTAGAAGCCCTTCTGCACGTAGAGGTCGGCGATCTTCTCGCGGTTCTTCTTGACCTTCGTGATGTCGACGATCGCGTCGAGCTCGAGATCGATGACCTCGTTGATCTTGTCGAGCCCGAGGTCGTTATTACCCGCGACCAACACCTTGCGGATCGACGGCTTCTCCTTCACGGCGAACGTCAGCGTGACGCCGCCGGAGGCACCGACCTCGGCCTCGACGTCGATGTCGGCGAAGAAGCCCATCTTCCACATCGCACGCAGATCCTCGCGGAGCTTGGCGGCGTCGAGCAGCGTGCCCGGCTTGGACAGCAGCTGGACGCGGATCGCATCGTCCTCGACCTTGCGATTGCCGCGGAACTGCACGCGCTCGATCGCCCGACCTTGGAGCGCCAGGGCGGCAGTCGGGGGCGGCGCCGGCGACAGGTTCGGATCCGGAGCCGGAGCCGGGGCCGGAGCCGGAGCCGGAGCCGGAGCCGGAGCCGGCGGCGTGGGCGCGGGTTGCGCGAACACGGGGTGCACGCCTCCCACGGTTGCAAGGAGCAGCACAACGACGAGCAGGCGGCGGGTCACGAGGCAGCTCCTTCATCGACTTTGACCGCGGTCGGCAGTTCATCGTTCGCCGCCGTCGCCGCCGTCGCCGTCGCCGCCGTCGCCGCCGCCGCGGGCGTTGCAGCGCCCGGTCGCACGGCGGGCACGTGGGCAGGCACGGCGATCGAGGCGTCCTCTTCGAGCAACCTGCCGCCGTCGACCATCCGCAGCCGGCGCGGCATCAAGGATGCGAGATCCGGATTGTGGGTGACGACCAGCAGCGTGGATCCGCGCTCGCGGTTGAGATCGAGGAACAGGTTGTGGATCGCCTCGCCGGTGGCGCGGTCGAGGTTGCCGGTCGGCTCGTCGGCCAGGAGCAGCGACGGCTCGAGCACCATCGCGCGCGCCAGGGCCACGCGCTGCTGCTCGCCGCCCGACAGCTCGCTCGGACGGTGCGTGAGGCGGTGGGTCAGACCGACGCGGCCGAGGATGTCACGCGCCATGCTGCGGGCCTTGTCGATCGGGATGCGCTGGATCAGCGCGGGCATCATCACGTTCTCGAGCGCCGTGAACTCGGGCAGCAGGTGATGGAACTGGAACACGAACCCGATCTCGCGGTTGCGGAAGTCGGCCAGCCGCGACGGCGACATCCGGGTCAGCTCCTCGCCGTTGAACTTGATCGATCCGGCGGTCGGCAGGTCGAGGGTCCCGAGGATCTGCAGGAACGTGGACTTCCCGACGCCCGACGCCCCGACCACCGCGACCATGTCTCCCCGGTTCAGCGTCAGGTCGATGTCCCACAGGATCGGCAGCGCCTTGCCCGTGTGGATGTAGGACTTCGCGAGCTTGGACACCTCGATCCGAGCCCCGCGCACCGCGTGGTTGTTCGTGCTGGGAGCCTCGGCGGCGCGCTCGTCGGTCACTGGAAACTCTAAAGGGCGCAGGAACTTACTCAGCAGTCCTGCAGGTGTCAACGCGGGTTGGGACCATTGCCGAGCGGCAATGGTTGCCTGCCGCGGTCCTTCAGATCCCGAGCGAGGCGCCGATCATCCACTGCCGGGTCGTCAAACCGGTGTCGCGGTCCGATGGCCCGTTGAGCGAGCAGTTCGCGACCGTGTAGTCGATCCAGAACGAGACCGGCAGCTTCGAGCGGAACTCCGCCCCACCGCCGAACAGGATGCCCGACCCCTTCGAGTCGACGTCCGCCGAGACGTTCGACGTGAGCGACGTTCTGTGAAGACCGAGACGGCCGAACACCTCGAACCCGTCGCTCAGCGGGAAGCTGTACTTGGCAGCCACGCTCAGCTGGGTGATGTCGTAGGGACGTCCGCCCTGCTGGATCACGGGAGCGCGGCCCGCCGATGCCTCCGCGGCGATCCGACCGAACCGGAATCCGCCGAGGATCCGACCGGTGCGGCCACTGGCGTCGAACCGAACGTCCCCGGATGCGCCAACGCCATCGCCGATTCCAAGCCCGATGTAGCCGCCCGCATGAGCCGTACCGGCGACGAGGAGCAGCGCGGTCACGAGCGGCGACTTCATGACCTTGTTCGCAGCACGTTGCATGCCATGCGACAAGTAGGCGGATTCACGTGAGCGGCGCACCCGACCGTCGTTGGTTTTTCACGAAGTCAGGACGCTAGTGACGCATTCCCGCCGCGGGGCGTACCCGCGCAGCGAGCAGCGCCGGGTACAGCGTGGCAGCGATCGAGATCAACACCCCGGCCGCCGCCGCTGCCGCGACCGACTGCGGGTCGACGTGGATCGGGAGCCGGTCGATGTAATAGACGTCGGGATTGAGCGGGAGCCCGAACCGCTTGCCCGCCCAGCACGCGAGCAAGCCGGTGGCGATGCCCAGCGCGGTGCCGATCAGGCCGATCATCATCCCCTGGATGGCGAACAGCTGGGTGACGCCGATGTCCGACGCCCCGAGCGTCTTGAGCAAGGCGATCTCGCGCGCCTTCTCGACGACCACCATGATCAGGTTTCCGACGATCGAGAACGACGCGACCAGGATCACGATCCCGAGCACGAGGAACATCGCGATCTTCTCGAGCTTGAGCGCCGAGAACAGGCTGCGGTTGAGCTCGCGCCAGTCGACCACGCGGTAGCCGGGTCCGAGCGCCTCGCGGATCAGTCCGTCGTGGCTATCGGTCGCGACGTAGCGATCGGTGTCATCGGGATCCTCGATCCGGATCTCGATGCCATCGACGGTCTCTCCGCGGTCGAGGAAGTCCTGGAGCGAGTCGAGCGTGACGTAGACGTACTTGAGATCGTACTCGTACATCCCGGTGTAGAAGATGCCTGCGACGCGATAGTCGCGATTGAACGGGATCGGCGTGCCGGTCGCATCGGGGTTCGAAGGATCCGAGAGCGGGGACACCACCCGGACCTCCTCGCCGGTGTAGAGGTGCGTCTGCTTGACCAGCTCGCGACCGACGAGGATCCCGGGCAGCGATTGGGTGCGGCGCGACGCCGACGGCTCGATGTCGACGACGCTGATCGGTTCCTCGTCGTCGGTGCTGCCACTGAAGTCCTGCGGCGGCGCATCGCTGGTCATCAGATCCGACGGCGGAGGATCGAGCGGTGCGCCACCGTACGCCGCCGGCGGCTCGAGCTGCAGCGCACCGTCGTGGTGGGCCGCGGAGCCGGAGCCCGAGCTCGAGAAGTCGATCGGGTCTCCACCAGTCGGCATGTCATCCGGCGGTGGGTCGACGCCCCCCTTGTCGTGCGGCTTCTGGGGGATCGAGCGATCCTCCGTGTCGTCGACGATCGGGGGCAGCCGGGTCATCGCCTGGGGATCCTCGAGATCGGAGATCAGGTCGGTGACCCGGCCGACCGTCTTCGGATCGATGCCCTTGATGATGACGTTCATCCCGTTGTTGTGGGCCGCGATCACGACCTCGCTCACGGCATACGGCGTGGACGCGACGACCCCGGGGATCCGGTCGATCCGATCCTTGATCGCTCGCCACTCGACGAACTCGCCATCCTCGCGGGTGACCTGGATGTGCGCGTTCGATCCGAGGATCTTCTCGCGGAGGTCGGACTCGAAGCCGCCCATGACCGAGAGCACGCAGACCAGCGCGGAGGTGCCGATCCACACGCCGCCGATCGGCACGGTGGTGAAGAACGTGAAGAACGCGCGCAGCGAGCCGAAGAACGTCGCCAGTCCGACGACGCCCCATCCGGCGATCATCGTGATGCCGAGCACCTGCAGCACGGACAGCTGGGTGTCGGGATCGAGGGTCGCGAAGGGCAGCTGGTTGTGGATCACCAGGCGGGTCAGCCCGGTCGATGCGACGGCCACGAACAGCCCGGCGAGGAACCCGTACATCGAGGGCTTCGAGTGCCGGATGACGCACCAGAACACGACCGCCATGTTGGAGATCACCGCGACCAGGAGCAGCATGCGCAGCGGATCCGAGAGCGGGGACACCAGCACGTTGGCGAGCCGCGCGAGATCACCGCCGGTGAGCGCGCGCAGGATCACGGTGGCGAGCAGCGAGATCCCGATCGCGACCCTGCCGCGCCGCGTGACCTTCGGATGGGCGACCAGCAGGTAACGCCACGCCACGAACGAGCGATATCCGGCGAGCTCCGAGACACCTCGCATCGCGACGCCGAGCCCCGCGATCACCGGGCCGAATGCGACCAGGTAGACCGTGCCGCTCGCCTCCTCGCCCTTCTTGAACGTGGTGAGCGTGATCACGACGCCGGCGATCACCAGCAGCGCCCCGGCGATCACGTAGATCCATGCGCGGGTGTGGCGGTACGTCGGGAGCTTGGGCACGGGCTGGGCTTACTCCGGTCTCATCAGCGGGAACAGGATGACATCGCGGATCGATGACTGCCCGGTGAGCAGCATGGCGAGCCGATCGATGCCGATGCCCTCCCCCGCTGCCGGGGGCATCCCGACCTCGAGCGCGCGGCAATAGTCCTCGTCGTAGTCCATGGTCTCGGCCGCACCTACATCCTTGGCTCGCACCTGCGCCTGGAACCGCGCACGCTGATCGTCGGGGTCGTTGAGCTCGGAGAACCCATTCGCGATCTCCTTGCCATTCACGAACAGCTCGAACCGGTCACAAAATGCCGGGTCGTTGTCGGTTTTCCGCGCGAGCGGCGAAACTGCGAGCGGAAACTCCGTGAGGAACGTCGGTTGCACGAGCTTGGACTCGGCCACCGCCTCGAACAGCAGGTAGCCGATGTGCCCCGCAGTGACGCGCCGCTGCAGCGGGGTGTACGGCTCGAGGATCCGGGCGATCGCCTGGCCCCGGCCCTCCTTGTCCTTGAGCGCCGCGGTCTCGGCCGCGTGGTCGAGCTTGATCGGGCTGCCCTCGAGCAGCACGCGTGCGAGGTCGGAGGCCGCGAGCTTGTGGCGGAGGTAGACCTCGGCCGCGATCTGCGGATCGGCGAACACGTCCTCGGTGACACCACCGAGCTCGCGCACCGCCTCGCGGATCGAGAGCCGGCGCCACGGCGGAGCGAGCTCGAGCTCGACGCCATCCCAGGTGACCTTCGTGCTGCCGTTGATCGAACGAGCAAGCTCTCCCACCATCGTCTCGGTCAGATCCATCAGGTCGGTGTACGTGGCGTACGCCTGGTAGAACTCGAGCATCGTGAACTCGGGGTTGTGACTGCGCGACAGCCCCTCGTTGCGGAAGTTGCGGTTGATCTCGTACACGCGGTCGAACCCACCGACCACGAGCCGCTTGAGGTACAGCTCCGGCGCGATCCGCATGAACAGCTTCATGTCGAGCGTGTTGTGGTGGGTGACGAACGGCCGCGCCGCGGCGCCGCCGATGATCGGATGCATCATCGGCGTCTCGACCTCGAGGAACTCGCGGTCATCGAGAAACCTACGGATCCCGCGCACGATCGCCGACCGCTTGCGGAACACCTCGCGCACATCGGGGCTGACCGCGAGATCGACGTAGCGCTGGCGATAGCGCTGTTCGAGATCGGTGAGCCCGTGCCACTTGTCGGGCAGCGGGCGTAGCGACTTGGTGACGATCCACAGCCGCTTCGCGAGGATCGAGAGCTCGCCACGCTTGGTCCAGAACGCGGGTCCCTCCGCGGTGACGATGTCGCCGGCATCGAGCTGGGGCAGCACGTTCGCGAAGTCATGGGCGTCGAGGTTGTCGACGTTGAGGTAGAGCTGGACGGTGTCGTTGGTGTCGCGGATCGGCGCGAACAGCGTCTTGCCGAACGCGCGCTTCGCCATGACCCGGCCACCGACCCGCAGGGTCTCGCCATCGATCGGCGTGATCCCTGGATCGGCGTCCCTGTCCTTCGGCTCCCTGGGCGGCGGCGGCGCACTCGGATCGCGCGGCACCTTGGCTACCTCCGGCGGCTTGGTCGCCAGGTACTTCGCGCGCACCGCCGATAGTCCGATCGTGGGGCCGATGTCGTTGCGGAACGGGTCGCTGCCGGCGGCACGCAGCGCGCTCGCCTTGTCGCGCCGCTCTCCCATGATCCGCGCGAGGGTGGACTCCGGCTGCTCGGGGGGGCGGGACGACATGGCGGCGGACCATACCTCATCCCCGGTGGATCGGAGGCGTGCTATCCCAGAGCGCATGGCCCGTCTGCTCCTCGTGATCCCGGTACTCGCGCTCGGGTGCCACGACAAGCCGACCCCGACGAACAACCAGCAGGCCGAGCCCGCCGCGGCGGCACCGAGTGCGTGCGCGAAGGCCAGGCTCGAGGGACCGCTCGCGTGGATCGAGGACGACTACGCCGCGGCGCTCGCCTGCGCGCAGCAGCAGAAGGTCCCGCTCGTCCTCGACCT
>JAYUVX010000186.1:0-15839 GCA_043753855.1 Myxococcales bacterium | reverse complement strand
TGCCGATGCCGATGCCGATGCCGCCCGCGCCGGTGGCTCAGATGGCGTCGCCGCCGTACCTCGCATCGCAGACCGCTGCGCGTGCAGGTCGTCCGATCGAGCCGTGGAAGAACGCCCTGCCACTGATGATGTTCATCTGGGGCGGCCTCCTGATCGCCGCGTTCGTCACGCCGCTGCGCACCGAGCCGATGGTCTTCAACTGGGATGCGATCATCCATGGCGAAGGAGTTGCCAAGCTGCCTCCGCTGATCCTCGCCGCCGCTGGCCTCCTGACCGTCGTGATGGCCGCGATCCCGCTCGCCGCCGGTGCGCGCGGCACGATGGCGCTGCTGCTCGGCCTCGCCGGTGTGTTCGTGCCGATGCTGATCGCCGGTATGCCACCGTGGCAGGTCCTCGTCTCGACCGTCGGAATGATCATGATGCCGATGGGCCTGCTCGCTCGTCACGTGTATCGCAATGCTGCACTGCCGCGGATCGTGATCACGCTCGGCGCGCTCGCGTATCTGCTGCCGTTCCTGCTCCCGGTCAACGGTTCGCTGCCAGTGGTCGAGCTGTTCAAGATGGTCATCGATGCCCCCGGCGCAGCGAAGGTCATCCTGATCCTGATGCTCGGCCAGATCACGCTCACCGTGCTCGCACTGCTCTGCTGGCTGCCGGCGCCCGCGAGCGGTGGCGCCAAGGTGATCGCGTGGCTGCTGATCCTGTATCCGCTGTTCCTGCACGCTGCGGTGCTGTTCCTCGTCGGTGACCCGAGCAACGTCACGAGCGCTCCGTACGAGGGAGCCATGTCGTGGATCGTCGGCGGCGGTGGTGGACAGGGGGCCGCGGTGATGGGCCTCAGCGCCGTCGGCGTCGCCTACCTCGCGATCACCGGCTACGGTGGAGCCACCGTGCTCGGCAAGCAGCTCGAATCGTCGTGAGCACCCGCGAGGAGCTGGTGATCGGACACACCGTGCTCGGACGGCCGATCGAGGCGGTGCGTTTCCTGCCTCCCGAGTACGCGAAGCCGCGGCCCCCGGCGCTGCTGTTCGCAGCGATCCACGGTGACGAGCCGGTCTCGCAGCTGATGCTCGAGCGGCTGGCCGACGAGCTGATCGAGCGCCCGCCCGGCCGCGAGACCTGGATCGTCCCGGTGGTCAACGTCGACGGGCTCCTGGCGGGGACGCGCAACAACGCGAACGACGTCGATCTTAACCGCAACTTCGCTTCGTCGACGTGGGGCACCGCGCGGCGTCCCGGCTACAACCCGGGCAACGCCGCCGAGGATCAGCCCGAGACCCAGGCACTGGTGAACCTGATCGACGAGGTCAAGCCGCACCGGATCATCACCGTCCACGCGACGTATCGGATGGTCAACTGGGACGGCTGCGCCAAGCAGCTCGCACACGAGATGGCCGAGCGCTGCGGCTATCCGGCGGAACACGACATCGGATATCCGACGCCCGGATCGTTTGGCGCGAAGTACGGTGTCGAGCAGAACCTCGAGGTGATCACGCTCGAGAGTCCGTACCTGATGGTCGACGAAGCCGGCTGGCTCGAGACCCGCAGCGCGCTGCGCTGGTGCGTCGATCTGCCGGACTGAGATTCGCCGATCAGAGGATCGGCGTTCCGTCGCCACCCGTGGTCGGGCCCTGCGGATCGACCGGCGGCGGATCGTCCGGAGGCGGGTTCGGTTCCGCACCGCAGGCCCCCAGAGCGTCCGGGTGATTTTTCATGTGGGCATCGACCGCAGGCTTGCCGACGCAGATCGTGTGCCCGTTCGCCGGATTGCCGGGAGGCACGTGGCAGATGAGCACCTTCTTGCCCATGCAGACCTTCGCGCCGGACGCGCTGGTGACGTAGCTCTCCTCGGTTCCGGTGAGGTAGAGGCTCGCGTCGGTGGCCTCGGTGGCGCACGCGGCGAGCAAGAGGCAGTTGATGATGATTGCGTTCCGCATGCAGCCACAATGAGCAAGACTCAGACCGCGCCCGATCGATCGAGGATCGACGTACTTGCGGTCAATTTGCGCAGGAGTCGCGCACCCGCTCCGGTGGGAGAGGTCCCGTATGCAGGATTCGTACAGTGGTGTTCGAGGCTTGCTCTCGGTGTGACGACTTGTCACACTGTGATTGCGATGGGTTCTCCGTGGTGGGTCGGCCTCGATCTGCGTGTGCTCCGGCACGTGCGTGGAGTGCTGCGTCGTCGCGGGCTCCAGCTGACGCTCGTCGAGCGCAAGCCTGCGGAGACCGCTGCGTTCGCGCCGCTGTCGATCGAGGAGCCGACCGGCGCTGGACTCGCGGTCGTGGCGAGCGAGCTCGGGGAGGCCGAGCTATCGCTCGTGGAGAGCATGCTCAAGGAGGCCGCGCTCGATGTCGCCGTGGCACTGCGCGAGCGCGACGCGCCCGACGTCGAGCCACCCGGCCGGCGCACCAGCTATCACGGGATCATCGGCGCTGCTTCGGTGATGCAAGAGCTCTACGTGATGCTCGATCGCGCGGCGCCCAGCGACTCGACGATCCTGATCCAGGGCGAGAACGGTACCGGCAAGGAGCTCGTCGCTCGGGCGGTCCATCAAGGGTCCGAGCGACGGGATCGCAAGTTCGTCGTCACCAACTGCTCCGCGTTCAACGACAACCTGCTCGACTCCGAGCTGTTCGGCCACAAGCGCGGCGCGTTCACCGGTGCGGTCGCCGACAAGCCAGGCCTGTTCGAGCTCGCGGATGCCGGCACGTTCTTCCTCGACGAGATCGGCGACATGTCGCCCACGTTGCAAGTGAAGGTCCTGCGTGTCCTGCAGGAGGGCACGTTCAACCGCGTCGGTGACACCGAGATGCGCAAGGTCGATGTGCGGATCATCGCCGCGACCAATCGTGACCTGCAGGCGATGGTCGCCGCGTCACAGTTTCGCGAGGATCTGTTCTATCGGATCCACGTCATCAACGTGACGCTGCCGCCCCTGCGCGAGCGGCGCGACGACATCCCGCTGCTGATCGAGCACTTCCTCGCTCGCCACCGCCGCCAGCGGCCGAAGCGCCTGATGCCGGACTGCGCCGCGCGGATGCTCGCGTATGCGTGGCCCGGCAACGTGCGCGAGCTCGAGAACGAGATCGAGCGCCTGGTCGTGCTCGCCGGTGACGAGCCGATGATCGGCACCGACCTGCTGTCCCCGCGGATCCGCCAGTGGGCTCCCGTCGAGGAAGAGATCGTCGAAGCCGAGCCCGACTCGCTGCCCGCCGCCGTCGAGGCGCTCGAGAAGCGAATGATCGGCGCTGCGATGCGCCGGCATGGCGGCAACAAGACCCGCGCCGCCGAGGAGCTGAAGGTCTCGCGCCGCAACCTGATCCGGCTCGTTCAAAAATACCAGCTCGATTGAAATAGCCGGCTTGCCCTCCACGTTTCTCGCCCGCACGAGGAGAGGTCCATGGAGAGAATGAGCGAGAAGACCCCACGCACCCTGCCGAGCTGGCTGGACCTGCGCCCGCTCGGCTTGATCGCGCTCGCGATCGCCGCGGTGTGGTGCACGTCGATCGTGATGACCACGTATCGCGGCATCAAGGTCAGGCCCGAGAAGAAGACGATCAAGGTGATCGGCTCGGCGAAGAAGCGGATCGTCTCCGATCTGATCGAGTGGGATGCCGTGCTCGAGGCGCGGGCGCCCGATCGCACCGCCGCGTACAAGCTGCTGCGCGAGCACACCGAGAAGACGGTCGCGTTCCTCCAGGCGGCCGGGGTGAAACCGGCAGACATCCAGCCGCAGTCGGCGACGTTCGAGCAGGAGTTCGACGTCACCGCGGAGTTCAAGGTGTTCCCGGGCGCCAAGGAGGCGACCAAGATCGAGAAGCGCACGCCGAAGGGCTACGTGACACGAGAGGTAATCATCGTCCGCTCGACGGACGTCCAGACCGTCGAGAAGGCCTCCCGCGAGGTGACCTCGCTGCTGGAGCAGGGCATCTCGATCACCTCGGGATCTCCCTCCTACTTCTACACACGTCTCGGCGAGCTGAAGGTCGAGATGCTCGCCGCAGCTGGCAAGGACGCCCGGGCGCGGGCCGATAACATTTTGAAGTCGACGGGCGGCGCGAGCATTCGCCGCCTGGTGGTTGCGAACATGGGGATCATCAACATCAATCCTGCGAACTCGACGGAGACATCGAACGAAGGCAACAACGACCGAACCTCCTACGAGAAGGACATCATCACGATCGTCCGCGCCGAGTTCGAGCTCGAGGACTAGCGAGTAGAACTACTCGTCCACCGGATCTCAGCGTAGTCTCGAGCATGCCGTGGAGCAGGCCCCTGCTGGCGCTCGCGCTGTTCGCGGGCTGCGGCCGGTTGGGGTTCGACGCAGTGGATGGCGGCGGCAAGGGTGACGGCGACGGCGCTGCCGATGCGGATGTCGACGCGGTGGGCGACGCCTCGCTCGACGGGATCAACCTCGCCGACTACACCGTCACGACCGTCACGGGTCAGCCGTATGCAGCCCTACCCGGCGCACTGGCGGTACCGGGATTCCTCACCACGGCGGACGACGAAAGCTACGCGATGACGATGCCGTTCACGTTCAGGCTCTACGGTGTCCCGTACACCCAGATCAACATCAGCGCGAATGGGTTCGTCACGTTCGACGTTGCTCCAACTGGCTTCGAGACGTGGCTCAACGACTGCCCGCTCGACACCACCACCCCTGCCGCGACGATCGCGGTGTTCTGGGACGATCTGGTCTCGAACACCACCACCGCGCCCTCCGCCACGATGACGTACGCCCAAGACCTGAGCGGGGCCGACCACTGGTTCGCGATCGAGTGGCGTGACTTCGATGCTTATTACATCGCCGGCGGCGGCAACAATCACTTCGCGCAGGGTGTGCGCGTGACGCAGCAGCTCGTGCTGCACGAGTCCGGCGTGATCGAGATGAAGTACGGCCCGCGCAGCGCGCCCACGATCGCTCGCGACTGCGGGCTCGCGCGCCACCAGGGATGCTCGGCGACCGTCGGCGTCGAGGCGGAAGGGAATGCGCCGACCAAGACGATCCAGTGCGGTTCAGCGACCGGGACCGTGGGCATGTTCACCGCCATCGACCCCGGTCGCGTGGTCACGCTCACGCCGCAGTGAGCGCGTCCTGCAGCGTCGTGTGCTTCCACGTGAAGCCCAGCTCGCGCAGCTTCCGCGGGACGATCCGCCGGCCGTTCAGGACGTACTCGGCGAACTCGCCGGCCGCGAGCTTCACGGCGAACGCGGGGACCGGCAGCCAGCTCGGGCGGTGAAGCACGTTGCCCAGCGTGCTCGCGAGCTCGGCGTTCCGCACCGAGCTCATGACCAGGTTGATCGGGCCGGCATATCGCTCGTCCGAGGTCGCGGCCTCGTACGCAGCCACCGCATCGTCGCGATGAATCCACGAGAACCACTGACGGCCACTTCCGATCCGACCGCCCACGAATAGCTTGAATGGCGTGGTCAGCTTGGCGAGCGCGCCGCCGCCGGCGCCGAGCACGATGCCGGTGCGCATGCACACGACCCGGAGGCCATGCGCGGTCGCGACGTTGGCCTCCTTCTCCCAGTCGCGGCATACTCGCGCGAGAAACGAATCGCCGGCAGGATCCGCCTCGCTGACCTCGTCGTCATCGAAGTCATCCTTGTCCATCGCGAACGGGTAGTAGTCGCCGCCGCTCGCCGAGACCAGCACGCGCGGCCGTTGCGCGGCCGGGAGTGCGCCGATCGCCTCGACCAGCGTGCGCGTCGCCTCGACCCGGGAATCGCGCACGGCCTGCTTCTCGCGCGCGTTCCACCGCTTCGCGCCGACCGATTCGCCGGCGAGGTGCACGACCGCGTGAGCGCCCGCGAGCGCTTCGGCCCAGGGCCCCGGGGTCTCGAGATCCGCGGTGACCGCCGTGATCTGAGCGCCGAGCTTGGCGCGGGCGCGCTCGGCACTGCGCGATAGCACTACCACCTGATCGCCGCGTGCCTGCAGCAGCGGCACCAGAGCGCTTCCGATGTATCCGGTCGCTCCGGTGACGACGATCTTCATACCCATTTGGACGTTTGCTCCCGCCATCGGTTACATCACCGCCGGTTCGCCGCGGCCCGGCTTCACGGCCTCCGCGATCCGCTCCGCGACGAACATCTTCGCCTGGCGACACGCCTCGACCAGCGACGTGCCGTGTGCGAGGCGCGTGGCGATCGCCGAAGATAGTGCGCAGCCGGTGCCGTGCACCGAAGCGTTCGGGTGCCGCGGTCCCTCGAACAGCTCGATGCCACCCGCGTGGCACAGCACGTCGACCGCCTGCTCGGTCCCGAGGTGTCCGCCCTTGACCAGCACGGCGACCTTCGCGATCTGGGAGAACACCTTCGCTCCCTCGACCGCTTCGGCGAGGTTCCGGATCTCGGTTCCGATCAACCGTCCGAGCTCCATGGAGTTCGGCGTGATCAGCGTGAGGTGCGCGGCGAGCTCGAACAGCGCGTGCTTGAACACCTCGGGGCCAAACGTGACCTCTCCCTGGGTCGGCGCCATCACCGGATCCCACACCACCGGTGCGGACGTCAGGGAGAGCTGCTCGCCGAGCTCGCGGATCACCGCGGCTGAACCGAGGATGCCGAGCTTGGCGGCGCGAACCTCGACGTCGGTGAGCAGCGTGTTGAGCTCGGCGCCCACGACGTCTGCGTCGAGCTCGTGACACGACCGCATGCCCTGCGTGTTCTGCACGGTCAGCGCCGTGACCACCCCGACCGGCCGCCCACCAAGGGCGTGAACGACGCGCGTGTCGAGGAGGAACCCCGCACCACCCGACGGATCGAGCGCCGAGCAGATCAGAACATTCGGCGCCACACCGGTCACGAGTCGAACGCCGCCAGTCCGGTGATCTCCTGGCCGACGACGAGCGTGTGGATGTCGTGCGTGCCCTCGTAGGTGTAGACACTCTCGAGGTTCAGCATGTGGCGGCCGCACTGATACTCGTCGGTGACGCCATTTGCGCCGAGGATGTCCCGGGCATCTCGCGCGATGTCGCGAGCGATCGAGACGTTGTTGCGCTTCGCGAGCGACACCTGCGCTGGCGTGAGCCTGTCGGCTTCCTTGAGCCGGCCGAGCCGCAGACACAGCAGCTGTGCCTTCGTGATCTCGCTGACCATCTCGACGAGCTTGTGCTGGACGAGCTGATATCCCGCGATCGGCTTCGAGAACTGCACGCGATCCTTCGCGTACGACAGCGCCTCGTCGTAGCAGGCCATCGCAGCGCCCACCGCTCCGTAGCAGATGCCGAACCGCGCCTGCGAGAGGCACGACAGCGGACCGCGCATTCCGGCCACGCCAGGCAGCAGCGCATCCTCGCCGACCTCGCAGTCCTCCATGTGCAGCTCGCTGGTCACGCTCGCACGCAGTGACCACTTGCCGTGGATATCGCGCGCGGTGAAGCCCTTGCTCTTGGTCGGGACGAGGAAGCCGTGGACCTTGCCCTCGAGCTTGGCCCACACCAGCGCGACCTGCGCGATCGAGCCGTTGGTGATCCAGCGCTTGGTGCCGTTGAGGCGATATCCCCCGGGGGTCTTGGTCGCCGTGGTCAACATGCCGGTCGGGTTGGATCCGAAGTCGGGCTCGGTGAGACCGAAGCAGCCGATCTGCCGACCCGCCGCCATCTCCGGCAGATATCTCTGCTTCTGCGCCTCCGAGCCGAACGCCCAGATCGGGTACATCACGAGCGAGCTCTGCACGCTGACGAACGAGCGAATGCCGGAGTCCCCGCGCTCGAGCTCCTGGCAGATCAGGCCATATCCGGTCGGGCTGATGCCTGCACAGCCGTACCCGGTCAGCGATGGGCCGAGCAGACCGAGCTCGCCAAACACCGGGACCAGCTCGTGGGGGAAGGTCCCCCCGGCCCAGTGCTTCCCGATCCCGGGCATCACGCGGGTCGAGACCAGCTCGCGCACGGTGTCGCGGATCAGCCGCTCCTCGTGGGTGTAGAGCTCATCGATGCCGTAAAAGTCGAGCGCTGCGTACGCCATGCCGCCGGTTATCGCACGGCTGGCGCAGAAACTGGCGCCGGGTACGGTCGCCGTCATACTCGACGAGCATGCGGTTCCTCGTCGTGCTGATGCTCGTGCTGGCAGGCGTCGCGCATGCCTCTCCGGCGGCCCAGGACCTGGGCGCTGCATTCCGTGCCTACGATGCCAATGACCTCGCGGGAGCTGCCACGAAGCTCGATCCTTCGGCGGTCGCCAATGGGGACTACGCGCTGTGGCTCCAGGGCATGGTCGCGCTGCGGACCGGTGACCTCGATCGCGCACGCTCGGCGTTTGCACGGCTCGGCAAGCGCGGCGGCTCCCGGTTCGCACGCGAGGTCCCATGGCGGCTCGCCGATGTGGCGTGGGCCAAGGGAAAGCGCCAGGCCGCGGCGGCGGCGTACACCAAGCTGATCGCCGCGGAGACCGCCGGCGATACGGGAGATGTCGGCACCGCGAAGTTCCGGATCGCCGAGGCCAAACAGGGCGCGGCGGCGGCCGCAGCATATCGACGGGTCGTGATCGAGCACCCATCGCATCCGCTCGCCGATCGCGCGCTGGAGCAACTGGCCACGCTCGCTGCACCGCCGCTCAGCGATGCAGATCGCCTCGTGCGTGCGAAGAATCTCTCAAACGCGCACCTGTGGGACGAAGCGATCGCGGAGTTCTCGCTGCTGCCCGAGAAGCTGCCGAAGCAGCTCGGCGTGCAGCGGGACTACTGGATGGCGACCACGCTGTTCAAGATGCGACGGCGCTACGGCGAGGCCGGGCTCAAGCTGCTCGACGTGTTCCAGGACATGGGCGGCACCGAGGCCGAGGCGATGTTCCACGGTGCGCGGGCGCTGTCGCGCGCGGACCACGACGACGATGCGATCCGCTGGTACCACCGGGTCGTCGACAACTATCCGGGCACCACGTGGGCGCAGGAGGCACAGTACCTCTCCGGCTGGCTCGAGCTCAATCGCGGCAAGTACCGCGAGTCGATCGCCCCGCTCGAGGAATCGCTCCGGCGCTATCCGAGATCGAAGTGGGTCGACGACGCGCTGTGGTCGCTCGGCATGGCGCACTACTTCCTCGGCGAGTGGGACAAGGCACGTGGCCGGCTCGAGGCGCTCGCCAAGCGCGGCGGCTCACTCGAGGGCGGCAAGGGAATGTACTGGCTGGCGCGGATCGATCAGCGGCTGGATCGGAAGGACGAGGCGCTCGCGGGCTATCGCGCCACGATCGCGAAGTATCCGTTCTCCTGGTACGCGTTGCTCGCGCACTCGCGGCTCGAGGCGCTCGGCGGGGACGTGCCGCCGTTTGGCGTCGCCGCTCCGCCACCGCGCGGACCCAAGCTCGCGGCGAAGGTCGACGAGTCACTCGCGAGCGACGAGCTGATGCGACGGGTCGACGAGCTGATCGTCGCGGGCATGGGCGTCGATGCGGGCCTCGAGCTCGCGCGCGGCGAGGTCGGCTTTCTCAAGCGCCACGAGCGCGGTGCGGCGTTCGCGATGATCCTCGATCGCTATCGCAAGGCCGGGAACTTCAACCGGCCGTGGCTGCTCGCCGTCAGCTACAGCGGCTCGGCGCTCGATGGACCTCCCGTCGACGATGCCCGGCGCTGGTGGGAGAACGCATTCCCCCGCGCCTATCGCGAGCTGATCGAGCAGCACCAGGCACTCGGCAAGAACCCCGACGGCTACCTGTATTCGATCATGCGGAAGGAGAGCGGCTTCAATCCGCACGATCTGTCGTACGCCGATGCGCAGGGCTTGCTGCAGATGATCCCCGCGACCACCCGCCGGGTCTCGAAGGAGCTCGGCATCCCCTACGACGCCGGGCGCCTCTACGAGCCCGCGTACAACATCCAGACCGGAAGCTGGTACATCGGGCACCTGCTGCAGAAGTTCAAGGGTCAGATCCCGCTCGGCGCGGGCTCGTTCAACAGCGGACCGCGCCCGGTCATGCGGTGGATCGATCAGTACGGGGACCGCGAGATCGACGAGCTGGTGGAGCTCGTGCCGTACACCCAGACGCGCGAGTACATGAAGAAGGTCACCGAGAACTACGCACGGTACCGCTACCTGTATGCGAACGAGGTCTACAAGCAGCCACTGACCGTCGACACGCACTACCTCGACGATCGCCTGACCTACTGATCAACGACTTGCGCGGCTTCCGCTTGACGCCTCGTCCGTAGCCGCCACCCTGTGAAGGTGGCTGACCCGGATCCGCTGGTCGAAGAGCTGGTGCGCGCGCGGCACGATCGCCAGGTCCTCGCGGTCGCGGTCGGGATCGGGATCGTTCTGAGCGTCGTGCTCGGCGTGGGTTCCACGCTCGGCGCGCTCGGCGGCGAGCACTACCGCAATCACGGCGCGCTCGCATACTTCGTGGTGCCGCTCGTGCTCAGCATCGGCGTCGGATACGCGCTGTACTCGCTGCGCCGGCGGCGCCGCCGCGTCCGCTAGCTCACGGGCAGTTGTCGGTGGTCGTGCCGTCGGCGAGCTTGCTGCAGTCGGGCACGTTCGAGAACAGGATGTCCTTGACCTGCTTGACCAGCGCCTTCGACGGGCGATTCACCGCGTGCTGCGTGGTCGAGAAGTCCGAGTGCAGCTGCATGTGGAGCAGGAACCGCTCGAGCTGCTGGTCGTACGACTTCATCTCGAGCGGCGTGCGATGGTGAACCTTCTCGAACGCCTTCCACTTCGCTTCGATCCAGCCGTGAATGCGCCAGAACATGATGTTCGACAGGTTGGTCTGTGGGTTGCCGACATCGATCGGCGAGTTACCGTCCATGAACTGACCGTGTAGCCAGTTGTGCATGCCGGCGGCGGGCGACTCGTCACGCGTGTAGTCACGGATCGACGAGTCGTTCGGGTCGACCTCGCCGCTGAGTCGCAGCGTGGTCTGCAGGAAGTTGCCGAACTCGTCCTCGGACTCGAACGAAGCGAAGTCGTTGATCTTGGCGAGGCCGGCCTTGAACTTCTCGACGTCGCCTCCTTTCTTCTGGAGAGCCGTGATGAGGTCGGCGTCGGTCATCCAGCCATCGAGGACAGCGGCGAAGGTCGTGCGGCCATCGGGATCGTTGGTCACCGGCTCGGTGCCCCAGCGCCCCCTCAGGTGAGTGATCATCGCGCGGTGCATGGCGAGGAACTCGAGGCCATTGCCCGGATCCCCTTCCTGCAGGTCTGCGCTCGCCTCGCCAACGCGCTTGAGCCAGCCGCGGCCCGAGTCGCCGAGCATGTACCACTTGCGGCTCATGTGGAAGACGATGTGGTAGTCGCCCCACTGATACTTCTCGAGGTACTTGTGGACGTTCTTCGGGACGATGTTCTTGATGCTCGCGTTCCACGCGACGTTGGGTGAGCCATCGGCCTTGCCGTCCCCACCGATCTGGCCCTGGTCATCCACCACGTCCTCGGTGGCGCAGGCGGCGGTCAGGCTGAGTGCACCGACGAGGAGGAGAGCGATCATGTTGCGCATGGGGCGGTTAGACTGCAGGTCATGGACCACCCCGCAGCGTCAGGTAACCATAAGGAAGCAGGCGGTTCTGGGCTGGCCAGGCTCATTCATTAGCCGGCCTCTCGAGGATCGAACGGAAGCTGCAATGGCCGGTGCGCCAGCGAGCAGCTATCGTGCAGAGATGAAGCTCAAGGGCACCATCCGGCACAACGACCTCGAGGGCGGTCACTGGACAGTCGAGACCGACAACGGCGAGACCTATCAGCTGAAGGGCAAGCTCGACGGCATCAAGGACGGGATGAAGGCCGAGCTCGAGGGCAAGGTCGACAAGGGTGCGATGGGCATCGGCATGACCGGCCCGCACTTCGATGTTCAGAAGCTCCACGCTCTCTGAGACACTGGCGGCGATGGGCCTTCCGTACTTCGGCTACGCCGAATCGACCGGCCAGCTTCGCGAGATCTACGATCGGATGCGCGACCGTCCGATCCCTGCCGTCTACCGCCCGACCCACGGTGGCGGCCGGGATCGTCCAGGCCCACAGCCTCGACCCCGGTTTGATCCCGAAGGTGTTCGACACCTCGACCACGCTCAATGGGGCCGGTCCGCTCTCGTGGCCCGAGCGTGAGCTGATCAACGCGACGACCTCGCGACTCAATCAGTGCCTCTATTGAACCGCCTGTCACGCAGAGTTTCTGCGTGTCGCGCTCGATGGTGACGACCGCCTTGCGGCCGCGCCACGCACGCCGACCGACGCCTCCGCGCGCTAGCCGAGCTCGCGGTCATCGTGACGACCGAGCCCTGGGTCCTGTCGCGCGCACATCACGCTCAGGCGCACGCGGCGGGCCTGTTCGATGACGACATCCTCCACGCGATGCTCCTGTCGTCGTACTTCGGGCACCTCAACCGGATCGCTGACGCCGTCGCGGTGCCGCTCGACTACGACGTCCAGCTGCCGGTGCCCGCGACCGATCCCTCGGTGCCCGCGCTCGCTGCCTCACCGGTCGCCGTCACCGGCCGCGTCGCGATCGAGCTCTCACGCCGGCCCACCACCGCGCAGGCGCTCGCCGCGTGGCGCACGTACATCTTCGACCGCGACGCGCCGCTGCCCCGCCGCCAGCGCACCGTGCTCGCCCGCTGGGTCTCGAGCTTTCTCGGTGACGGCGGCATCTCCACGCCGCAAGCACGGCCTCGACGAGGCTGCGCTGTTCGACGCCTGCGCCGTGGCGAGCTCGGCGGGCATGTTCTCGCGCGCCACGGTGGCGCTGGCCTCGCTGGCCCGCGGCACCCATCCTTCGTTGGTGGTTGCGCAAGTTGAAACCGTCCACAGACGCACCAGCGATCTCCGTTACTTCCGGATCGCAAATGTCTAAGTTGAAACCGTCCCCAACCTCCGGTGCGGTTCACTTCGGAAGCATGAGCTTCACGTCCGCGCCGTCCGCCAGACCGGAGTCCGCGGGGCACGTCACCTTGATCGACTCGGACTGCGCATCGCTGACCGTGCACACGACGGTCTTGTCACCCGCGGTGATGCTGACGTTGCCGTCGGCGCCGATCTTCGTGGTCGGCGGGATCTTGAACGTCGCGACCGGCACCGTGGCGCGGGTGATCTTGCCGATCACCTCGTCCGCGGCCAGCTTCTGGCCGACCTTGGCGGTGGTCGCGAGCTTGCCGTCGCCCGGCGACTTGATGGTGAGCTTGGCGAGGTCCGCCTGCTTCTTAGAGATCGTTGCCTTCTTGTCCTCGAACGGCTTCTTCACGCGCTCGACCTTGGCCTGAGCGGCGATGACGCCCGCGGCGTTGTTCTCCTTCTGCTGGGCGTCGGAGAGCTCCTTCTGGGCGGTTTCGCTCGCGGGCGTTCCGGCCTCGACGGCCTTCTGCAGCGCAGCGATTTCGGTCGCCAGGCCCTTCGCGCCGAGGAGCGTGGCCACAACGTCGCCTGCCTTCACGTCCTTGTCGTTCGCCTCGACCGACTCGAGTGCGCCCGCGGGCGCCTTGATGTCCTGCGCAGCGGGCGTCTCGAGGACGACCCTCGAAGTAGCCTCGGTCGGAGCCGGCGGCGACGCGGGCCGGGCCGGCGTGACCTGCGTGGTCGGCTCCGCTGCCTCGGGCTTGTCGAGCACGTACTTCCAGACGAGGAATGCACCCGCACCGACGAGGGCGAGGATCAGCAGGACGACCAGCGCCGGGCTGACGCGCTGCGAAGGCGCAGGCGGAGCCACCGGGATCTTCTCCGCCGGGGTCTTCTCCGCCGGCCTGCTCGGCAGAGCAACCGGCTTCTTGTCGGCAATCTTGTCCGCCGCCTTCTTGTCCGTCGCCTTCTTGTACGCGGCCTGCTCGGCGGCCTTGTCCGCGGTTTTCTTGTCCGCCGCCTTCTTGTCCGCGGCCTGCTCGGCGGCCTTGTCCGCCGCCTGCTTGTCCGCGGCCTGCTCGACCGGCTGCGTGACGACCTTCGCAGACTGCGCCGGAGCCTTCTCCGCAACCTTTTCAGCCAGCCGCGCGGCCGCCTTCTCTGCCTTCTTGTCGACCTTCTTCTCCGGGACCTTCTCGACGGGCTTGTCCGCAGCCTTGGCTGCGACCTGCGCGGCGGGCTTGGCCTCGGCGGCAGTAAGCTCGTCCTGCAGATCCTTCGGGACCTCGACGGCCGTCATCACCTTGGAGGCACGCACGGCCTCCTTGACGTCGGCGGGATTGATCGCGAGGTGATCGCTCAGATCCATCGACAGATCCGCGGCGGCGGCCTGCGCAGCGGGCGCTGTCGCAGCCTCGCGCGCACCGGGCGCACCGAGGGCGATGTCCTCGACCGGAGGCTTCGCCGGCCTGGCAGCCGATGCCGAGGCGCCGGGTGCACCGAGATCGAAGCTCGCCTTGGGAACAGCTTCTTCGCGCGCGCTTGCCACGACGGCCGGCGTGCTCGAGCGGCCGAGCTCGACGTCGGCGCTCGCCGGTCCACGCTCCTTCGCGCCGACCAGGATTCCCGGAGCGAGCTCCTCGTCGGTGTACGGACGTACGGCGATCACGGTCGCCTTGTTGTGGTCGTCGAAATCGGACGCATCCGACATCGCTCCAACCTTCGCCTTCGCCTCGGCCTTCGCCTCGGGAACCTCGGACAGCTTCGTCGCGCCCGGCGGGCCGGTATCGATGAACCGCAGGTCGGCGAGCGTCGCGATGACGGTCTGCACTTCCTTGGGTGACGGCGTCAGCCCGAGCTCTTCCTGCGCCCACTTGACGATGCCGGCCACATCACGCTGGCCATCCATCGCGCAAGCGAGCGAGTACTCGACCTCGAAGAACCGGAACACGTTGCCGCTATCCGGATCCATCACGTCGATGAACTTCGCGCCCTGATCCTCGATCGCCTCGGCGACGAGATCCTGGCGGAATACGGGCCGCTCGTTTCCAGTCGGCGTCTGCATCAAGAGCCCTTTCGCAGCTCGGTGAGCACGAGCTTCGCCACTGCTTTTAGCGTATCGAACACGCCGATGCCCTTGGGAGCCACGGCCTCGAAGGCCGGGACCTTCGTCGGATTCAGCGCCTCCTCGAGCTCGGCCATCGGGATCGCATTCGGCAGATCGCGCTTGTTGTACTGCACGACGTAGGGGAGCTTCGCGAGATCGTAGCCCTGCTCCGCCAGGTTCGAGCTCAGGTTGTCGAGCGACTCGATGTTCGCTTCCATCCGCTCCATCTGGGAATCACCGACGTAGACCACGCCATCGACGCCCTTCAGGATCAGCTTGCGACTCGCGTCGTAGAACACCTGGCCGGGCACCGTATACAGGTGGAACCGGGTCTTGAAACCGCGGATCTCGCCGAGTGACAGTGGCAAGAAGTCGAAGAACAGCGTGCGTTCGGTCTCGGTGGCGAGCGAGATCATCTTCCCTTTCGCCTCGGGATTGGTCTTGTTGTAGATGTACTGAAGATTCGTCGTTTTCCCGCACAGCCCGGGACCGTAGTAAACGATCTTGCAGTTGATCTCGCGTGACGAGTAGTTGATGAAGCTCATTGGATTTAGCTTCCTCGCCTAATCGTTGAAGAGGTTGTCGATGTCGTCGTCGGTGATCTCCGAGAACACCGATGGCTGCGAACCCGACTGGCTCTTCTTCACCAGGACTTCGAGCACGTTGACCAGCTCGGTGGTCGCCTTGCGAACGCGCAGGCGAACCAGCCCGAGTGATGAGCGCTCGTCGAACAGCACGACCATGATCACGCGCTGACCAATGATCGAGATGTGGACGTTCGTCTTCTCGCCCTCGTGAAACTGCCCGGCGAATTCTTTTTCGGCGAGGAGCTGTGCGATGGCCCCGGTGGCGGCGACATTGCCGGCGGTCAACGACGAGAGCGACGTGACGTCGAGCTCCTGCGTATCTCCGGCCTGTGCGAACGGCTGACCGTTCTTGTCGATGACCAACACGGCTTTCGCGTTGG
>JAYUVX010000185.1:0-5257 GCA_043753855.1 Myxococcales bacterium | reverse complement strand
CGCTCACATCGAGGCCACCGCGAAGGGCCGCAACACGCCTCCGGCCAAGCTCCGCGCCGAGTGGCAGCGCGACGGCCGGCTCGATAACGTCACGTACTCGCTGCGCCAGGACAAGGTCCTCAAGTTCCTCGTCGACAGCGCCTCGATCACCGAGGTCGAGAAGCTGACGCAGCAGGGGACGCCGGTCCCCGACGGTCCGATGCCGGAGCATGGCCACGAAGGCCACGTTCATGGCCCCGACTGCGATCACTGAGCGGCCGCTACTAATTGCGGGTTCGAGCCAGGCTGAGTCCGAGCACGAGCGCGAAAACGAGGCCGAGCCCGGCGGCGGCGAACCGCACCGGATCGACCCAGCGCGCGGTGGTGGAGCGCAGCCGCGGCACGACCTCGAGCGTCAGCGGCGCCACGCCCCACTCGGGCGCGAGTGAGAGCTTGCGCTCGATCGGCTCCGCGGTTGCACCGCTGGCACGAGCGATCGAGAACGTCCAGCCCTGACCGATGAGGTCGATGTTCGCGGCGTGCGCGGCGAGGTTCTCGCGGGTGAGCGTGAAGTCGAGCGGGGTGGACAGCACCAGCGCGCCGGTGATCGTCGACGCCGGGTCGTACGGTGCGATCGCTGCCGCGACGACCACGGCGAGCTGCTTGCGACCATCGAGCACGAACCGGGTGGCACCGGGGTCCTGTGCGATCGGCGGTGCGCCTTCAGGGACGGTGAGCAGCACCGAGCGGGTGCCGTCGCGGACCTGCAGCACCTGGAGCGTCTGGTTCAGGTTGCGGGGAAGCTGGAGCTCGGTGGTGACGAGGTCCTTCACGGTCGCCGCATCGGTCATCACGCCGGCGCGAATCTGTGGACCGCCGGTCATCGTCTCCGCCTGGAGGTGGACCGACTTGGTCGTGGTGTCGAGGATCATCGCCAGCCGCTGCGCCTCGGCATCGACCGCCGCGGTGGTCTCGGGCGGGACGGTGCTGGCGCCGACCGGGGGCAGGACCGTGAACAGCGCGGCGATGCCGAACAGCCCGGCCGCGAACGCTCCCAGCGCGAAGTGCAGAGTGCGGCGGGCGAGGACGATGCGCGGGAGCTCGTCGGTGGTATCGCCCACCTCCTGACGAAGCTCTCGCTCGGGTCCCCTCCGCGGCACGTTCACCGCCAGGACGGTACACCCCCCGGGAACCCGGTCAAATCTCACGGGCTCACGGCGGCTTGTACCTGACCGCCATTCAATGGCCCACACCCACAGGCACGATAGAGTTGTCCCATGGAGTCCGACCAGACCCAGCCCGGGATCCCGGGCGAGAAGCACCCGACGGTCGCGGAGCTGAAGGATGCGTCGTTGCCGCACGTGCACAGCCACCTCGCGAGCTGTTCGATGTGCCGGTCGGTGGTGGCGTCGAGCGAGGATCCGAACAGCGGTCCGATCGAGCTCGATCTGCCCAAGGGCCTGGTCAGCGAGAGCGCGTTCAAGTGGCCGGCCGATCCGATCGCACGCGGCGGGATGGCGGAGATCTTTGCGGGTGAGGATCGGCGGCTCGGGCGCACGGTGATCTTGAAGGCGCCGCGCGATGGCGAGGAGCTATCGCCGGGGATGGCGCAGCTGTTCCAGCGCCGGGTCACCACCGAGGCGCGGATCCTCGCCAAGCTGCAGCATCCGTCGATCGTCACGATCTACGAGCTCGGCAAGTCCACCGTGGGTTGGCCGTTCTGCGTGCTCGAGCGCGTCGAGGGAGACTCGCTGCGCGATCGGCTCGACGAGCTCTCGGAGCTCGAGACCGATGGCAAGCCGCGCACGCGCGAACGCCTGGAGCTGCTGTCCAACCTCGTGGCGATCGCCGAGGCGCTCGCCTACGCACACGAGCGCAAGGTGGTGCATCGCGACTGCACGCCGAACAACATCATCCTCGGCAAGCGCGGTGAGGCGACGCTGATCGACTGGGGCATCGCGCGCGATCTCGAGGCGCCCGGTGACACCGACGCCGCGAACCTGAACGATCAGCCGCCGTCGATGAGCGGCCGGATGGTCACGATCAGCGCCGGCACACCGCCCTACCTGCCGCTCGAGCAGAGCCAGGGCCGGGCCGCCGAGCCGAGCTTCGATGTCTACAGCTTCGGCGTCACGCTCTATGAGGTGGTGTCCGGCCACACCCCGTTCGAGTGGAGGACCGTGGAGGGTCCGGGCGCTCGCACCAAGCAGCTGTCGTCGTTCCTCGACTGGCTCAAGCACGGGGAGCCGCCTCCACCGGCGATGCCGAAGGACACCGAGCTCTCCGGCATCATCGCGAAGGCGATCGTTCACGATCCGGTGCAGCGGTTCACCGCCGACGAGCTGGTGCGGGCGCTCAAGCAGTACCTGACCGGCGACCTCGTGTTCTCGCATCGCTACTCGCGCACCGGCCGGCTCGCTCGCTGGGCCCGCCGACACAAGGCGACCACCGTGGCGCTCGCCTCGCTGCTCGCGTTCGCGATCGTCGGCGCCCTGGTGTGGGCGAAGGCGCAGAAACAGGCGAAGGAGGAGGCCGAGCTGAAGGCGATGGCCTCCGCGGCGAACGCCGACGCGAGCGAGAAGGGGCGCGCTGCCGACGAGGCCACCCGTGCGGCCGAGGAAGCCAAGTCGCTCGCAGAAGCCGCGCAGCGTCAGGGCAAGAATGCCGACGAGCTGCGCCGTGATGCCGAGGCCAAGCGCAAGGCGGCCGAGCAGATGCGCTACTCCGCCGATGCCGCCGCGAGGGCCGCGAAGGGCCAGGCCGATGACGCGTTCAAGCGGTTCCAGGAGGCGATGCGGGTCAAGGAGGACGCGGAGCGCGCGCGCGATCAGGCGAACGCCGACCGCGAGCGGGCGCAGGCTGCACAGCTGGAAGCGGAGCGGCAGCGCGAGGCCTCGCGGCTCGCCCAGGCGGTGGCCGAGCGGGAGCGCGATGGCGCGAGGGTTGCGCGCGACGTGGCCGAACGCGAGCGCGAGAGCGCCAAGCAGAACGCCGCCGCTGCCGAGACCGAACGCGATGCGGCTCGCACGGGGCAGACGCGCGCGGAGCAGGATCGCGAGTCTGCGCGCGCAGCCGCGATCAATGCCGAGCGTGATCGCGATGCCGCGATGGCCGCGCGGGCGAGCGTCGAGCGCGAACGCGACGAGGCCCGCCGCCGGATCGCCGAGCTCGAGCAGCGGTTGCGCGATGGCCAGAACGGTCCACCGGGTCCGCCGCCACCGAATCCGGGCGGACCGTGAACCTCGAGCGCTCCACGTGGCGCACGCAACCGTGGACCAACGGCGGCGGCATCACCCACGAGATCTGGCGCTCGCCTGCCCACGGCGACTTCGAGCTCCGCGTCAGCTTGGCCGACGTCACCACCTCGGGTCCGTTCTCGCGGTTTCCGGGCCATCGCCGGTGGACGTTTCTCGTCGGTCCCGCGCCGATCACGCTCACCGGCGAGTCACCGACCGAGCTGGTCGCGCCCGGCGATCACGTAGAATTGCCCGGTGACACGCCGCTCAGCGCCACGCTGCGCGCCGGCACCACGCAGCTGCTGAACGTGCTCGCGCGGATCCCGGCGGTCGTCGGCCTCGGGCCGGTCGCGCATCCCGTGCGCTTCTGGTTCGAGCTCGCAACGCAGACCGCGATGCTCGACGAGCCTGCGCGGGCGCAGCTGACGAGCGGCTGCGTCTGGATCGCGTAGCGCAGGCTCGATCAGCCCGTCGCTTCAGCGAGCATCTCGCTCGCGCCGGCACCATGCTGCTCGACGCCGGTTCAAAATTCCGTTCCCATCCACTCCGCGATCGATCGGAACGAATTGTCGCCGATGACGACGTGATCGATGATCGGAATGCCGAGTACGCGACCGACCTCGCGCAGCCGGCGCGTCAGCTCGAGGTCCTCGGGGCTCGGCGTGGGATCACCCGAGGGATGGTTGTGCACGAGCACACCGCCGGCCGCTGCCATGCGGATCAACGGGCGAAATACCTCGCGCGGATGAACCTCGACACCGGCGACCGATCCCCGTGCGACCTCCACCACGTCGAGCAGCCCGTTGCGGATGTCCACGCCGATCGAGATGAACACCTCTTGCGTGAGCCCGGCGACCCGGGGAGCGACCACCCGGAACACATCCTCTGCACGGCCGAGCGTCTCGCGATGCTGCACGGCATCGACGGCGCGACGGCCGAGCTCGAACGCGGCCGCCACCCGTGCGGCGCGCGCGGCGCCGATGCCGGTGGTCTGCGCGAGCTCGCGCGCCGACGACCGCGAGAGCGGACCGACGCCACCCGCGGACCGCACGAGCTCGAGCGCGACGTCGCGTGCCGGATGATGGCGAATGCCGGTGCCGAGGATCAGCGCGAGCAGCTCCTCGTCCCCGAGCTCCGTGGTTCCACAGCGCAACAGCCGCTCGCGAGGTCGCTCGGCGTCATGACCCTCGTTGATCTCCATCGCGATCCCCTCAGCAAGGGATGCGCCAGCGTCGATGGCTGTGTCCTCGTGAGGTTGCGCGACCGGCGTGGCCGGCCGGCGGACACGTGACCGGCATCCGGACGGACAGGTGATATCCTCGTCGGATGTTCGTGTGTCCCGAGTGTGGCGTGCAAGCCGGCGCGCCTGGTCACTGTACGGTGGACGGGACGCTGCTCGCACCGGTCGGTGAAGACCTGCTGCTCGGGACCACGATCGGCGCGTATCGCGTGGCGCGGTTGCTCGGCATCGGTGGCATGGGCCGGGTGTACAAGGGCGCGCATCCGACGATCGGCAGCCGCGTCGCGATCAAGGTGCTGTCGCGCGAGTGCAGCGATCGCCGCGATCTGGTCGAGCGGTTCTTCTCCGAGGCGAAGGCCGTCAACCTGATCCGGCACGAGAGCATCGTCAACGTGCTCGACCTCGCGATGCTCCCGGATGGCCGGCCGTACATCATCATGGAGTATCTCGATGGCGCGCCGCTATCGGGGCTCGTCGAGGCGGCGATCCACGCGCGTGCTCCGATCCCGCTCGGTGGTCTCGCGCGGCTGGCCGCCGAGGTGCTCGATGCGCTCGGTGCCGCGCATGCCAAGGGTATCGTCCACCGCGACCTCAAGCCCGACAACATCTTCGTCACGCCGGGAGGGCGCCCGAAGGTCCTCGACTTCGGTATCGCCAAGCTCACTGACAGCACGATCGGCACCGGCACGGCGACCGGATCGTTGCTCGGCACGCCGCACTATATGGCGCCGGAGCAGGCGGCAGGGCGGCCGGTCGACCACCGCGCGGATCTCTATGCGATGGGCGTGATCCTGTTCGAATG
>JAYUVX010000184.1:0-15924 GCA_043753855.1 Myxococcales bacterium | reverse complement strand
ATCGCACGTCCAGGTACCGCGGTCCCACACGACGACGGTGCCACCGCCGTACTGACCCGCGGGGATGATGCCCTCGAAGTCCGCGTAGTCGAGCGGGTGGTCCTCGGTGCGGACCGCGAGCCGACGCTCCCCGGGCGACAGGCTCGGACCCTTCGGTACCGACCACGACAGCAGCACGCCATCGAGCTCGAGCCGGAAGTCGTAGTGCAACCGGCGCGCGGCGTGCTTCTGGATGACAAACGAGTTTCCCTGATGGGCGCGCGATTTCGCACCACTCGGCTCGGCCTTGAGCCCGAAGTCGCGCATCGATGGGTACTTGACGAGCTTCCCCGCCGTGGTGCGTACGGCCATGGGAGAACCACGTGCATCGTGAGTGCCACGCCACGGCGCGCGCCGTGCATCGATCCGGCGTCATGGCACGCGCATGGATCGGCACGAGCGGCTGGGTCTACAAGGGCTGGCGCGAGCCTCTCTACGCCGAGGCTCCAGTCCGGCGCTGGCTCGAGATCGCGTCGCGTACGTTCGGTGCGCTCGAGATCAATGGATCGTTCTACACGCAGATCAAACCGGTGACCTACGAGCGATGGCGCGCGAAGACTCCGGAGGACTTCTGCTTCGCGGTGAAGGGCCATCGGTTCGTCACCCACTACAAACGGCTGCACGACTGCAAGGAGTCGGTGGTACGGCTCCGGGATCAGGCCGATAGGCTCGGCGACAAGCTCGGAGCCGTGGTCTGGCAGCTGCCGAGTAACTTCCAGGCGGACGTCACGCGGCTCGATGATTTTCTCGGCGCACTCACCGCCTGGCCCACCAGTCCCTCGAGCTCCGGGACCGCTCGTGGTTTGTCGCCGCGGTCGCGGACCGGATGCGGGCGGCCAACGTCGCGGTGTGCATGAGTGATGCGCCGGATTTTCCGCTGTGGCGCGAGGTGACGTCCGACCTCGTCTACGTGCGCTTGCATGGTCACACGCGCAAGTACGCGTCGAGCTACAGCCTGCCGCTGCTGCGCGAGTGGGCCGATGCCACGGAGCAGTGGCTCGACCAGGGCCGCGACGTGCACGTGTACTTCGATAACGATGCCGAAGGCGCGGCGGTTCACAACGCGCAGACGTTCAGAGCGCTCGTGGACGGATCACCGCTGCCAGCTCATCGGGTGCCAGTGCGTTCAGGACTTGAGATCTTCGGATCCTCGCGCGGCGAGCCATGGCGACGGCGTACTTCACCATCCCCAGCCCCCGCACGGAGTGGGCGTCGCTCGACAGCACGAACTTCAGCCCGCGCGCGGCGGCCTTCCGGGCGTTGACCGGATCGAGATCGAGGCGGTGCGGATCACCGTTGATCTCGATCGCAGCGCGCGACTCGGCGGCGGCATCGAGGACCTCGTCGATCCGCAGCTTGATCGGATCGCGCCGCAGCACGAGGCGGCCGAGCGCGTGCCCCCAGATCTTGAAGAACGGCTGGCGCATCGCGTTCACCAGCCGGCGCGTCATGGCGTCCTCGTCGAGCGAGAACCGCTGGTGGACGCTGGCGATGATGACGTCCAGCTCGCCGACCATCTCGGGTGGCACGTCGATCGTCCCGTCCTCGAGAATGTCAGCCTCGGTGCCGCGCAGCACGCGCGCCTCGGGCTGCTCGAGCCCGGCGATCTCCGCCGCCTGTGCGCGCAGGTGATCGAGCGTGAGCCCGCCGGCGTAGCTCGCAGCCGCGGAGTGATCGGTGATCGTGATCGCGTCGAAGCCGAGCTCGGCGGCGCCGCGCACCATCTCGGCGACGGTGTTCTTGCCGTCGGAGTAGGTGGTGTGGCAGTGCGTGGCGGTGGTCAGGTCCTCGAGCGTGATCAGGTCCGTGAACTGATCGCCCGCGGCGGCCGCGGACACCTCGTCGGTGCCATCGCGGAGCTCCGGAGGGATCCACGGCAGACCGAGCGCTTTGTACACGTGCGGCTCGTCGATTGCCTCGAGGATCGAGAGGTCGAGCCCGCGATCCGCGGCGCGTGCCTGCAGCAGCACCACGTGCTCCGCCGATCCGGTCGCGCGGATCTGGGCCCAGCCGAGCTTCGCGGGCGACGCCATGTAGATCTCGGCGCGCAGTCCGCCCGCGAGGTACGCGACCACCGGCGCATCCTCCGCAGCGCGCTCGCGGTCGACGGAGGTCACGAGCCCGAAGCTCGCCAGCCGCGCCGCGATCGCCTCGGGCGCCATCGTTGACACCGCGTACGCGAGGTGATCGACGATCTCGGACCACCGTCGCACCGGGCCACAGATCTCGACCTGGATCGCCGCCGGATCGACCTCGAGGTAGTGGGCGAGGGATTGTGCGCTGCCCTCCGCATCGAGCAGCAGCACGCGGGTGCCGCTCAACCGGCGCTCCTCGATCGCCTGGAGGATCTTCTGCTCGCTGAGCTTGCCAAAGCCGGGGAGCTCGCTGACCTGACCGGTCTTGCACATCGCTGCGACCGCATCGAGATCGTCAGGCTTCAGCGCCTCGTACAGCTTGCGCGCCTTGGTGACGCCGAGCTTCGGCAGCTGCGCGAGCTCGATCACGACGGCGGGCCACTTGGCACGCAGCCGCTCGAGCACCTGCACGGTGCCGCGACGCGCGAGCTCGGCGACCACCCGCGCGATCGAGGGGCCCACGCCGGGCAACTCATCGAGGCGGCCTTCATCGAGCAGCCGGTGGAGACCCTTCGCGGCCTCGATCGCCTTCGCGGCGCGGTCGTACGCAAACGTACGGTGGCGGTCGCCATCGAGCTCGTAGTACGCGGCGAGCTCGCGGAGCATCGCTGCGATCGCCGCGGGTTCCATCCCCACTGTCTACTGCTATCGCGTGCGCGGCGTCGAGCCAGACGGCCCGGTGCCGGCCGCTGGCCCCGGATTCGACGGTGGCGGCGCGCCCGTCCCAGGACCCGTCGGGGTCGCTCCACCGGTGCCGGTCCCGGGGCCATTGGGGCCCGCGCCGGTCACGGGACCCGTCACGGGGGCGGTCCTGCCGCCGATCGTCGCGCTGGGCGCGGTTGGGGAGGTCGCGGGCGCGGGCACGCTCGGTGCGAATACCGTCGCCGGTTGCTGCGAGGTGTCGGTGACCCTGGCCTGGTCGATCGTCGAGGGCTGCTCGCCGATGGTCGGCGTCACCGAGCCGGGCGCGCTGCCCACCCGGCCCGAGAGCCGACCACCGCCCTCCGTGACCTCCGGATCGCGGGCGAGCGGCGCGGTGGGATCGGACGGGCCGCGCGCGGTCGACTGACCGATCATCGGACCGGGCGTGGGCTGGTGAAGGGGACGGCCGGTGCCGCAGGCGGCGACCAGCAACAAGGCGAGGACGGTACGCATGACACCGGATGCTGCGAGTCGTGTGCCGTACGCGTACGGATTCTCCCGAGTCGGGCTGGTATGCGGGTCGCAAGTTGTTCGGACGTGGCCGCACGCTCGATCGACACCGCCACCATCGCGTTCGGACTCGTCTCGATCCCCGTGAAGATCTACTCGACCAACGAGCCGTCGCACGAGGTCCATTTCCACCTGATCCACGCCGGCTGCGGCGAGCGCCTCAAGCAGCAGTACGTGTGCGCCGAGCACGGCGAGGTGGAGCGGTCGGACATGTCGAACGGGTTCGAGCTGACGAAGGGCAACTTCGTGGAGCTCTCGAAGGAGGAGCTGAAGAACCTCGAGGCCGTGGCCTCGGATGAGGTCGCGATCCGCGAGTTCGTGCCGCTGTCGGCGGTGGATCCGCTGATGATCGCATGCTCGCCCCAGGGCCGGCACACGTCGCCGCGCACACAGTTAGTCCCGGGGCGTGCGCCTGCCGGTACACAGTTCGTGACCTGCGCGGTGTCGCGCGCGCCCGTGATCGCGCACCGCGCGGATCCGCTCGCTCAGGGCTGCAGCGTCTTCGCGGCATCGGTCGGCATCGCATCGGAGACCGGCGGTAGCGTCGTCGCGTCGCTGCCTGGGGTGCTGGCATCGGACGCGCGCGCGTCGACCGCCACACCGCCATCGACAGGGGTCTGCCGAGGGGGAGGTGCTTGCGCGGGCGTCGTGGCCGCTCGATAGTCGGGCGTCGGCACCTCTCGCATCGTCACCGGCCCCGAGCTGGGTGGCGAGAGCGGCGCGGGGTGCGCATCCGGAGCCTGCAGGGTCGGATCGAACCGCCCGGGCTGGCTCGGATCCGGCGCACCCGGAACCGGATTCGCGATCGGCTCGACCGGGCCGGGCCGGGGTGCCATCGGAGGCGCCTCACCCGGGACCGTGGAGCGGCAGGCGAGGGCGAGGGCGCAGGTGGCGAGGGACGCGAAGGCGAGGCGACGGAGGTGGGCATGACGCAACATGTTCAGTGTGTACTGCCAGCTCCGTGCCGCATGGGCGGGCGCTGCCGTCTCGGTGGGGCGATCTGCCGCGCAACGGACTGATTCGACGGTCGTGGTTGGCACGGAAGCCTGGTGAATGTAGATTCATTCGCGTGAATCTCGATTCATCCAAAAAACGGCTGCACAAGCCGCGCGAGGCGCTTCGCAGTCAGGTCCGCGAGACCGTGCGAGCCGCGATCCTGGATGCCGCCGAGGAGCTGATCGCGCTCAAGGGCCTGCACGGCGCCGGCCTCGCGCAGATCGCGAAGAAGGCCGGCGTGGCAGTCGGCACCCTGTACAACTACTTCGAGGATCGCGACGCGCTGGTCCGCGGCCTGTTCGAGACCCGACGCGCCACGCTCCGCCCCAAGGTGCAGGCGGCGTTCTTTGCCGGTGCGGGCCTGGCGTTCGAGCCGCGGCTTCGCAAGTTCATGCACGATCTGTTCGAGGCGTTCGAATCACATCGCCGCTACCTGAAGGTCCTGTTCGAGGCCGAGCACCTGAAGCCCGCCGGTGGTCACCAGGATCTGCTGAACGCGATCGACGAGATCATCGCGTTCGGCGTCGCCGAGGGTGTGATCGCGAAGGCGAGTGTCGAGCCGCTCTCGATCACCCTGGCCGGCGCGTTGCGCGGTGTGCTGGTGCGCAAGAGCCAGAGCGGCGGCTCGTTCGTCGAGGTTGCGGACCCGATCGTGACGCTGTTGATCGATGGTGCCCGCAAGCGAGCCCGTCCGTGAGCACTGCCGTCGCCACGTTCTCGCCCGCAGCGCTGCCTCGCCAGGCCGGTAAGTGGACGGTCGCGGTCTCGATCGCGTTCGGCTCGCTGATGGCGACGATCGATACCTCGATCGTCAACGTCGCGATCCCGCAGATCCGCGGCCAGCTCGGCGCGTCGCTCCAGGAGATCACGTGGGTCACCACCGCATACATGATCGCGATGGTGCTGGTGATGCCGCTCACCGGCTTCCTCGGCTCGTTCTTCGGCCAGAAGCGTGTCTATCTCGCGTCGCTCGTACTGTTCACGATCGGCTCGGTGCTGTGTGGCACCGCGCGATCGCTCGAGATGCTCGTCCTCTGGCGGATCGTCCAGGGCCTCGGTGGTGGTGCGCTGCAGCCCACGCAGCAAGCGATCTTGCGCCAGACGTTTCCTCCGGCCGAGCAGGGCATGGCGATGGCCGTGTTCTCGATGGTGATCATGGTCGGCCCGGCCGTCGGTCCGGTGCTCGGCGGATGGATCACCGACAACATGTCGTGGCCGTGGATCTTCTTCGTCAACCTCCCGGTCGGCATCCTCGGTATCTATCTGACGTGGCGCAACGTTCACGAGCCCGCGGACGTGCTCGCCGAGAACCGCGCGCGTGCGGCGGTCCAGCGCAAGCACCTCGACTGGCAGGGCATCGTGCTGATGGGCATCGCCGTGGGCGCGATGATGTATGTCCTCGAGGAAGGCGCTGGAGATGACTGGTTCCACTCGACGAAGATCGTGGTCGCCACGTTCATCACCAGCGTCGGGCTCGTCGCGTTCATCATCCGCGAGCTGACGGCGGTCGCGCCGGTGGTGGATCTACGGATGTTCCGCGATCCTACCTTCGCGTCGGGCACCGTGATCTCGGGGATCGTGTTCGCGATGCTCATGGGCTCGATGTTCCTGCTGCCGGTGTTCACGCAGGAGCTGATGCACTTCTCGGCCACGCAATCCGGGGTGCTGCTGCTGCCGCGCACGCTCGCGATGATGGTCGCGTCACCGCTGGTCGGAAAGCTCTACAACCAGACCAAGCCAGCGTATCTCGTCGGGTTCGGCCTGCTGATGACCGCGCTCGGCTGCTGGCTGCAGGCCGAGATCAATCTCAACACCTCGGCGGGCGACCTGCTGTGGCCGCTCGCACTCACCGGCATCGGGTTCGCGTTCCTGTTCGTGCCGCTCACCACGGCCGCGCTCTCGAACATTCCGCGGGCGTCGCTGGCGGGTGCGGCCGGCGTCAACAGCTTCGTACGCCAGATCGGCGGCTCGATCGGCCTCTCGATCTTCGCGACGCTGTTCACCCGGTTCTCGACCCATGCCACCGTCGGGTTGTCCGCGAACGTCACGGTGCTGCGTCCCGAGGTCGCGGCGCAAGCGATGATGACCAAGGCGTCGCTGATGGCGCGCGGCTTCACCTCCGACCTTGCCGGAGCGATGACCCAGAAGGGCTTCGCCGGTCGCGCGATGCTGCAGGGCACTGTGATCGGCTTCGAGAAGACCTTCGTCCTGCAGACGATCGCATTCGTGATCGTCCTGCCGCTGCTGTTGTTTCTCCGCGTGAAGCGGGCCGAGAAGCCTGCCCACGTCGAGATGCCCACGGAGTAACGCCATGGAAGCCGAAAGCAAACAGACCGCCACGACCACCGCCCGCAACCGCCGCGCGAAGCAGGCCTACTTGATTCTCGGCGTGATCGCCTCGGTGGTCGCCGGTGCTTGGCTACTGCACCACTGGTGGGTCGCCGGAAAGCAGACCACCGATGACGCTCAGGTCGAGGCCGATGTCGTGCCGATCGCTGCTCGCGTGTCGGGGGTGATCAAGACCGCCAGGGTCCACGACAACCAGCTCGTGAAGGCCGGCGACGTGCTGTTCGAGCTCGACCCGGCGGATCTCGACGTCGAGGTCGCACGCACCGAGGCCGAGCTCGAGGCAGCGCAGGCGCAGGCGTCCGCCGCCGAGGCTCAGGTCGCGATCGTCTCGGAGTCCTCGACGGGCGGGCTGTCGTCGGCGAAGGCCGCCCTCAGCGGTGCGGGTGCATTGGTGCGCGGCGCCTTCGATGCGATCCGCGCCGCGGAAGCCGCCGTGGCCCGTGCGCGTGCCGACTTCGCGAACACCGAGCAGGAGCTCAAGCGCGCACAGCAGCTGATCGCGAAGGATGCGATCACGCGCCGCGATCTCGAGCACGCCGAGCAGATGCATGCGGTGTCGAAGGCAGCGCTCGATTCCGCGAACGCGCAGCTCGGAGTCGCGCGCGAACAGCAGGGCATGGCGCAGGCCCGCGTCGCCGAGGCGCAGGGCCGGGTCACGCAGAGCGCACCGGTCGATCAGCAGATCGCCGGAGCGCAGGCGGCGGGCAAGCTCGCCGCGGCGCGGGTGAAGGCCGCCGAGGTCGCGGTCGCGCGCGCCAAGCTCAATCGCTCGTATGCAAGTGTCACGGCACCCGCGACGGGACTGATCTCCAAGCTCGGCGCGCACGCGGGCCAGGCGGTGATGACGGGCCAGTCGCTGCTGATGCTGGTGCCGACCGAGACCTACGTGATCGCGAACTTCAAGGAGGTTCAGGTCGGGTCGATGAAGCCGGGTGACCCGGTCGACGTCGAGCTCGATGCCTACAGCGGCACGTTCCACGGCATCGTCGAGACGATCTCGCCGGCGACCGGCTCGCGCTTCTCGCTGATCCCGCCCGACAATGCAACCGGAAACTTCGTGAAGGTCGTGCAGCGCGTGCCGGTGAAGATCATCTGGACCAAGCCGCCGGAGGTCACGATGCGCCCGGGCCTCTCGGCCGAGGTCACCGTGCACGTCGGGAGCTGAGCGCTACGAGCCGGCCTGCGCGATGCGCCGGAGAAACGGCACGACCTGACGCGACGTGACGTCCTCGGCCACGGCTTCGATGCAATCGCGCACGCCGCCCTGGATGTCGCGCTCTCTGTTGCCGGTGGTGGCCGTTGCGGAGCCACTCGCGGTGGCGGCCTTGTTGGCCTCCCATTTCTCGCCGCCGTCTTTGCCCTGCCACGGTGCGACCCGGATCCCCACGGTGCACGCGATCTGCGTCTGCGTCCCAGCCTTGGTGATGCTGAGCTTCTTCACCGTGGAGGCGACGATGAATCCACGCGACCGCGACGAGGTCAGCTCCGCGGACGTCGGCAGACCTCCGGGCCAGCTCGTCGCATAACCGGTGCGCTCGACGTTGGACTTCACGATCTTCATCACCCGATCGCTCGCCTCCTTGGGCAGCAGCTTGGATTGATCGGTGGTCGGATCGACATTGACGAACACGCTCGGTCGGTTCGGGGACACGCTCCCCGAGGTTGCCTTCTTGTGCCGAAAGCTGGCGAGTGCCTTCAGCGTGGTGATGGCGGTATCGCGCACCGTCGCATCGCGGTCGCCGGTAGAGGCCTCCTCGAGCGCGGTCATGCCGAGCGCGCGCGCGTCATCGGGTGTGCGCGAGTCGACCATCTTCTCGAGCGCGAGTGCCGCTACGCGACGGATCGTCGGGTCGGCATCGTTGCTCAACGCATCGGCGACCGCGATCACCGCGCGTGCATCGCGCGATCTCGAGAGCGCGAGTGCTGCTGCGAGCCGCACTTTGTAGCTCGCGCCATTCGCGAGCTGCGAGACGTTGGTGTCAGTCGTGTCTGCAGCAACGACCGCTGTGCGGATGCACAGCATCATCAGGCAAGCGGCGACAACCGCCGGCGTGCGAGGCATCGGGGTTACGGTAACACGTGCGATTGATCGCTAAATCAGGGCAGGCCCACCACATCTCCCACCTCGGCGCACCCGCACCTCGACATCCGGATGCTCTGCGCGACGCTTCCGTCACCGACGTTCCGGATGCTCGGCAAGCGGGAATTGTTCGACATCGACCGCCGTCGAGGGGCGCGATGTCGATGGACTCATGCAGGAAATCAGCGAATTCCTGGTCGCGCAGGTCGAGGGGTAGAGATTCGGCATCCCGCGGCAGATCGGGTACCCTGTAGCCGTGACCTGGGTCGTCCCGCTGGCGCTCGGGGGCGTCGCTGTCCTCGTGATGGCGGTGTTTACGATGCTGTCTGCCCGCAAGCACCATCGCGCGATGGTCGCACCGGCCACCACGGTCGGACCGCGGATCCTGGTCCACGACATCAACGATGACCGCTGCACCGGCTGTGATGCCTGCGTGGCCGTGTGTCCCACCAACGTGCTCGATCTGGTCGCGAACAAGAGCCGCGTGCTCCGGTTCCAGGACTGCATCCAGTGCGAGGCGTGCATGTTCGCGTGCCCGACCGAGGCGCTCGTCATGTTCCCGGAGGGCTCCACGCCACCTCCGCTCAAGATCCCGGAGATCGATGAGAACTTCCAGACCGCCGTTCCGGGCCAGTACCTGATCGGCGAGGTCGCCGGCAAGCCGCTGGTCAAGAACGCAGCGAACCTCGGCCGCTCGGTCATCGAGCACATGCTCTCGACCGGGCTGCGCACCGGTGCGATCGGCCGGGGCGAGACCACCTACGATGTCGCGATCGTCGGCTCGGGCCCCGGTGGTCTGTCTGCGGCGCTGTCGTGCATTCAGCATGGGCTGTCCTACGTGGTGCTCGAGAAGGAGCAGGAGATCGCGTCCACGATCGCTCGCTACCCCAAGGGCAAGCTCGTGATGGCCGAGCCCTATGATACCGACAACCTCTCGCTGCTTCCGGTGTTCGATTCGGCGAAGGAGGAGCTGATCCCGATCTGGCGCGAGCTGCTCGATCGCGTGGGTGTCAAGGTTCGGCAGGGCGAGTCGGTCGAGAGCGTGCAGCGCGGCGGCGATGGCGCGTTCGACATCCGCACCACGGTCGGTGCGTTCCGTGCGCAGCGCGTGGTGATGTCGATCGGTACGCGCGGCAAGCCGCGTACGCTGCAGGTCCAGGGCGAGAACCTGCCCAAGGTGTGCAGCCTGCTCGAGGATCCCGACGAGTGGCGCGGCCGCTCGGTGCTGGTGGTCGGCGGTGGTGACTCGGCGTGCGAGGCGGCGCTCGCGCTCGCGGACTCCGGCGCGAAGGTCACGATCAGCTACCGCGGCAAGGGCTTCAATCGCGCCGCGCCGAAGAACAAGCAAACCATCGAGGCGTATGCCTCCGAGGGCCGGATCAAGGCGAAGCTCGGCTCTCAGGTGCTCGGCTTCGAGCCGGAGTCGGTGACGCTCGCGCTCGCGGACGGAACGCAGAAGCGGTACGCGAATGACGCGGCGTTCGTGCTGATCGGCGCCGATCCGCCGGTGCAGTGGCTCGAGAAGATGGGGATCCGGTTCGTCGAGCGCCCGCACCAGTACCAGATGGGCAAGAGCGATGACATCGTTCGCCGGTTCGTCGCCCGCGCGGCGATGTGCCCCGAAGATGCCGCGCGCGCAGCGGCACAGGTCCTCGGTGGCAGCACGGGTCTCGCACCCGCCTTGCCGGCAGCTGCCGCCGCGGTCTCGCTGCCGATGCCGACGGGCGGCGGGGTGGTCAGCGGTCCGCGGAAGTGGCTGCGCTCGGCGACCAGCATCTTCTCGAACCGCGCCCACAGCCAGCCCGGCGTACAGCTGCCCGTTCCGACCGGAGCGAAGACGTCGCCATCGTCGAGCAGTGGTCGTAGCAAGAAGTTTGACGCACCGGTCCCGCTCTCCGAGTTCGCGAAGCGCGGCCGCTCGCAGCAGGGCGACGGCACTGGCGTGAGCGTGAACGCCCACACCCACACCGGACACGGTCGCCGGGATCAGCTGTCGGCCGGTGAACGCACCCGCATCCTTCGCATGCTCCGTGATGAGGGCGGTCGGCTCGCCGACGAGGACTCGCAGGTCTACATCGGCGCCGCGCGGAACAAGGCAAAGGACTACGACTTCGACTTCGATGATGAGGGACCGGCCAACCCGCCGTCGCCCGGGGCGCGCCCCGATGTTCCCGCGAAGCCCGCGGTCGTCGTCGGGCTCGCTGCAGCGCAGGCCAGCAAGTCGCGCAGCAAGAAGGGCGTCGGTCCGCCGCAGCCGCCGCCACCAGCCGCCGCGCGTCCTCCGATCCCGCCGACCACGCCGCCACGCGCGAACAATGAAACGAGGCAGCCGCCGCGCCGTCCCGTGCCTGCACCCTTCGCCGACGAGGCCACGCGCCAGGTCGATGACGACCTGCTGAACGCGCTGCGCTCGCAGCCGAGCTCGATGCCCGACGGTCCGCGCCAGAAGGCGTCGACGTTCCTGCCCGCCAGGGCCGCGCAGTTGCCTCCGAAGGCTGCGTTCGGGGACGAAGCCACGCGGATGGGTGACATCGATGCCAAGGCGTACGATCAGGCGTTCGCCGCGGGCAACGAGCCGGGCACGGAGATCGATGGCCACCGCAAGTTCTTGCAGCAGGCCCCGACCACCGAGCCCGAGTTCTCCACCGACGAGGCGACCCGCATGTCCAACTTCGATGGCATCGCTGCGATGGAGCGCGCTCGCAAGGGTCCACCAGTCCAGGAAGAACGCACGCGCGCGGTCAACATTCGCAGCGACAAGAGCATCAGCGACATCGATTGGGATCTCGACTGATCCACCCGACGCGGTGATTTCGCAGCTACGATGAACGTGTGCTGGACCACGTCTACTTCACGTGGCCGGATCGGCGGTTCCGGTACGAGTGCCAGGACTGCGGTGCGTGCTGCAAGGGTCACGGCATCGGCCTCGATGTCACCGCCGGCCAGCTGGTCCAGCTGACGACGCGGCGGCCCGAGCTGACCGCGTTCCTGCGCCGGCGCGGCGATGCGATCACCGCGTTCAATCCGCGCCAGCGCTGCTGGTTCCTCGAGGACGATGGGCTGTGCCGGATCGAGGTGGAGGATGGCCGCGCTGCGAAGCCCGCGTCGTGCCGGCTGTTTCCGTTCAACCGCGTGTTCCGGATCGCCGGCTACACGGTGGTCGATTTCAACAGCATCATTTGCCCGCTCATCGTCGGTGAGGATGGAATCTCGCAGGCTGAGGTGCATGCGGAGATCGCGAGCATCCAGGATCGCACCGTGATCGGTACGCAGCTGCCGGCCCAGGATCCCGAGGCCGAGGGCAGGGCGTTCATCGACAGCGAGCGCGCCATCGCGCAGACGGTGTTCGCGGTCCCGGGTGATCTCGCGGTCGCGTGGGGTGCGCAGGCCGATGCGGCGGCGCTGGACCGCGAGTGCGAAGCGGCCAGCGCGGCGTTCCAGGCGATCCTCGGCGCACCGTGGTCCGCGCCGAGCACGTCCACCTTGACCGCGGCGATCTGGCTGACGCCCTCGATGCGGTTCAACGAGCTCTACGGCCCGCGGCAGTATGCTCAGCGAGCGAGCATGTCGGCGGTCCTCGCGCGGATGTGGCTCGCCTGGCTCGGCTTCGCCACGCTCGGCGAGCGGCTCGCGCGTCGTCCGCTCGGGCTGCAAGATCTGACGACGCTGTGGACCGAACAGGCGCCGTTGATGCACGTCGTCGCGCGGTGGTCCGAAGCTCCATCGCTGAAGTCCGGCGTGCCTCTGCCGGGTGCCGAACCCGGCGAGGTCGTGAAGTCACTCGCGCAGGCGATGGTCGACAACCGGACCGTGAAGCGGCCGCTGTCCGCGTTGATCGACCGGCTGCCCGCCGATCGCACGATCCGGGTCACGGCGCTGAAGATCGCCGAAGCGATCGTGCGTGCGGGCTTCGCGCGCTGATCAGCACGGCTCGACGCCGACCCACAGCGGGTAACCGGCATCCCGCGCACGCAGCCGTGCGGACTCCACGCGCGACGCGGCGACCTCCGGAGCGAACCGTCCGACGATCGCGCGACCCTGCTGATGGGTCTCCATCGTCACCGCGTTCGCCGTGGTCGGATCGAGCTCGAACACCTCGCGCAGCACGGCGAGCACGAACTCAACGGTGGTCACGTCGTCGTTGCGCAGCACCACGTGGACGGCTCCCGCCGCGGGTGCGGGCAGCGCGAGTGCGGGTGGTTCGGTGCCGTGGATCAGCACGAACAGCAGCCGATGCACCGGCAGGCCGCCGGTATCGCAGGCGCGCACGACCGCTGGATTGCGCGCGATCCGGGCCCACAGCTCGGCACAGGTTGCCTTGCGATCGAGGTGGCGCGCGACCGCGCTGACGTAGCCGAGCGACTCGAGCGCGTCGCGGGGGCCCTCCTCGATCGCCGTGTCGAGCGCGGCGTTGATCGAGTCCTCGAGCTTCACCGGATCGCCGCCGACCCGGGTGATCAGCTCCTGGACCTGCTCGTCCTGCAGCATGCCGAAGGCGAGGTGGAGCGGGTGCAGCGACTGGCTGCGGCCACGTGCCTCGTGCCTGGCGACATGCAGCGCGATCTGGACCTCGTCATCCAGCGATGCGAGGAACTCGGCCTGGGCACGCACCATCGCCCGGCGCCGGAGGCGCTCCATCGCCCAGATGCCGGCGGGGACGCCACCGAGTAACAAGAGCTCCAGCACCTGGGACAGGCTACACCGCCCATCCCACCTCGGCAGCTCGCGGAGCCAGGAGGGCTGTTCAGGGAAAGCGCCAGCTCCGTGTCGTGGAATTTCACGGACCTACGGTGTGCCGCAACCGGTGTCGCCGGCGAACTGCGAGGCCGGGTATCAGCACCCCGAGAGCTCGGCCTCGCAACCGCAGGTCACCAGACCACGCACTGCTTGGCAGGCATCATCTTCGCGCTCGCCTTGCAGCGGAACGCCTTCGAGAACTCCGGGGTCGCCTGCAGCGAGCCGTTGACCCGCCACTTGCCGGGCGAGTGGACGTCCACGGTCGCCAGCAGCTTCTCGAAGTCGGGGCGCATCTTCGAGCACCACGCCTGGCCAAAGCCGAGGAAGAACTGCTGGTCCTCGGTGAACCCATCAGCGACGACCGTGTCGGGGGCCGAGGCGCGCAGCGCGCGGTAGCCGGTGAGCGCGAGCTTCACGCCGCCGATGTCCGCGATGTTCTCGCCGACCGTGTTCGCGCCGTTGAGCTTGCCGCCGCCGATCACCTCGTACCGGCTGTACTGATCGATCACGCACTGCGTGCGGGTCTTGAACTGCTTCTCGGTCTCCGGCTGCCACCAGTTCACGAGGTTGCCGACGGCGTCGTATTGCGCGCCCTGATCATCGAAGCCGTGCGTCAGCTCGTGGCCGACGACGACGCCCATCGCGCCGAGGTTCACCGGGATCGACGCATCGACCGAGTAGAATGGCGGCTGCAGGATGCCCGCGGGGAACACCATGCCGTTGAGCTGCGGGTCGTAGTACGCGTTCACCTGCGGCACCGTCATCTGCCAGTCATCCTTGTCGACCGGCTTGCCGACCTTCGCGATCTGGCGCGCGGTCTCGAACTTGCGCGCGGCGAGGGCGTTCGCGCCCCACGACTTCGGGTCGAGCTTGAACGTGTACTTCTTCCACTTGTTCGGATAGCCGATCTGGTAGGTCATCGCGGCGAGCTTGGCTTTCGCCTTGACCTTCGTGCCCGCGTCCATCCACGGCAGCGCATCGAGGTTGTTCTCCATCGCCGCGACGATCGCGTGGATCTGCTCCTCGGCGGCGGTCTTGCTCTGACCGGCGAACCGATCGCGCACGAACACCTGGCCCAGCAGATCGCCTAGCGCGCTGTCGGTACGCCCGACGCAGCGCTTCCAGCGCGCCTCCTGCTCCGCCTGGCCGGTCAGCGCCGCGTAGAACTTGAACTGCGTCTCCTCGAGCTTCTTGGTGAGGCTGCTCGCCGCGCGCGAGACCAGCTGCACCGTGAGGTAGTTGCGCCAGACCTCGGGCTTGGTCGCCTTGATCTGGACCTCGAGACCGGCGAAGAACTCGGGCGCACCGACGGTGACGCCGTCCTGCTTCGCCAGGCTGTTAGCCTTCCAGTAGGTCGTCCAGTCGAAGCTCGGTGCGGCCTTCGCGACGCCCGCCTTCTCGATCCGGTTGTACATGGTCTTCGGATCGCGGCGCGCGACCTTGTCCTTCGAGACCTTGGCGAGCTCGGTCTCCAGCGTGACGATGTCAGCCGCTTCCTGCTTCGCCGCCGCTTCCTTGTGGCCGAGCTCGGTCAGCAGCGAGGCCACGTAGCCCTCGTAGGCGCCCTTCAGCATCTTCGACTGCGGGTCATCCTTCAGGTAGTAGTCGCGATCGGGCAGGCCCAGGCCACCCTGATCGAGGCCGACGATCACCTTGGTGGCGTCGATCGAGTCCTGCGTCGGACCCATGCCGAACAGCACGCCGAATCCGGCGACGTGGAGCTGGGACACCGCCGCGCTCAGCGACTTCGCGTCCTTGATCTTGCTGATCGTCGAGAGCAGCGGCTGGATCGGCTTGATGCCGGCCTTCTCGACCGCCGCCTCGTCCATGCACGAGCCGTAGTAGGCGGCGAGCTGCTTGTTGACCGGATCATCGCCGGGCTTGGTCCGGATCTGCTCCAGGATGCCGTGCTCGTATTCGAGGTTGCGATCCTCGATGTCGACGAAGCTGCGCTGCGCCATTGGCTTGTCGGCGGCGATCTCCTTGGTCTTGATCCAGTTGCCGCACGCGAACTGGTAGAAGTCGTCGCACGGATCGATCGCGCGATCCATCGCCGTGGGATCGAGGCCGATCGACGCGAGCGACTTGTTGGTCACCGGCTTGGTGGGCGCCGGGGGGGAACCGTCGGCTGGCGGCTTGTCGTCCACCACCGTCACGTGATCCCCGTTGCCGTTCGGCGGCGGCGGCGGGTTCGTGGTGCTGGTGGGCGTCTTGGAGCCGCACGAGGCGGCGAACAAAATCAGGGCAAGCGAGATACGCATCGCCGCTGGGCGTATCACGGGGCAGCCCCCGATCCCCAGGGGCTGCGAGGGTGTCGCAGTATGTCGCGCTAACAGCTCGAGGCGCCGCAGACGCGCGTGGGCTCGGGGGTGCCCG
>JAYUVX010000183.1:0-15958 GCA_043753855.1 Myxococcales bacterium | reverse complement strand
GGGTCGGCTCGCACGCGAGGTGGAAGTTGCAGTACGGTGTGCAGCGGTGACAGCGGTTGTCGCACATCCTTTGATCGTGCCCTTGCCGAGGCTGATGGCCCCGGCGGGACGGCTCGTGCGCTGGGCGATGCTCCAGCGGCTGCGCGCGACGTGGTCGGGCGCGCGGCTCGATCTCGTCCTGCCATCGGGCGAGATGATTCGGCTCGGCGACGCCGGACCTGCGGACGCGACCGCACACATCCACGATGACCGGGTGTTCCTGCGCGTGCTGCTCCGCGGCGAGCTCGGCGGCGGCGAGTCATTCGTTGCCGGCGAATGGTCGAGCGAGGATCTGGTCGGCGTGCTGCGCGCGTTTCTCCGTGGCACCTCGGCGCGCGGTGCGGAATCGCTCCTTACCCGGCTCGCGCAGCTACCGGACCTGATCGCGCATCGCGGCGCCGAGAACACTCCGGACGGCAGCGCGCGCAACATCCACGCGCACTACGACCTCGGCAACGACCTGTACCGGTTGTTCCTCGACGACGAGACGCTCGCATACTCGTGTGCGTACTGGCCCGATCCGCAGCGGCCCGTGCTCACCCTAGCCGAAGCCCAGCATGCGAAGCTCGAGCGGCTGTGCGAGGCGCTCGCGCTGTCCCCTCGCGATCACCTGCTCGAGATCGGCTGCGGGTGGGGTGGCATGGCGATCCACGCGGCGCGCACCCGCGGCTGCCGGGTCACCGCGATCACGGTCTCGCGCGAGCAGCAGGCCCTGGCCATCGCGCGGGTCGCGGACGCGGGCCTCGCGGAGCGCGTCTCGATCGAGTTCCGCGACTACCGCCACCTCGAGGGCAGGTTCGACAAGATCGTCTCGATCGAGATGCTCGAGGCCGTGGGTCACGACTACGTGCCGACGTTCTTCACGACCTGCGCGCGCACGCTGGCGCCCGGTGGCCGCCTGGCGTTGCAGACGATCACGATGCCCGACGAGCGGTTCACCGCGTATCAGCGACGCGTCGACTGGATGCAGACCTATATCTTCCCGGGCTCGTGCATCCCGTCACTCGAGCTGATCCGCCGCACGAGTAGCGCAGCCGGGTTCACGATCTCGGGCGGCGAGGACATCGGCCCGTGCTATGCGCCGACCTTGCGCGCCTGGCGGGACCGGTTCGTCTCCGCGCTGCCGGAGGTGCGGGCGCTCGGCTTCGACACGCCGTTTGTTCGCAGCTGGCTGATGTACCTCGCGTTCAGCGAGGCGGCGTTCGCCGAGCGCACGCTCGGTGTGCATCAGCTGCTGTTGACGCGACGCTGAGCTACTTCGCGTGGGTGACCACGACGTTCGTCGTGATCCCGCCGCGCATCCAGAACTTGCCGGTCACCGTGAGCGAGGTCGGTTCGATCGCCGCGACCAGGTCATCGCAGATCTGGTTGGTCACTGCCTCGTGGAACGCGCCCTCGTTGCGATAGCTCCACAGGTACAGCTTCAAGCTCTTGAGCTCGATACACAGCGCATCCGGAACGTAGTCGATCAGGATCGTCGCGAAGTCCGGCTGGCCGGTGATCGGGCACAGGCAGGTGAACTCCGGGCAGTCGAACTGGATGTGATACTCGCGCCCCGGCCGCGGGTTCGGGAATGTTTCGAGCTGCTTGGTGGGCTGCGTGGTCATCGGTTGCCGGGCTTCCATAGCACGCGCACTCCCGCCACTGGCGCATCCGGCCGAGATCCACTACAATGGTCGTGCGACTTGCGTCGCCGAGAACATATCGCGATGACCGTTTGGACATCTGCCGTGTGGTCTTCGCAACGGGCCGATGCGCCCATTACGAAGGCCCAACCCCGGGAGCCGCTGCCTGATCGCCTTGTCTGCCATTCTGCAGATGTGGGGGGCTGGCGGGCCGCGAGTGTTGGGCTCTGGCTCCATGCCAGGGGAGGACTGAAGAACATGCCAAGTAAACGTACCAGCTCGATGGGGGGGCCTTCATAAGCCTTCCCGCACGATCCGAGGGTGGAAACACCCGAGGATAACCTCGTGCCCCGAACCAAGGGGTTCGAGTAAGTGATGAGCAAACGGCCCCGGCTGCCCGGGGCCGTTCTATTTTTCGGCGAACCGAAACGACGAACGTCGCCGGACCGCGGAGGCGGGGGCGACGTTCGAAGATGACCTCGACGGAAACGGGACTAGAACGTGAAGATCTGGTCGGGGCGCTTCTCCGCCGGCTTCGGCGCGGCGGAGTCAGGCTGCTTCGGCTTGAGGATCGGCGGCGGCGGATCGACAGCGAACCGCGCGGCGGCCGACGTCATCGGGACGACCGGGGTCGCGGGGCGCGACGACGCGGTCTCGGAGGTTGGCTTGCTGGGGCTCGTGGACGACGCACCGAACGGGCGCTGCGCGGTGGGCGCGGGCGCCGCCGGCCGCGGGGCCGGGGGCCGATCGGAGTATGACGGGCTGGGCGTCGAGGGCGTGATGCCCGTGCCGGGCGCCGTGGCGCCCTCGCCGAGGAAGTCGTTAACGCGCGTCTCGACGAGCTGGCTCATCGAGATGTTGTTGGCCTCGCAAAACGCCTTCAAGCGCTCGTAGGTCATACGGCTCACACTGATGCTCCGTCGAGTCTGCTTCTTGGCCATGATCTTTCCTTACGCTACGGGTAGGGCATCGTCAAGGCTAACCTACTAGCCCTGGACTCCCGTTTGACGCGTGCAGGTATACGATCGGACCCTGACAACGGGCGCGAGGATCCCGCTGCGATCGAGCGCGATCTCGTCGAGATCACTCATCGATCGGCAATGTCAGAAATGATCGAGGATCGACGGCGGCCACGCGCAGGAGGCGTGACACCAAGGTCGACGCGCGATCGAGCACGATGTAGCTGCGCGCTGGAGGTCGTCATGATCGACAAGCGCGAGCTCGGCACGAACGCGACCAGCGAGAGCTCGCGTGGAGGAATCAGGGAAACTCTGCACGCGGAAACGTGCGCCGATGTCCCGGCATGTGGTCAGCGAGCTCCGCTGCTCGCGATCGGCGCGGTGCAGATATCGGACGCTGCTCGAAGCGGAACTTGGCGGCGCGATCGAAGAGGTCCGCGTCGCTCGGAGTGCTACCATCGATGAGAGCGATTCGAGGATGTGGGCTGCGCTTAGACTTCTGCGCGCGACGCGCGTGTTTGCGGTGATCTTCCTCAGTTATCTGTGGCAGGTCTCGTGGGCTCGTCTGTGGCCGTCGCGTTGCGACTCGAAGCAGCGCTGGAAGAAGGTCCATCGGCGCAACGCGCGCCGGATGTACAAGGGCTTCGTTCGCCTCCGCGGCGTGTACATCAAGCTCGGCCAGATCCTCTCCGTGATGGGCACGTTCTTGCCGCGCGAGTACACCGAGGAGCTCGAGGGATTGCAGGACGATGTTCCGCCGCAGTCGTACAAGAAGATCAAGGCGACGTTCGTCAAGTCGTTCAAGAAGCAGCCACATGACTGCTTCACGACGTTCACCGAGGAGCCGATCGCAGCCGCGTCGCTCGGCCAGGTCCACGAGGCCACCACGGCGAGCGGCGAGCGGCTCGCGGTAAAGATCCTCTATCCGAACGTCGCGACGATCATCAAGATCGATCTCCGCGTGCTCGGCTGGGCGCTGAACGTCTACAAGAACTTCGTCCCGATCCAGCAGATCTCCCGTGTCCACGAGCAGCTCGCCGACATGCTGCAACGCGAGACCGATCTCGAGAACGAGGCGCGCTGCATCGCGCGGATGTCGGCGAACTTCGCCAACGATCCGGATACCCTGTTCCCGGTCGTCCACCACGAGTTCTGCAGCCGGACTGTGATGACGATGTCGTTCATGGACGGCGTCAAGATCACCAAGAAGGACGCGCTCACGAAGCTCGAGCTCGATCCGTACGACGTCGCCACCAAGCTGACCAAGGTGTTTTACAAGCAGCTGTTCATCGATCGGTTCTTCCACGCCGATCCGCACCCCGGAAACTTCTTCGTGCAGAAGGGCCCCGAGGGTCAGGTCCGGATCGTCGTCCTCGATCTCGGGTCCGCCACCCAGCTGACCGACAACCTCGCCGACGGCATGTTCGACATCCTCCAGGGCCTGATGACCCGCAAGGACGACCTCGTCGTGCAGGGCATCAACACGATGGGCTTCATCGATCCCAACGGCGATCGCGAGCTGCTCGAGCGCACGGTGCGCAAGTACTTCGAGAAGCTGCTCAACCTCAACATCACCGACTTCGGCAAGATCGACACCGCTGCCGCTGCGCAGACGCTCGCGGATCCCGAGATGAAGCGCGACGAGCTACGCGAGCTGATGAAGTCGATCGCGTATCCCGAGGGCTGGTTCTACGTCGAGCGCGCCGCGGTGATCATGTTCGGCCTGCAGGCGACGATCGCGCCGAAGCTCAACGGCATCCACGTCGGCTTTCCGTACATCACGCAGTTCATGTTCGAGCGCAATGCCAAGCGCCTCGCGCACGCCGCCGCTGCCGCGAAGGCCGAGGCCTCGAATCCGCGGATCCCGCTGCCGATCTCCGAGACCGGCAAGAAGCCCGTCTCCGAGATCGGCCTCAAGGTGATCTCCGAGTCCTCCACGAAGCCCGAGCCCGCCGCCGGCAAGGACCCCAAGGACGCCAAAGAAGAAGCGCTGCTGAACTAGCCAGTGCTCAGCCCAGAGCTACCGGGCGCGCAGGTGCGCGTCGAGGAACTTCAGGTAGGCCTCCTGCGCGGCGATCGTGTTCTTCTGCTTCTGGAAGCCGTGGCCCTCGTCATCGAACACGAGGTACTCGATCGGCACGCCGTTGTTCTTCACGGCGGCGACGATCTCGTCCGACTCGACCTTGAGGACGCGCGGATCGTTGGCGCCCTGCACCACGAGCAGTGGCTTCTTGATCTGGTTTGCATGGAACAAGGGTGAGATCGCGGAGAGCCGCGCCTTGTCAGTCGCCGGATCGCCCATCTCCGCGTAGAGCGACTCGCGGAACGACGCCCACCACGGCGGGATGTTCTCGAGGGTGCGCACCCAGTTCATGACGCCGAAGATATCGATGCCGGCATCGAACGCATCGGGCGCGAACGCCAGTGCCGCGCCGACCATGTAGCCGCCGTAGCTGCCGCCCATGATCGCGACGTGCTTGGCATCCACCCAGTCGAGGCCGGCAAGGAAGGGCCGAGCCGCCACGGTATCCTTGAGATCGACGTCGCCGTGCTGCTTGTCGTCGAGGTGGAAGAACGTCTTGCCGTAGCCCGACGAGCCGCGATTGTTGGTGGCGAGCACCGCGTAGCCGTGGTTGACGAGGTGCTGGATCATCTCCGAGTAGCCGCGGCGCGACTGACCACCGGGACCGCCGTGCACCAGCACGACCGCGGGCGCCTTGGCCTGCGGCGTCGCATCCTTCGGGCGATACAGGATGGCCGGGATCGGAAGGCCGTCGAAGCTCGGATAGCGCACGACCTGCGAGTCGACGAGGTCCTCGGGATTGACCTCTGCATTGAGCGCGTGGGTGAGCTGCCGCGGCGGACCACCGGCGACGTCGACGACCCAGACATCGCGCGGCGTGCGATCACTCGTGAGCAGAAAGCCGATCTTGGACTCGTCGCTCGAGAAGAACATCCCGGTGACGTCCGCGTTGGGGAGTGCCGGCAGCGGGACGTCCTTGCCCGTTGTCGTGTCGACGACACGCAGCACGGTCTTCGCATCCTCGTTGGTCGCGCTGACCCGGTAGCGCCCGCGCTCCGAGAAGCTGACGCTGGCGACATCCCACTCCGCCTTGATCTCCAGGCGCACCTTCGCGGTCTTGAGATCGTACGACCACGCCTGGTCGAACTCGCCCTGACCATCGCTCGCGAACCACAGCGACGTCGAGTCGGGCGCGAAGCCGAACACGCGGTGCTGCACGTTGCCCGTGTGCTTGGTGACGAGCTTCGGCGGGGACTTCGCCTTGGTATCGAGGAGGAGCAAATCGTTGTCGGCATTGGTGCGGCTCTTAGTGAACACCACCCAGCGCCCATCGCGACTGACGTCGCCGACGTCGAGCGCATCCTTGTTGGTGAACACGAGGTCGCGCTTGTAGCCGTTGGCCGCGTAGCGATAGACATCGAACGCCTTCGGATCGCGCTCGTTGGTCATCGCCCAGAACCACTTGTGGTCGGCGGAGAACCCGAGGAACTCCGCCTTGACCTTGGCGCCCGGCGTGAGGTCCTTGGCCTGCGTGCCCTCAAGCACGTAGAGATGGGACAGCTCGTCGCCACCGCCGTCCTGCGTGTAGAGCACGCGATCATCGGTCGGGAAGTAGGCCACGGCGAACTGCGACTCGGTGGAGGTCGTGAGCCGCTGCGGCTCGCCGCCGGCGGTCGGAACCGCGTACAGGTTGTAGACGCCCGATGGATCCATCGAGGTCAGCACCTTCGAGCCATCGTGCGAGAAGCCCGCGGCGGCGACACCGACGTTCTTGAACAACGTCGCGGCCGCATAGCGCTTCACGCCCGCCGCAGCGCGCGGGGGTGAAGCGGGATCAGGCTGAACTGCCACCGGTTCGACACCTGTCGGTGGTGCAGGCTGGGTGACTGCGGGTGAGCCGCCCCCGCCGCATGCGGCAGCAAGGAGGACGAGCGAGAGGGTTCGATGGATGCGCATGGCGAGCGAATCGTAGCTCGCTGGGCTACAGGATGTTCTTGCCGTGACGGGGGAGGCGGTCGCGCTGCGCCGGAATCTGCGCGTGGGCGGCGGCGTTCGCGTCCACATCGATGCCCTCGCCCGAGATCTGCGTCATCGCCTGAGGATCGACGTCCGCAAGCCCCGCGATCATGTCCGCCACATCACGCTCTTCATCGGGCTCGCGGACCGGTGCGCCCCGTGAACTGCGCCACATCGCGTAGGCAGCGATCGCAGTGCCGATGCCGAGGATCCTCGTGAGGTGCTTCATCTCCTCCCGACGAGCAACGATGGTGCCTTGCGAAATGTCGAGGGACAGCCACGAGCGGCCTTCACAACGCGCGCCACGCGTCCACCGCGCGACGGCGCGCGTGCGGAGTCTCTGATTCAGCAGGCAAGGATACGGGCACGACCGGCACGACGAACGGGGGCACGATGGGGCCCACGCGATCGTCCCCAGCTCGCCGCACCACTAGCCGCGCCGCTGTCGCTTCCGGCCGATCGCTGCGAACCGGTCGAGCAGCGGGAGGCCGAGCGACGGGAACGGTCGCAGGAGATGGATCATCGCGGCGCGATACGCCGGGATGGTCTTGACGAGGCGCGGCCGCGCGATCATCGAGGCCGCGGCGTCAGCGACCTCGTCGAGCGAGAGCTGGTTGTTCGAGAACAGCAGGCCGGCAGCCTCGTCGTGCGCCACCGCGTTGGTCATCTCGCCGGCGATCGCGTCGGGGAGCAGCGAGCTCACGGTGATCGCGCGCCGGGCTCGCCGCAGCTCCGCGGCGAGCGACAGGCCGTAGCCAAGGACGCCGTGCTTGGTCGCGCCGTACACCGCGAGACCGGGCGTGGGGATGATCGCGGACATCGAGGCGATGTTCAGGATCGTGCCGGCCGTCATCGCATCGATCGCCGCGTGACATCCCCAGATCACGCCGAGCAGATTGACCTCGACCTGCCGGCGGATCGCCGCATCGTCGATCGCCCAGCTGTCACCGACGGCGAGCACGCCCGCGTTGTTGACCCACACCGCGAGCGTGCCCTTCGCCGCCGCGGCGCTCGCCACGGCGCGGTGGGAATCGGGATCGCGAACGTCCTGCTTGATCCCCGTGCCATCCACCACCGCGGCGGTGACGTGCGCGGCGCCCTCGTCGATGTCGGTGCAGACCACGTGGTAGCCGGTGCGTGCGAGCCGCTCGGCGATCTTGCGCCCGAGCCCGCGCCCGGCCCCGGTGACGACGGCGACGTTGGTCATGCGAACGTCACCGCGTAGACGGGTGGCAGGTAGTTCGAGGCCACGGACCAGCTCTCGCCGCGGTCGGTCGAGGCGACCATCGCGGGCGACTGGTTGTGGCCGACGAAGTGGCCGCGGTCGATCGCATACGCGCCGCCGGTAGGCTCGGCGACGAACAGACCCTTGCGGGTCGCGAGCAGGAGCGAGTGCATGTTTAGCCTCGGGACAGTGCTTGCATGGCGTAGATCTCGCTCGCGGGGCGAACGGGATGGGAGAGCTCGGCGCGGTGGGGCACGCGACGTGCCGGCGGAGATTTTGCGTGAACACGACCGTGGCCACGCCGGGAAGCTACCTCATCTGGTAGCTTCCGCGCGTGAGCTTCGATGTTGTCGTCGCCGCTGATCTCGACTGGGGGATCGGCAAGAGCAATGGTCTGCCGTGGCCGAGGCTGTCGGGGGATCTCGCGCACTTCAAGCGCGTGACGTCCGCCGCCGCCGAGGGCAAGCGCAACGCGATCGTGATGGGTCGAAAGACCTGGGAGAGTAGCGAGGTCAAGAGCCGGCCCCTGCCGCGCCGCCTGAACGTCGTGATCACCCGCGGCGCGTTCACCGTCCCCGAGGGCGTCGTCGTCGCCGCGTCGATGGACGAGGCACTCGCGCTCACGGCCGCGGCCGCGGACATCGAGTCCACGTTCGTGGTCGGCGGCGCGCAGATCTTCTGGAACGCGTTCGACCACGCGGGGCTGCGCCACGTGTACCTGACCCGGGTCGAGGGCCGGTTCAACTGCGATACGCACATCCCGGATCTCGATGCCAAGGGCTTCACGTCGAGCGCGTGGGACGGTGCCTGCGACGGTGAGGGCGGCGGCGTGCGCTACCGGATCGAACGCCTCGCGCGCTGACGTCGCATCGGCGTTACCCTGCGCTGCATGGACCGCCACGAGCGCGAATATCTCGATGCCCTCACCGCCAGGGTCGCGCTGCTCGAGCGCCAGCTGGCGGCGCTGTACGAGCACCTCCACCTGACGCCGGCTTCCGGGGCACCGCCGCTCGATGCGGTGGCCGAGCTGCTGCGCGCAGGGAACCAGCTCGAGGCGATCGAGCTGTATCGCCAGTACATGGACTGCGACCTCGCCACCGCGAGGGCCGCGGTCGAGCAGCTCGGCGCGCAGCTCGGGTTCGCCTAGCGCGGTTGGTACCAGCTCGGAACCGGCTCAGGGATCGGCCTCCGAAAATGGAGCGTCCACGCGTAGTGGAGCATCACGAGCAGGACGGCCGTGAGCGTCCACGCGGTGACGAGCCCCGCGGTGCGGAGCGAGATCGTCTTCACCCGCTTCGCGATCGGTAGCGTGATCAGCACGACTACCGCCCACGCAACCATCGCCTGCAGCATGCGGCCGTAGAAGTCGAGCGCGAGCCCGGACGGCTTGACCTCGAGCGTCCAGCGATGCTCGAGCGGGTAGTACCAGACCACCGGCTCACCGGCGAGCATCGGCACGATGAACGCGAACGCGAACGCGATCGTCCCCATCGACAGCGCGACGAACAGCGACTCCTGCTTCTTCACACGCCCCTCGCCATCGTGATCGCGAGCCCGGAGATCGTGTCGAACCAGACGATGGCCGCCGCGAGGATCACGAACGCTGCGTAGGCGCGGAGCAGGCCGCGATCCTCCGCGGGATCCATCACGCGGGACATCACGAACACCGCGATCACCAGCGGCAGCCCGAGCGCGGCGAAGTTCTCCTTGGTATCGAACAGATTCGAGGCCCAGACCTCGTAGCGGTCGAAGTACAGCGCGCGTACGTGGTAGCGAAAGCTCGGATACGCGAGCAGGCCCAGCACGAAGGTGACGGCATACGCGATCGCCACCGTGGCGGCGTAGATCCGGCCGAGCCGCCGCTTGTAGCGCCCGCGCAGGTACCCGAACGCGATCAACGCGTGATGGGTGCTCGCTCCGATCAGGACGATCGCTGCGAGCGCGTGCAGCAGCACGAGCGGCCGCGCCGCGCTGGCGAAGGCGATGTCGGGCTGCATCGAGCCCGCATCGTACGATCATTGCCGGTCAGTGGTTGTCGGGCTGCGCTGCGATGAACGCCGAGATGTGCGCCGTGAAGTCCATGTTCGGGATCGCCACGGTCTGGCGGTTGCCGGCGAGTGGCCCGACAATGAACGTCAGGTTCTTGGCGATCCCGACGTTCTCGTACGCGCTGATATCGGTATCGGCGTTGCCGTAGGCGGCGACGAACGTCCAGCCGAACGTGGTCGCCATCCGCTTCAGCCACTCGGTCTTGTAGACCGCTGCATCGCCGACCTCTGCGGCCGTGATCAGCGCTCCGTCGGCGAACCCGAGGTCATGCAGCCACGTCCGGGTCTCGGGGCGGAACACGTGCGGGCGCGCGGTCAGGTAAATCACCGCATAGCCCTTCGCGGCCCAGGCCTGCACCAGCTTGTCCGCGGCGCCCATCAGCTTCGGGACGTAGGTGCCGTCGGGGATCTGGTTCAACAGCTGCATGTCGTCAAGGGTGAGCGTGCCGTCGATGTCGGCGACCACGACCTTGGTGCCACGGGGATACAGATAGTCGTAGTGCTCCGCGCAGCTGCCATCGGCGTCGAGCACCGAGTAGATCGGCTTGCCATTCGGCGCGACGTAGCCGGTGTCCGAAAGCTCGTAGCTCCCATCCTCGGCCGTGGTCGCGGCACCGATCGACGTCCAGGCACCGGCCTCGTAGGTCCACAGGCTGAAGTGCTCGTGCGGCAGCGGCTTCGAGAAGTAGCCACCACTCTCGACGGTGCGGCCCTTGACGCCGCGATAGCTGACCGGTGCGGTCACCGGCGAGGCGCCCTGCGCGATGTAGATCGAGGCAACGGGCCCGTTCGGATTGCCGATCGTGTCGGACGCCTCGTCCTTGGACCGCGGACTCGCTTCCACGATCAGCTTGTTCGCGGGTTGCGCGAAGCCGCGGGTCGGCGTGCGGAACGGCAAGTTGCCCGGAACCGGGCAGACCAGCGACGTGGCCTCGGTCAGCGGCGGCAGGGAGTCGGTGCAGGACGACAGCAGTGCCAGGGCCACGACGACGAAGCGAACGGAGGTGCGCACCGGCGTAGTATGGCGCAACCGAGACGCGTCCGCGACGAAGCTGTCACGTGCCGCAGGTCACTAGACGGCCACCGGAAACCTGATGAACGGATGGTGCTGGTAGCCCTCGAGCGCCACATCTTCGAACGTCATCTCGAGCACCGGCTTGTTCGCGAGCACGAGCTTCGGCAACGGATGCGGTTCGCGCTGGAGCTGGAGCTTCACGCCTTCGACGTGGTTCAGATAGATGTGCGCGTCCCCGAGCGTGTGCACGAAGTGCCGCGGCGCGAGCCCACACTCCTGCGCCACCATCGCGGTCAGCAGCGCGTAGCTCGCGATGTTGAACGGCACGCCGAGCGCGAGGTCCGCGGAGCGCTGGTAGAGCTGGCAATCGAGCCAGCGGCCACGGTCGCCCTCCATGCCGACGTAGAACTGGAACAGCGCGTGACACGGCGGGAGCTTCATCTTCGGCAGGTCCGCCACATTCCAGGCACTGACGATGATCCGCCGTGACATCGGGTTGGTCTTGATGGTGGCGAGCGCCTCGCGGATCTGATCGATCCCGGTGCCGCCCGCCCCAGCGCCGCCAGGTGCGGACCAATGACGCCACTGGGCTCCGTAGATCGGCCCGAGGTTGCCCTGCTCGTCCGCCCACGCGTCCCAGATCGGCGTGTGCTCGTGCAGGTTGTCGTGGATGTTGGTCGAGCCCTTGAGAAACCAGATCAGCTCGCGCACCACGGCCGGGAACAGCACCTTCTTCGTGGTGACCAACGGGAAGCCGTCCCGCAGGTCGTACCGGGTCTGCGCTCCGAACCGCGAGATCGTTCCGGTACCGGTGCGATCGGTGCGCGGCTCACCATGCTCGAGCACATCGCGCAGGAGATCGAGGTACGGCCGCATGCCCTTGGATATAGCACCCGACTATGATGCCGGGCGTGGACCCCAGGCCGACCACCGTCGAGGAGCTGCTCGCGACGCACGATGCGCTGCTGCTCGATGCGTATGGCGTGCTCGTCGATGGCGCAGGCGCCCTACCCGAGGCGGCCCCGCTGATCGCGGAGCTCACTCGCCGCGGCACGCCGTACGCGATCGTCACCAACGATGCGTCGCGGACGCCGGCGACCTACGTCCGGCGGTTCGCCGCGATGGGCCTGGCGATCCCGGCCGAGCGGATCGTGACCTCCGGCAGCCTGCTCCCCGGCTACTTTCGCGAGCGAGGCCTATCCGGTGCGCGCACGATGGTGCTCGGCACCGAGGACTCGTATCGCTATGTGGTCCAGGGCGGTGGCGAACCGGTGGTCCTGACGCCGGGCGTGGAGATCGATGCCGTCGCGATCTGCGATGACGCGGGCACACCGTTCCTCGATGGCATCGAGCTCGCACTGTCCGCGATCGTGCGAACCGTCGAGGCCGGCCGCCGTCCGGCGCTGGTGCTGCCGAACCCGGATCTCGTCTATCCCAAGGGCGATGGCGAGCTCGGGTTCACCGCGGGCGCGATGGCGCTGTTGATCGAGGCCGCCCTCGCGCGCCGGTTCCCGACCGAGCACCTGGTGTTCGATCGGCTCGGCAAGCCGGCACCGCATCTGTTTGCCGAGGGCAAGCGCGTGCTCGGTGCGGAGAACCCGGTGATGATCGGCGACCAGCTCGAGACCGATGTCGCCGGCGCGCTCGCCGCCGAGATCGCGGTGGCGCTCTACGCGGGGATCTCGCGATGGGCGCAGGGCTCCGCGATCCGCCCGACCTACCTGCTGGAACGCCTCGCGTTCTGACTCAGTGACCCGCGAACTCGCGGACCTGCTTGAACACGAGGTGGCCGTTGCCGAGGATCTTGACCTCGAAGTCGAGCGCGGTGGGCTTGGTCGGATCGACCGTGACCTGGTCGCAGGAATTCGCGTAGTAGCCCGGCTTCGCCTTGCAGTACGCGGTCTCCACGGCCTTCGTGAGGTCGAGCATCTGGATCATCTGCGGATCGGGCAGCACGCGATGGGTGAGCTTGGGCTGGCCGGCGACCGGCGTGGCGTAGCGGGTCACGGTGAACGTCGGCGGTGCGACGTTGCCGGTGAAGCCGGCGATCACGTTCTCGGCGTAGGTGCCGGGCGTCGGATTGGTGACGAGGTTCTCGCCCTGCTGCGACGAGAAGCTGTAGCCGTAGAGACCCTCGTTGTTGATCACCCGGGTGACCAGCACCGAGTTGGCGATCTCCGGCGAGTCGAGGTCGTACTTCGCGACCACCGCGATGCCCATGCCGACGGTCGCGTGATCGAGCCGCGCGAACGAGCGCTCCTCGATGGCGCGCTTGTTCCACAGGCTCGCCCACACGCCCTTGACCGTGCACTGCACGGTCTTCGGCTCGACGTCGAGCTTGGTGGTGACGCCATCGGTGGCCGCGACCATCGTGCACGCGTTGTTCGCGGCATCGGTTGCCGACATCCGCGCGGAGAACGAATCGTGGAGTCCTGCGCCATCGAAGTTCGGGAGGTCCTCGGCGTTCGCGCTCGAGCGGATCTTGAGCTTCTCGGCTCCCGGAATCGACGCGGCGATCTTGGCCCGGATCGCGGCGAGGGTCGCCGGCGGCAGCTGCGCCTTCAGGAACTCGGCGCGCACGTCGGTGGCCATCGCTCCGCGCTGCGCGGGCGACAACGTGCCGGTCTTCTCGGCGGCGATCAGCGCGGTCAGCTTGGTGCGCAGCGCGCTGTTCGGCGCGTACGCGATGAAGTCGTGATAGTAGGTCACCGGGATCCCGAGGCCCGCGGGCGTCAGGTCGTAGCCGGCGCGCGCGCTCGGCGTGTTGGGATCGGTCTTGCGGCCGAGCACCAGCTTGTGCTGGAGGAAGCCCAGGTTCGCGGCCTTCGAGCCGAACTTCTTCTGCGCGGTGATGCAGTCCGACGGATTGCCCGGGCACATCTCCGCGAACGACAACAGGCGCGTCTCCGGCGTGTACGCGACCGGCGTCCACGGCTTGTCGGTGCGCTGCTTGAACTTCGCGGCGATGATCGCGTCGGTGGTCGGCTCGAGCTTCCAGCCATCCGCCTGGACGACCAGGTGCACCGGCTTGTTGGCAAACGGCTTGAGCGTGGCGTTGGTCGGGCCGGCATCGCGCAGCACCATGTCGGGCGTGCCGCGCTCCTTGGACTTGAGGTTCACGTGCGAGCTCGCGTCCTGGTACGCCTTCGTGATCACGCCGCCGACCACCGCGAGATCGAGCGGGAGCTCGTCGAGCACGGCGATGTCGAGCGGCGTCAGGTCCTCCGAGTTTGCCGGGAAGATCCGCAGGTAGCCCCACGCCTCGCCGAGGTTCAGCGGGAGGTACTTGAGCGAGCCGAGGATCTCGTCGATCGTCGAGATCGAAACGCCGAGGCTGGTGAGCTTGGTCTTGTTCCCGGCGGTCAGCGTCTGCTGCGGACCGGTGGCGACGAACGCCATCTTGATGCCGGGGATCTTGAACGCGCCCTTGACCACGGTCACGGCGGTCACGATCGCGTCGTCCTTGGCGACATCCTCGGGATACAGCTGGATGCCGTAGAGCGGCGCCGCACCCGCATCGGTCTTGTAGGTCTGGATCGTGCCCGCGACGTAGCGCTTGTTCTGCACGTCGTAGGTGTTCGCGTTGAAGCTGTCGAGGTCCTCGGAGAACTGCGGCAGCACCGCCTCGCTGAAGTAGAAGTGATAGCGCGCCGACTCGGGCGTCTTGCCGCCCTCCCGGTAGTTGGCGTTCTGGAAGTAGATCTTCGGCGACGCCGGCGTGCGGCGATCGATCACGAACTTCATCGACGGGCCCTGGATCACGACGCCGCCGTCCTTGAGCGCGAGCGACTCGAACTGCGTCGTGCTCACGATCGTCCGGTAGAACAGCGAGGTAGTGGTGTCCGCCTTGCCGTCGGTCCACTCGGGATAGTCACCATCGAGACCATCGTCGGTGGCGCAGCCACCACCGATCGCTGTGAGGGCCATGAATGCGATTACTGAAGCTCGTGACGCCATGCGGCATCGGAGAGCAATGGGTGCGCCAGGATCGGCCGCGGGAGTACCAGGGGTTGCGCGGGTCGGTGGTGGCAACTCGAGTTGCGGTAGCTGCTAGCATCGCCACGTGATCCAGCGGTTTTGCTTCGTGAAGCTGCTCGCCGACGAGGTGGGGACGCGCGAAGAGCTCGCAGAGATGATCCGTGCGCAGCTGATCTCGGCCGGGGCGGATGTCGTGGTCGGGTTGCCGGCGGACGACTCGGCGGCGCGCTGGGACCTCTCGATCGTGATCACCGCGGCCTCGCTCGATGCCTGGAACGCGCTCGCTCAGATCCCCGCGATGACCGGCGTGTTCGACGAGCTCGCCGGCCGCGCCGCGGTGGTCAAGGCGTGGACGTTCGAGTCGGTAGGCTGAGCCGGGCGATCCAGCGCGCGAGCTCGTCGGGGATCGGGGCCTCGAACCGCAGCTTCTCGCCGGTCGCCGGATGCACGAACCCGAGCACCGCGGCATGCAGTGCGAGGCGCGGCGCGCGCGGCACGAACTGCCGGCTGGTCTCGCCGCCGTGCTGCGGATCCCCCAGCACCGGATGACCGAGACCCGCGAGGTGCACGCGGATCTGATGGGTGCGCCCGGTCTCGAGCCGCGCCGAGACCAACGTCGCGCCGACGAGCGGCTCGATCACCGCGACGTGGGTCACCGCGCGCTTGCCATCGACCGGGCGATCGATCGTCTGCGCCGCGATCTCGCCGGCACATACCGCGCGGTACTCGCGCTCGATATCGTGGATCTTGAACGCGTCACCGAGCCGCTTGTTGGCCTCGCGGGTGCGCGCGAACACGAGCAGGCCACTGGTCGGTAGATCGAGGCGGTGCACCACGTAGACCTCGCCGAACTGGATCGCGAGCTGGTCGAGCAGATCCCCGCGATCGCTCTCCGGCGTGGGCGCGGTGACCAGGCCCGCGGGCTTGTTCGCGATGATCAGGTGCGGATCGGTGAACACGATCTCGGGCGCCAGCGGCGTCTCGGTCCGCTCCACGGCACCGCCGATGTTGACCTCGATCACCTGCCCGA
>JAYUVX010000182.1:0-15987 GCA_043753855.1 Myxococcales bacterium | reverse complement strand
AGCGGCTCATGCTCCTGATCCCAGCATTCGATGCGGAGGTTCGTCGCCACGAAGTTTTCAGAAAAATCTTCGGTGCGATTTGAGGGGATAGCTCAGCTGGTCGCGCCATCAGATGTTTCTCCAGGTCTACGGACACAAGACGAATGTCGCCTTGAATCGCACGCTTCAGCTCGCGCTTCCGGAGGCGATGAGCGAAATCCCCGATCTCGATCCGCCGCGCGGCTACAACCAGTACTTGGAATTTACGGACGACTTTGTCCTCTCGAAGATCTTCTCGCTCTGCTTCCACGAGAAAAAGCAGGGAGAGAAAGGCTACGCGCGCCTACTTGCGCGACGTCAGGTCCCCGAGCATCTCTTCGAGCTGCGGCTGCCGACCGCGACGAGCGACCCCGAGTCTCCTGAGGTTCTTGCCAAGCGCGATGAGCTCGCAGCGGCACGCAAGGTTGAAATCGACAAGGTCCTGTTCGCGCCGTCCGCGAACGATGTCATCAAGAAGGGCCTGCTCCCTCTCGTGTTCGTTAAGAGAGGCGGAGCGTTCGAGCTAGAACCCTACCCAAGCCGCTCGTCTCTGTATCCCTTCGGAGAGGGTGAGGCAGCGATCCCTCCACGCTACGCAATGGTCCACTTCTTCATGGACCGGCATGATCTCGTGCAAACAGCGGACCCACCGAAGCCAGCGCCAATGAAGGAGAAGATCTCTCCGCGGAAGAGCGAAAAGTTGCCGAAGGAAGCCGCTGCGCGTATCACCAAAAAGAAGTAGCTTGGGGGAGCCATGCCGCTGAAGAAGAAAACGCCTGGGCGTGGGACAAAAGTGACCGTTGTGACGCGAGCGTCCGGGAGATGGGTCGTCAAGGAATTCAATGAGAACACCCTCATTGGGGTGGTCGAGATGGGGTCCAACTCTCGCCGGTTCCACTCGACGTCGTTTCAGTCCGACACGGGCTTCCGATTTCCGCGTCAGGGCGAACCTGTCGACGTAGCGCTCACGGCATCCGGAACATTGCTAAGCGTGCACGGAAAGTAGCCGCGAGGCGGCCACGTAGAGCACCAAATCCCGGGTGTTCTCGATCATCGTGGCCGGCGGTCACGAACCGTCGCGCGTAGATCGCACGTCCACGTACATCGACGTGCATGGAGCCGCGAGCGTCGTCCTCGCGCGAAGCGAGATCCCCGCCAAGCGATCCCGTCCAAGCTTCACAAGCGGTCGGAACAACGGAGGTCTAGCTGTCCCTGCCGTTCAGAGGCACGGTCCGCGCGAGGAAGGTCAGTCTCCCTCGGAGCGCGGCGCTTCGTCTTGGGAACGAGGTAGCCGACCGGCATCCGCAACACGACGCGCTCGCCGTTTGGATATGAGGGCAGCGCTGTACCCTCGTTCGCGATGTCGGCCACCAACGCGGTCGGTGAGATCTCGATCGTGAGCGTGCGAGCGTCGAAGTTCATCGGCACGCCCGCGGTCCAACGACGCAGTCTGAGCCGAGCGCCACCAACCTCGTCTGGCTTCGACAGCGCAAGGCTTGCAATAGCGGCGTCAACATCGGAAGCGCTCAGGTTGCATAGTGGCTTCTTCAGTGTGCTGCGCAGGATCTCGAGTTCTGCCTTCTGTGCGCGTGCATCGCTCTCGAACCTTTGGATCCGCTCGGCCACATAGTCGAGGTGCTCGCCGCCATCAGCGACGAACAGCACGAGGCGTTCGATCTGCGCCTCGGACTCCGCGAGTGCCTTCTGCCGGGCGTCGATCTGATCCTGAAGCACCTCCCCACCAAAGCCATTTTGGATCTCGAGAGCCTGGTGCAAGAGCGGGCTCTTTCGAAGCATCGTCCTGATCTCCAGGAACACGTCCTTGAGCAACTGCTCTGCGCGCAGCGTAGCCGCGTTGCTACAAAGCCCCCTCGGCCGTGATGGGCAACGGTAGTAGCTCGGCCCCTTCCCGCAGATCGTCAACGCCATCCCGCACTCAGCGCAGGCGAGACTTCCTGAAAGCACGTACCTCGACTTCGAGCGCGGACGACAGCGCGAGGTGTCCGCGCTCGCGATCTCCGCCTTCACCGCCTCCTACAGCGGAAGCTCAACGATCCGAAGATCCGGACGTTGCTGCACCATTGTCTCGCTCGGCGGGCGCCATGGGCGATACGTTGCTGCCGTCGTTTGGTCGTGGCGAATTCTTGGCCGCCGCTGGAGATCTGACAGCAGCGCGTCACTCAGCGACGCCTGCGATGCAGGAAGTACACGAAGGCCCAGCGGCCGCGTCGCGATTCGCGAACCGCTCGGCGGTGTGCGCGCCATGCGAACCAGACGGGAAGCCAAACGGCGAGGACTGCGAGGATGCTTTTGAACGTCATCTCGACAGCCCGATCACGGGCCCAGCCTTATGTCAAATCTGACCGTTTGTCGTCGAGGATCTAGGCCCGGCGGCGGTCGGAGTTCGTCGGTAGCGTACGGTCGAACTGTTCTCGACGGTGGGTAGAAGAGCGATCTCGGGAGCGTCGAGAGATGCAGTCATTCCACCTTGCAAGCTCGGCCAAACGTCTCCTCATCGCAGCAGCAATTCGCTACGGCTTCAGGTTGGAGCGTACCGTAGTTGCGATGTCCTGGACCATCGCGGAGTTGACATCGAACAGAGGGAAGCGATTCCACGGCCCGGGGACGTCGAACCACCGGATTCCCGGCATGACGTGCGTGCGAGCCGGTGGCAGCGTCAGCGTGCGCAGCTCGTTATGGCGTAGATCAAGAACCTGCTGCATCTCCCCTCGCCGCACTTACGCAGATCGTATTTGTGCGTCGGCCGATGCCCTAGTTCGAGACCAAAACAATTTCACTGATCAGGCGTCCAGTTTCGGAAACTATGGCCCCCCGTCGCGTTCTGACGGTCGAGCCGATCGGCGGGAAAGTCGCGGCGTCGCGGATCTGGCCGTTACGATCGCCGGTCCGCACGGACAGCGAAAGATCGAGAGCCTCGGATCCCGATCGTGACCCTCAGCCGACGGGCACCGGCTTTGAGCACACGATGCACACTCGGCGCCGCTGCCGCGGGAAAGTTTGTCGGCGTCGCGACCGCGGGTCGATGGAGCAGACGCCCAGCTCGCGCTTTGCTTGGAGAGATGTAGCAGTTGTGCGGGGCTGTCGACGATGTGCAGGTCGTGCTTCCGCAGCCACTGCGACGACGCGTGCCGGACCACGGCCCGGGTGACGCAGAAGCGCATCGCGAGGGCCCGGCACCAGCAATCGTCCGAGGGCCGGGCCGATCACACCGAGCGCAATCACGAGATCCGCCTGCGCAAACGCGCAGCGGCAAGCGTGATGGATCAGTTCCGCCGCCCTGCCTCTGCAAGCAGCGTGTCCCCGCCGCAGGGCGAGACCTTCGACAGGGCCGTGCGCTCGTAGAGCGCCAGAGGCGGCAAGTAGGTCACCGGGCATGGTGCTGTGCGAGACCTTCGCCGCGTTCTTAATAGCATTCGTACGTCGCATCGGTGTCGATGTCGCCGGAATGGAGTCGGCCCCGGGGTATGGGGACGCCATGCGCGTGTGGGTGGTCTTGGGTCCGTTGCGCAGCCGTGTCTTGCCACCGGAGTTCGAAGCGCCGGACCCCGGAAACGGCCCGCGCTAGAACGGCGTCGGGTAAGGTGCGCGCCGATGAAGATCGCCGAGTTGCTTTCGCTGCCAGAGTCCGAGTGGCTCGACTTCAAGCTGAAGTACCACGACAACACCGCCACATTTCTTCACGACATGTTGTGCCTCGCGAACGCATACAGCGAGAGCGATCGCTACCTCGTCTTCGGCATTTCTGACGACCGCAAGCTCGTCGGCGTTGCAACCGACGATAGGCGCCGCACGAATGCCAGCGTTCAGGATCTGCTTCGGAATGCCAATCTGAACAGGATCCCGACGTGTCGCCTCGATACGCACGATGTTGACGGCCTCACGATCGACGTCCTCACGATCACGAACCGCCCGGATAAGCCGTTCGTCGTGAAAAAGGACTACGAGAACCGAGGCGAGCGGGTTCGCAACGGCGTCGTTTACACGCGGCTCGGGGACACCAACATTCCGAAGGGCGAGTGCGCGCCCGAGGACCACGTCGAGCTGATGTGGCGCGAGCGGTTCGGCCTCGGGCTCACGCCCCTCGAGCGAGCGAGTCGGCTACTGGATGAACCCGAGCACTGGAAGAAGATCGGCGGTGACGCGTACCTCTACCACGAGCAGTTTCCAGAGTTCACGATCGTCGACGGCGATACGATGAACGAGGACTTTGCCGAGGCCTGGACGAAAGAGTACCCGGACAAGACAGCGTGGAGCTTCGACGTTCAACTTCGCTACCTAACGACCAAGCTTGGTCGGTTCACGTTCGTAGCCTGCGATGGGGGGCGGTATCGAATCCCGTTACCAACGCCCCAGAAGATCGGACCAGCGAAGTGGAAGTACGTCATCAAGACGTCGAGCACCGCTTGGAAGCTCTCCAAGATCTACCAACAGTACTATCCGCTGGAAGATCCGTACGCGCTGCCAGGCGTCGAACTCGAGGAATAGGGGTGGTAGGCTGACAACGGGTGTGGAGTCCAGGCGAATGACAAACCCTGAGCCTCCTCGTTCTCAAATGGTTCCGGCGTGACCACCGACCACAACAACGCGGGCACGGACCCGGACTGGGCGATCCGCATCGCCGCGTTCGCGGAGCTCGAACGGCTGGTGACACGACATGGACCGGTGCTTCCGTGGGGCACGATCGAAGCCGGATTCCCATACGCCGATCGCCGTCACTTGTTCGCGAACCAGTCGAAGGGAATCTTTCGGCCAGCTGTGATGCGCGGAGGTGCGCTTTCGATCAAGACGACCATCCCGCGTCGGGGAAGCCCCCGTTACTTAGACCTTGCTACTGACGACGCTTTCTCCTACGCGTTTCAAGAGCGCGGAGTTGAGTACCACGACAATCAGCTGTTGCTGTCATGCGCGCGAGCCGCGACCCCATTCATCTACTTCTTCGGGATCACGCCAGGGCACTACCGGCCCATCTGGCCCGTCTACATCCAAGACGTGCAAGCGGAAAAGGCTCGGGTCCTTGTCACCGCTGCCTCACCGCATACAAGGCTCCTCGCTCCGGGCACCTTCGCCGCCGACGCACGAGGCATCGCGATCGAGCGTCGGTATGCAACCGTCGAAGTGAAGCGGCGACTGCACCAGGAGGCTTTTCGCCAGCTCGTCCTGGACGCGTACGCCGAACGGTGCGCCGTGTGTGGATTGCCCCGCCGCGAACTGCTCGATGCCGCACACATCGTCCCCGACCGAGACGTGCGTGGCGAACCATCGGTTCCGAACGGGCTTTCGATGTGCAAGCTCCATCACAGCGCCTTCGATGCAAACCTGATCGGAATTCGGCCGGACTACGTGGTCGAGGTATCGCCCGCCTTGCTCGATGAGTCTGACGGCCCGACGCTCGAATTCGCGCTCAAGGGGATGGCGGGTCGTTCCCTGCGTCTTCCAAGACGCAGCGCACTGCTTCCTGACCGAGATGGCCTCGATCAACGCTTCGAGATCTTTCGTCGATCCGCATGAAACGCACGACCTCGGATACGAAGACCGCCTCGAACATGGGGGCCGCACGCTTTGCCGGCCTTCGGCCAAGCTCGACGCGCGCAACTTCGGCTGCTCGTGGCGCAAGCCGAAAGCGCGACACGCGGCCGGAGATCGTGCTGCGTCGAGCGTTGTTCGCGCGCGGGTTGCGTTATCGGGTTGCACGAGACGGACTGCCGGGAAAGCCGGACGTCGTCTTTGGACGCGCTCGTGTGGTCGTCTTCTGCGACGGAGATTTCTGGCATGGTCGCGATCTCGCGGTCCGAATCGCGAAGCTGGAACGCGGTCACAACGCGCCGTACTGGGTCGCCAAGATCTCGGGCAACGTGGCGCGCGATCGGCGAACCGACGCTGTGCTCGCCGCCGACGGATGGGCCGTGATGCGCTTCTGGGAAACCGATATCAAGGTTGATGCCGACGGCATTGCGGACCAGATCCAACGTCTCGTTGAACACCGCCTGCACGACACTCAACTGTAGCTGGGCAGCCTCGCCACCAGGGGCCGTGATCAGATCGTTCGTCAGTCCGCGGCAATGCGCTCGTACACGTCGGGAGCTTCGAGCCCGGCCGATGACGTCACTCGGCCGCTCGCTGAATCGCTCCGTTCCCATACCCAGGTCCAGGATGCGGGGCATGCACGCCGATCAGCGGCTCGTATTTCTCGGGAACGCCTGTTGCTCGGGACGTGGCCGGCGCTGCGCCGCTCCGTGCCTGGAGCAGCGCAGGGCGGCGAGGCGTACGAAGGCCGAGCAGCTGTGAGCGAATCGCCCTGGCAAACACCTCGGCGAGCAGCGACGGAACCGCATTTCCGATCTGCCGGTGAACGACATGACGACTGCCGCGCACGACGACGTTATTGGGAAATGTTTGCAGTCGGCAGAGCTCACGCATCGACAGTCGGCGGTTATCCCAATGAAACGGACCGCTGCCCGGCCCAGGTTGGGCCTGCACGGTCCATGACGGCTTGTTCTTCGCCAGCTTGAGTAGAAACGACCAGTAGCGGCGGCGCCAACCGAACAGCGCCTCACCGCCGCCACGGTCGGTATGCCAGAGGTAGTTATTTCCTTCCGGGATCGACGGCAGAAGATCCGCCCAGCGTCCACTGGCGGCGACATCCTCGTTCGGGTCGAGAACCACGTCGGCGAGGGCATCCCATGCGGTACGGGGTGGATCCAGCCGTGCATCGCCTTCCTCGACGATCTCGGCCGTCAAGCGATGCGTAGGCGCCGGAATGTTGAATCGTGTGCCGTCGCGTGACCCCACCATGATGAGCCGCTTGCGGAGCTGAGGGACACCGTAGCTCGCGGCGTTCACGACCTCGAAGACCGGATCGTACTTGGTGCCCCGGCGCTTGTTGATCGCCTTGATCTCGTCGAGAACGAACTGAAGTCCCTCGTCCTTATTGCGGTACGCGAGCCCCTCGACGTTCTCCAGCAGGAGCACCTTGGGGCGGGTTTCCTCCAGCATGCGAAGGTAAGCCGACAACGTCTCGGCCCGAGGGTCATCGAGGCGGCGAGCGTCACCGCGCTTCCAGTAGCCCGACTTGGAGAACGGTTGGCACGGCGGACCGCCGATCAGGACGTCAGCCTCGCCGACGCGCAGCCCAGCGGCGCGCAGGACATCGCGCCCGTTCACCTTGGTGATGTCGGTCTCCATAACGGTCCACGATCGATTCGCGCGCAGCGTCTCGCAGCATGCGTGATCCATCTCGACGGCGACGGCGGTCTCGAAGCCGGCGGCCTCGAAGCCATAGTCGAGGCCGCCCGCGCCCGAGAACAGGCTAATGACGGAGGGATTGGTCATGCAGGAACTCCCATAGGGTCACGATATAGCCTCTGGAGGCAGAAGGTCGGCGTAGAACTGAGCGAGCACCCGCGCGTCCGCCAACGGAAGATCGGGCGACGCCGAAAGGTCGGACGAGAACGAGACGGACTTGACGCCGATCGGCAGCGGCTGCGGCACCTGGGGGACGTCGTCCACGCGATAGCACCGCAGCGTCGCCTTGGTCGCGTCGAGATCGAACCGCACATCGTCGGTGTCGGCGTCGCGCCATGCCTCGCCGAGGCTGTCGGCGACGATGGTCTCCAGCCGCATCGCTGCCTCGCGACCAACCTGCTCAGCGAGGTCGGTGACGAGCTCGAAGACGCTCGGGCCATGCGAGCTGCGTTGCAGCATCAACGAGGCGATGATCGTCGCCCCGGCCGTGGCCGAGATCAACTGGTCAAGTCTGAAGAAGTGCTCGCGCAGCTTCTTCTCGGTCGACTTGACCTCGAGCCGGAACGCGCCGACGCCGAAATCATGGAGCTGTGTAACTTCTGAGTGCCACGCGGAGATCGCGCGCTCGGGGGCACTCGCCCAGCGAATGATCGCGAGCTCTGCCCACAGCCCCTGCACCGTGGTCTTGCCCGGTCTGCGTAGGCTGCGGAACAGTGCGGCGATGCCGTCCAACACGCGCTCTAGCTCGGTGGCCATCGAAGCGCCCGAAGCGGGCACATCGCCATCAACGAAGAACGCCGACAACACACGACAGAAGTAGCGCCCGAGCTCCGGATCCTCGGCAGTGCACTCCAGTACCGCGAACCGCGCTTGCTCGACGCTGCCATCGGTGCGGGCGACGAGCATCTCCGTCGGCGGTGTAAACGTCAGGTTGGCGAGGCGCCGGGGCGTCAAGCTGTCGCCATCATCAACCATCGCGATGATCAGCGCTGGATGGTTGGCGAAGCTGCGCGCGATCCGCACGCTCGACGTGTTGTTGTCGATCGTGAACGCGGCGGCCGACGACGGCTTAGGCAAAGCTTGGAATAGCGTCCAGAAGTCCATGGGCCTATCCCTGCGCGACGGCATCGTCCTTCCGAAGTTCCGATGGGATGTGCACCGCGATCGCAGGGACCGGCGAGCGCAGCTCGGGCGCGTCCTTGATCGTCAGCCAGTGGATCTGAAGTGTGACGACGTTCGACGAGGCATCATGCATTGCCGCGTCGCCCTTATATTTGTCCTCGCCCTGGGCCGACGAACGGCCCTGGTGGAGCTTGATAGCCGCGTCCTTGACGCCACGTTCGCGTGTCGAGCCTCCGTCCATCTGTAGGACGAGGACCTGCGTATCCGGTGCGTTGTCCAGGATGTCGCGCAGCGTGACCAGCTGACCGTACCAATCAGCTACGTCGCCATCGCGAACTTCGTAGTCCACCAGCACGTCGCGGAACAGCGGAGCGAGCGGCGTGGTCGCGAACCTGTGCTTGAAGAACGCCTGCGGATCGGTTTCGAAGCTCAGCGGGGCCTCCAGCGCGCGAAGCCGGGTCGCGTTGCGCGCGGCGGCGTCCGCGTCGACGTGTGGCTGCTCCTGCACGAACCACGGTCGGTCGGCCGCGATACGATAGTAGGGAACCGACAGCACGTTCTTGCGGGTTGGCTTCAGCTTCGCGTCCAGGAAGAACGCGCGCCGCCATTCGCGTAGCGGCCGACCGCGGTGCTCAGCGATCTGGGAGCGCACGTCCTCCTCGTGGCGAACGTACGCGCGATAGGCGTGGATGACGTCGGGGTGCAGGTACAGCCGGCACAACCCAAGGTAGCTCTGCTTGTAACCGAAGAACCGCGCACGCTGCTGGATCGTGTCGGCGTTCCACTCGCCCGGGCTACGCGGCATGTACGTGACCGTCAGCCCCTCGACGGTGAACCCGCGGTTGAGCTTGTCGCCACCGATCAGGATGTGATTGTCAGCGTTCTCCCAATCGACGTTGTCGTCTCCGCTATCGGAGTTGAGCTCGGAGATGTGGACGTTGCTCACGCAGCGCTGCAATTGGTACACGAGGTCATCGAACGGCGGCAGCTCCGGATCCGTGGTCAGCAGGTCCGCGTAGGCTGGCCGGAAGTCGTCGAGCGTATCCGTGCGCTCGTCGTTCTCCTTGCTGCGGAGTCCGCTGTTCCACCGGCCGATGATCGCCTGCACCCACGCGACATATTGGCGGTGATCTTGCTGCCCTCGGCTCGGATGCATCAACATCGAGCACGGACGCGGCTGCTTGCGCACCGACGCGACCGACGCGCCGATGAAGAACGCCTGCATCGCGGTAAGCAGCGACTCGGGCGGCTCGTCGGGCAGATCTCCCGAGCCGAACAGTTCGTGCGCGGGGATGGCCCGAACCAGCCCCTGGGGCGCGCCGAGGCCAAAGAACGTCTGGCCGCCCGTATATCCGTCGCCGGGCTGCACGAGCTCCGCAAAGGCGGGCGACAGCATGTCATCGAGCGCGATCAGCAACGGCGCCTGTGGCGTGGCCGTGTATTGGAGATAGGTGTGGTGAGGCAGCGCGTTGCGCACCCGCAGGATTCGCTTGTAGGTCGTCGACGCCTCCGCGGCCTTGGGCTTGGTGTTCAAGCCCGCCTGGTCCGCCTCGTCGTCGAGGATCAGCGCGGGGATGCCGCGCAGATCGATCGCCGGATTGGACAGCAACTTTGCTAGGCCGTCGAGGTGCCGGTGGTTCTTGAGCACCATGTACAGGAATGTCTTCTTGTCGGGCTCCCGGACCGATGGATCCTTCCAGTCCTCGATCGCCCGCTGAAGGTTCTGCACGTCCTTGGACCCGAAGCCGCTGTCCGAGTTGTGGATCAGCCACGCAGACGAGCTGCCCGACGCCTCGCGCAGATCCTTGCGGAACCGTGCGGCATTCTGCTGGAGCAAGTTGGTCGTCACCCCAGCGAGCAGGATGATGATCCGGCAACCATTGTCTCGCGCGAGCGCGCTGACGGTCGTCATCGACATCGTCTTGCCGCTCTGCACGTAGCCGATCGCCAAGCCCGTTTTGGCGCCATTGTCCGGCGAGTTGAACGGTCGGCAGTTGCGGACGATCGCCAGCGCGTCGTTGCGCACCCGCGCGACCGCCTCCGCCGTTTTGAGCTTGTTGGTTCCGCGCAGGTACGCGCCAAGGCCCTCGGTCGTCTCGCCGATCACCGGCACGAACGTGGTAGGCGCAGGGGCCAGCGGGCGAGCTTCATCGAAGTTGGTCGTCATGGTCAGGCCCCAGCGGTTACAGGTGCTCCACGGAGAGCGCGTTCAGGATCTTGTTCGCCTGGTTGCGCACGGTCGTCGCGTACTTGATGCCGCTCTCGCGCGCGAGCCGCTCGGACAACGCGAACGCCGCGAGAAGACGAATGATGGGCTTCAGCGACTGTTCGTTGTCGTTAATGAACGCCACGCTGAACTTGTGGTCGAGATTCAGCTTCACGGTGAGCACCTCCCCCTCCCCGTTGGCTCGCTTCTCGGTGACGACGGAGAAGAAGTCCGCGGCCTGATCCTGGATCAGCTGGAGCAGCACAGTGTTGGACGCGCCGCCCCACGGCAACTCGACCGTGTGCTCGCGCTGCTGGAGGATCGACTCGGGCGCAACCACAATAGGCAGCTCCGGCTGCGGTGACACGAGGGTCTCGTTGATTGCCTGCGAAGCGTCGCTGACCGCCTTCGACGTGCCCGGGTCGGCGATCGCCGCGGCGACATCGGTCAGCGCGGACGAGCCGAACGTCTTGGGCAGCTGATCGGCGGTTACGCGGGCGCGATAGCCCTCGGCTTGATCTAGCAACGGGCAGTCTGGCGAGTTGAGCTGCCCGCGAATGGCCTCGAGCAACTCCTCCTCATAGCCGCCCCACTGGATACCGTCTTTGGTGTGCGAGACATCGAAGCCCTCGACGAAGATCTCGCCGATCACGCGCCCCGAGATGAAACTGTTGGGGGCCTTGAAGATGGTGTGCGGCTTGTACGTCTCGCCGACGCTGCCCTCAATCAACCGGCGGCGCCGGAACACGCTAAACCCCGCAAGCGTGTGGCTGCCTTTCGCGAGGATGCCTGCCCAGCCTGTGACCTTGCGGTCACCAAAGTCGACCTCGAATGACTGCCGCCATTCGCGGGCCAGCGCGTTCGGCACGTTGCGGAATTTGAAATACGGGGCCTTGAGTAGCGGTGGCGCGTCGTAGAACAGCTCCTCGGCCGCGCCCGAGGTAGTCACGCGGAGCTTCACGACGCCCTCGTTCATCAGCACGCGATAAATACCCTGAAGGTGCTCCTTGATCTTGCTGAGCGTCCGGCCCTTCGGGCGCACTCGGAGGTTGGACAGGGTGATGACGGTGAAGTGATCGCTCTCGCGGGCCGTGGACGTTTCGATGGGCAACGTCTCGGAACCCGACCGCGAGATGGCTGGAATATCGAAGATGACCGTTCGCTGAATCGGCTCGCCGAGCGCCGAGGTCCGAACGCTCCATGTCCTGGCGAACCAGCATGCCGCCGCCTTCATCCCGAGGCCGAACTCGCTGAGCCCGGTCGGATTGGCCGGCGGCGACGCCGGAGAGAACGCGCGTGGGAAGTCCGCCCATCCGATGCCGCCGGCTCGATCCGTGATTGCGATCTCGTTGTCATCGATGTTGACGTCGATAACGAGCGGGCCCGTGTGGCCGGCGTCGATGAGTTGGGCCTGGTTCGACAGGAAGCTTTGAATCGCGTTGTCGATGAACTCGGCGAGCGCGAACCACGGCTTGTAATTGAGCCGCGCGAACGCCGCGTACATCCCTACTTGCGGGCGGATGTTCAGCGAGGTGGTGATGTCGGCCACATGCCTGTTCACCACTGCATTCGAGGCCTTTGATGCAACCTCGGCTTTGGATGATTTTGGGGCGCTGGGTTGCGCACCCTTGAAGGTCGTCCAGAAGCCCTCGTCGACGAGCTTCTGAATGTAGCGGCCGATGTTCTCGGGACGAAAGGCGTACACCGTCTCGCCTTTGGTGTTCTCGTGCGTCGCGAAGCCCGTGTCCGCCGCCTCCTCTAGCAACGAGAGCGGCATGAACATCGAGAACCGGGTACTTCGTTCGAGGCGGCGATACGCATCGAACGCCACGATGACGGCGCGTTCGTCGCCCTGCTCCTGCCATACGCCGAACAGCAACTCGTAACGGCTCGGGTCATCGACGATGGCGGCTCTCTGGGCGGGGTTCTGAAACCGCCGCTCCAGCGGGTTGCCGCGCGAGCTGCCACCGATACGGCGCGCATAGACGTCGACCGCGTGCGCCTGGCCATCGAGCGTCAATGTACCCTTACTCGGCCAGCCCGCTCCCGGCTCGGAGAGCGAGAGCGTGGCAGCGAGTAGCTTTGCCAACGCTACCTCGACGGGCTCCTCGAGCGCGCGCGGTTGTTGCTTTGCGGGGAGCTTGGCACGTACGTCGTGGACGAACCGTCCAAGGCTCGTGCGACCGTGCGTCTCGCGGAACCTCTGCGCGATGACGATCGCCGATAGCTCGAGCAGCTCCGAGAGGCGACGGACCGCGTTCGCGTCCTCGCGGATTTCGCCGACGCGGATCTCGAGATCGAACTCGCGGGCGATGATGTCGACCTCGGTTTGTTCCTCGGACGTGGCATCGTCCTCGATGTCGTCTCCATCCTCGTCCTCCGACGCGTCGGGACGGGACGTTGCGAGTTCCGCGCGGACCGAGCTGACGAAGCTGCTCAGCATCGTCAGACCGTGCGTATCCTGAAGCTTCCCTTGCAGCGAGGTCAGCTCTACGCCCATCAACTTGGCGAGCCGTCGAACCGCGCGCGAGTCTTCGCGCAGCTCGGCGATGCGCTCGTCGAGATCGAACTCTTGCGCGACCGGGTCCAGACGAAACTCGAACTCTGCTCGGAGGTCCTCGAACGAGCGGCGGGGCTCACCGCCGAGGGCGGTCGAAATCTCGTTCCACAGCGGCAAGGTGAACGGGCCCCTCTCGCTCACGAGCTGGGTCAGGTCGCGACCGACGCGCTTCATGGCCGCCACTACCATCTGCTCGTGCGTCTTGGCGCGCGGGAGGTCGTAGTAGTCGACGATCGCGCGAAGGTGCTCGATGTGGAGCGCGCGAAGCAAACGACGAGATAGACGAGCGGGGCGACCGGGCGGCATGTTGTCCTTCAGGCCCGCGCTCAGGAGACGCCCGCCCCGCCGGACTATAACCTTACCGCCTGACATTGGGGCATCGCGGCTGCTGGTGTTGGTACATTGATACTTCGGGCTGACTTCTCGGAGGTGATGGAGCGACCCACCGGGCGTGACCGCATCACGGTGCGATGCGGTTGTTCGAATGCGCGCCGGGACAGGTTGATTGCGAATCGCCGAGAAGCGCGAGCGGTTCGAATCTGGCCTCATGTGCGCGACTCCGGGCGACCACGTCCCGCGACGCATCGGCCCCGGGAAGTCAGATCCGTGATCCACCACGCGTCAGGTTTGGTCGAGTTCGCTGAAAACGGCAGGTTTCGCACGGGGCAACCAGAGCAGCGAGAACGCAGCGGCCTGCTCTGGGATCGCCGTCATGTGCTCGTACACCGCTGCGTCCTTGGCGAGCTTCTCGCGTGGGAACCAGGTCGCGGCGGGCAGCACGCGACTCGCTTCCAGGCGGCCGTCGTCGAAGTAGTCGGACGCGGCAGAGTTCGGCGCGACCACGCGACCATCCGGGATCCATGCCTGGAGCCCCGCGCTCTTCTTCGCCCAGAGCACGCGGCCCCGTTGCATGTAGACCACCGCACACCGCTCGGACGTCAGCTCGACGAACCGCATCGCGCTCGCCTGCAAGGACGTGGAGAACGCGCTCGCGATCGCGCGCACTGGATCGAACGAGACCGGCGCGACCTGGCACATCGGCCCGGCGAGCGGTGCCGGCATCAGGCACTCGGTCGCAAACACGCACGCATCACGCTCGATCTCCGAGCCGTCGGATGTCAGCGGCGAGCACGTCCGCTGGCGTTTGAACGCCCGACCGAGCGCGTCGCCCTGGACATAGTGCTTGAGCAGCAGGTGGCCGATCTCGTGGGCGATGCAGAACCGGATCGCACCCACGCCCACGATCTTCTTCGAAATGATGATCCGCGCGCGGTCCCCGATCTGAACCACGCGTGCCTTCGCGCCGTCGAGGTCGCCGTAGACGATCTCGGCACCGAGGAGCTCGGCGAGCTTCTCGATGTCGATCATGCCGTCCGCGGACTGAACGCCGAGCGACCCGGTCGCCTCGATCGCCTGCGCGCGGATCGCGGCATGGCGCGCGGCTTGGGCTGCCTTCTCGTCGGCGGACTTCTTTCGCCCCGGGAGCGCGGCCATGACTACGCGGCCATCCGGTCGCTGAACGTCTCGGCTTCGACAAGCTGAGCGCGGAGGTCGTCTTCGGTCTGCGTCGACAAATCCAGAGCGTTCGCCGATCTCTGCTGCGTGCAGCACGCCGTGGGCGCGAGCTGCGCGGCGAGGCGTGCCTCGATCTCGATGCGCGAGAGCTTCGCGATCTGATCGGCGATCGCCGCCCGCCGGAATTCAGACCGAAGGTGATGTTCCCATTCGATCACCTCGTCGGCGAGCTGATCCATCTCGAGTCTTGTCGGCGGCGGTTCGCCGTCGTTGACGGCGAGCGCCACCAGAATACGCGTAAACGTGTCCCGATCGGAGTCGTGTGATTCCGCCATATCTCCCCTTGGTCGTCGTTCGCGGTTCAGGACATGCGTTCGATCAGCGTCAGCGCGTCCTCGAGCGCCGTGCGGAGATCGTCATCGCTCAGCTCGGTCAGATCGCGATGCGCGATCACGGCGGTCGGGTAGGCGGCGAACAGCTCGTGGAGCCACCGCTCGACCGCGTCGCGGGCAAGCGCGAGGATCGACGGGCGGACGCGTTCCTTCATCTGGACGGCGCGATCCGCGCGCCGCTTGGCCTGGATGGTCGAACGAAACGCTTCGGCGAAGCGATATGCCTCGGCGTGTTCCTCGTCGGTTAGACCGATGCCCGACTCGGCGGCGTCCATAGCGGCCTCGTGGGAGATCGCTTCGTAGATGCGGAAGTTCTTCTTCTGTTGTTCGTTCATGATCAACTCCTCAGGCCATCGCCCGGATGGCGCGCTCACGCAGTTCATTGGGAAGCTGCTCGACGAGCCGCACCAAGCGGCGGCGAGCGTTGTGATAAGCAAGTCGATCGAGCCCGGTCACGCGCATGATGTCGCGGCGCTCGATGTGGTCGCTCGCGAAGCAGTCAAGGATCTGCACGACCTCGCTGTCGTCGCCCGCCAACTCGAAGAGTTTGGCGACGACGTCATCGACGTAGCTGGTGAGGTCGGTGGCCTGCCCGACCTCCATCGCGTCGGACATCCTCGTCTCCATGTCGAGCTTGAGGTTGCGCACGCGATCTTCGGGGAACTGCATGAGGTGCTCGACGCGCGCCGCGGAACGGCTGCGGATCGTCCGCTTGAGATGAAGTTCCAGCGGCACCTTCGCGGGATCCCACGTGACGTCACCGAGCCACGTGTCGGTGACGGCGTCCTGATACAGCTCGCGCGCGAGGAAGATGTCGTGGCGCCTGGTGGTCCTCTGGATCCACTGGGCGCGCTTCTTCGCGTAGATCATCACCGACGCGGTCATCTCGCCGGTCAGCTGCACCTCGAACG
>JAYUVX010000181.1:0-16069 GCA_043753855.1 Myxococcales bacterium | reverse complement strand
TTGTGGCGTGCGAGACTGGGCGATCGCGCGAGGTTTCGCCTCGTCGTGGGGAGCGCGAGCGCGACAGTGCCGCAGGCGCCGCGAACCTTCCTCCTGCTGACGATCCTCGTGACCTTCATCATTGGAAGCGCGCTTGGGGCGACCATCGCGATGAGCACCGGTGCGATGGCGCTTCTCGTCCCGACCGCGTTTCTGGTCGCCGGTGGTTGGTTTGCACTGCACGACACCCGAGAGATCGATCTTCCACGCTCGACGGACGGCTCGGTGTAGCCACGCGGGCAATCCGTTCGGAACAGCGGTCGTCGATGCGCGCGGGGCCCTCGTCGCGGTGGCTGGCTCGTGACAGGTTGTGTCCCAAGCGCACTGTGCGTTCGCGCTCGACGCTGGATGGGTGGCTCTGGCGCGACTGTCACCATTCGGTGACGGTCAAACAGGAAACCAGACGTACCCTCGGTTGCGCTTCGCAGCAGTGGTGACGCACGGTCCCGATTCGACTAGCGTTACCGGGGAGCTGTTTGCATCGTATCTTGATCATCGAGGACAACGTCGCCGCCCGCGAAGAAGCCCGCCGAGCCTTGCAGTCGCTTGGCCACGACGTCGACGTCGTCGACGCCTCCGAGGCGATCACATTGCTCGCCGAGCAGGACTTCGATGTTGTCGTCGCGGGCCTCGAGCTGGCGCGCGAATTCCCACCGCGAGTCGAATCCCACGCCCGCGCGATTCCACAAGAGCTCATCTGTTTGCCGCGGCCGGTGTCGATCGACGCGGTCGTCGCGGCAGTCTCGGAGATCGCGACGCGAGCCGCGATCCGCGTGAGTCTCGAGCAAGCCCAGCTCGCGCTCGTCGAGGATGCCACCGAAGACCATACGGGTCCTCCGTTCATCGGGAGATCGGACGCGGTGCGGCACGCGCTCGGACGGGTCGCTGCGGTCGCTTCGAGCGATGCGCCGGTCTTGCTGACAGGGGAGAGCGGTACCGGCAAGGACCTGCTGGCACAGACGATTCACGCGCAGAGTAGCCGCCGTGACAAGCCGCTCGTGGTCGTCAACTGCGCCGCGTTTCCCGAGACCCTGATCGAAGCCGAGCTGTTCGGTCACGAGCGGGGTGCCTTCACGGGTGCGCTGCACAAGCGCGATGGCAGATTCAAGGCCGCCGACGGCGGGACGCTATTCCTCGACGAGATCAACGGTCTGTCATTGTCCGCGCAAGCAAAGCTGCTTCGGGTCCTCCAGGACGGAACGTTCCAGCCGATCGGGACGAACACGGAGGTCGCGGTCGACGTTCGTCTGATCTCGGCGACCAACCGTGAGCTCAAGGCGTTGGTCGCGCAGGGGATGTTTCGTGAGGATCTCTACTACCGAGTCAAGGTCCTCGATGTCGAGCTTCCAGCGCTGCGCGACCGGATCGGCGATCTGGTGCTCCTCGTCGCGCACTTTCTGCGCAAACACGCACCCTCCGGGCGACGGTCGACGCTGTCTCCGAGCGCCTGGGCGGCGCTGTCGGTTCATCCGTTCCCCGGGAACATCCGAGAGCTCGAACACGCAATCCAGCATGCGGTCGTGCTCGCGCGCGGCTTCGAGATCGATCTGGAACACCTGCCGCGGGACATCTCCGCGATCTCCGGTGTGGCGACACTCGGCAGCCAAGGCGACATCCAGCCGTTGTCGGTGGCGGTACGCGAGTTCGAGCGCGAGTACATGCTGCGTGCGCTCAAGATGGCTCGAGGCAACAAGACCGCAGCCGCTCGGTTGCTGGGGATGTCGCGAAAACATCTGTGGGAGAAGTTGCGCAAGTTGAGCTCGGATGTCGACGGCGATGTGAGTGGCACGAAGATTGGCAGTTGAGGAGATCCATGCAGGACACCATTCACATCGACCGCGAGGCTCCGCCGAATTACCGGATCCTGCTCGTTGAAGATGACGCCGATCTTCGCGCGGCCCTCGGCGACGCTCTGGCAGCAGCCGGCCACACCGTGGTGTCCGCGGCCGATGGCGCCGACGGTCTGCGGAAGATGAGCGAGTGCCGTCCTGACGTCGTGGTGCTCGATCTCATGATGCCCAGGCTCGATGGCTGGCAGTTTCGCGTTGCGCAGCGGAGTGATCCGACCCTGGCTGCGACGCCCGTGGTGGTGATCTCGGCGAGTGACAGCCCGACGGCCGCTGCGGTCGACGCGGATCTCTACCTCACGAAGCCTCTCGATGCGAGGACGCTGCTTCGCGCGATCGATGACGTCATCAATGCAAACGCGAGACGGCTCGAACCCGCGCGAGTGGCGCAAGCCGAGCGTCTCGCCGCACTGGGGACCCTGGCGGCCGGAATCGCCCACGAGATCAACAACCCGTTGACCTATGTCCTCCTTCAGCTCTCGCAGGCCCTCCGGCTCTTGCCTGTTCTCGCGATCGATGGAAACCGGCGGGGTCTCGAGCAGGTAGAGGCATTGGTGCGGAGCTCGTTGGAGGGAGCGGAACGGATCCGTGGCATCACCGTCGGGATTCGCACCTTCACCCGGTCCGAGGACAGTGCGCTGAAGCGCGTTGATGTGCGCGTCCCGATGGATGCCGCGTTGCGGCTCGTTGGAAACGAGATTCGTCACCGGGCCCGGCTCGTCACGAGCTACACCGAACCGCCGCTGGTGATGGCCAACGAGGGTCGCCTGGGGCAGGTGCTGCTCAATCTCATCACGAACGCTGTGCAGGCAATCCCCGACGGGGACGCGAGGAACCACGAGATCCGGGTGACCGCGGGCGCCGATGCACAGGGCGACCTGGTCATGGAGATCTCCGACACCGGGTCCGGCGTTGCCCCTCACCTGCTGGCTCGGATCTTCGAGCCCTACTTTTCGACCAAGCCAGTGGGGCAGGGCACCGGACTCGGGCTCTCGATCAGTCACCACATCATCGCGTCGCTCGACGGGACCCTGTCCGTCACGAGCGAGGCCGGTCACGGCGCCACATTCCGCGTCAAGTTGCCTGCAGCGCGCCCGCAGAGGCCCACGTGTTGAAAGCGTGAGCTCGTGTCGGCAGCCGTAGATATTCTCATCGTCGACGACCGGCCAGACAATCTGCTGGTGATCGAAACGATTCTGTCGTCGGGGGACTACAACCTCGTCCGTGCGACGTCTGGTAGCGAGGCCCTGCGGCGGCTGCTCGATCGCGATTTTGCGGTGATCCTCGTCGATGTCGTCATGCCGGTCATGGATGGGTTCGAGCTCGTCACGATCATCAAGCAGCGCGAGCGTTCACGCGACACACCGATCATCTTTCTCACGGCCAGTGGATCGGACATCAGCTTCATCTACCGCGGCTACTCCGTGGGCGCTGTCGACTACCTGATGAAGCCACTCGATCCCGACGTGCTGCGTGCCAAGGTCAAGATCTTTGTCGACCTGCTGCGCAAGGACCGCCGGATCCAGCAGCAAGCGGAGGCGCTACGTGCCGCCGAACGCAGGGAACGCGAGCTTCAGCTGCGCTCGATCATGACCGCCAACGAACGACGCTACCGCAACCTCGCGGAAGCCATCCCGCAGATCGTGTGGACAGCGGGTGTGGACGGCGCGATCACCTATTTCAGTCACCGCTGGTACGACTACACGGGCCAGACATCGAGCGACGCCAAGGGATTGGGCTGGATGAGGGCGGTCGCGGCCGAGGATGCGGGGCAGTGCGCCAACCGATGGCTCGACGGACTGGCGACCCAGCAGGTGTTCGAGTTCGAGTGTCGGCTTCGCCGGGCCAACGGTGATGCTCGATGGCATCTGTGTCGGGCGGTGCCGGAGCTTGGCGATGACCGCGTCGTCGGTTGGCTCGGCACCTACACCGACTGCGACGACCTCAAGCGTGCGTGTCAGACGGCGGAGATGGCGGTGCATGCACGAGATGAATTCTTGTCGATCGCCTCCCACGAGCTGCGCACTCCACTCACGACGCTGCAGCTGCGACTCCAGAGCCTCAAGGACGATCCAAGCTGGCAGGGACGGAATGCCCACGTGCGCGGGATGCTGGATGCCTCGCTGCGCCAGGGCAGTCGCCTGATGAGCCTGGTCAGCTGCCTGTTTGACGTGTCGCGGATCACGAACGGGCAGCTCACGCTGACGCGCGAGCGATTCGACCTGGGCGATGCCGCAAGGGATTCGGTCGAGCAATGTGCCGAGGCAGCTGAGCTTGCGGGCGTCACGCTCGAGCTTTGTATCGAGGGGCCTGCCACCGGGGTCTGGGACCGACTCCGGGTCGGTCAGATCGTGGAGAATCTTCTGAGCAACGCGATCAAGTACGGGCCGAGCGCGCAGATCAAAGTTACCGTCGGGGCAACCCAGAGGGACGCTACGATCTCGGTTCGAGACCACGGTCCAGGGATCGTGCCGGCGGACGTGGAGCGGATCTTCGGCCTGTTCGAGCGCGCTGCGTCAGCTCGTAACTATGGCGGCCTCGGCCTCGGCCTCTACATCGCACGTGAGAACGCCGTCGCTCATGGCGGTTCGGTCAGCGTGAGGTCCGTCCCAGGTGATGGGGCGACATTCGTGCTGGAGCTTCCGCTCGGCCGCGAGCTGAACGTCCTCGATCAGTAACAACCCACATGTCGGAGTGCGGTGGACTGGTAACAACGGGTCTTGGGAATCGGCTCTGAGCGTCCTGTGAGCCAGTCACGCGGAAGGGCACAGACCTTGAAGCATCTTGAGAGATGCCAGGAAATGCCAGACTCGCACGACAGCGCGAGAGAGCGCGCGCCAGGGCGGCGGGAGACACCGATCGTGTCACCGAGGCGGATCGCTTGCTCTCGCTCGGCTTTCTCGCTGGCGGGGTCGCGCATCAGATCAACAACGCGCTGACACCGATGCGACTGAGCCTCGGGCGGCTCACCAGCTTCGAACTATCCCGGCGGCCTCTGACCGCGGAGGTCCTGCATCGCATCGAGCTGCTGCAGGACACGCGCGAGGGGGTCGCTCGCATCGAGCGGGTGCTCCGAGAGCTCAAGGCGTTCTCGCACATGGACGATGGCCCGAGTGTTCCTGTGGACGCATCGGCGCTGCTGCAAGTCGCCGTCGAGCTCGCGGCGCACGAGATCCGTCACCGTGCGCGTCTGATCTGCGACTTCGCGGCGACACCGCCGGTCCAGGCAAGGCCGGCCGAGCTCCGCCAGGTGTTCTTGAATCTCCTCATCAATGCTGCGCATGCGATTCCCGAGGGAGAAGCTCACCTCAACGAGATCCGCGTGATGACGCACACGGATCAGCAAGGCCGCGCGGTCATCGAGATCGCGGACACGGGCAGTGGCATGACCTCCGACGTGATGGTGAGGATTTTCGAGCCGTTCTACAGCAAGTCTGTGGACGGCACGGGGATCGGGCTCGGGCTCGCAGTCTCCCGCGACGTCATCGCAGCGCTCGACGGCGAGATCACGGTCGATAGCATCGACGGGAAGGGCACGATGGTTCGCATCGCCATCCCGCCGAGCACCGCGGTCCTGCTTCACTCCGTCACGAACGACTCGTCATCGCCCGATCCGGCCGAACACAGCCCGCGACGGCGAATTCTGATCGTCGATGACGACCGCCCGGTTGCGGCGGCGATCGCGCTCGAGCTCGGAGGGCACGATGTTGTGGTCGCGTCGAGCGGTCGAGAGGCGCTCGCAATCCTGCGACGCGACAAGAACTTCGACATGATCCTCTGTGATCTGATGATGCCCGAGGTTTCAGGGATCGATGTCTACGAATCGCTACGCCTGGTCGAACCGTCGTTGCTCGACCGCGTGGTCTTGATGACAGGTGGTGCGTTCACAGTGCGCGCAGGCCAGTTCCTGTCTCGGGTCGACGTTCCCGTGGTCGAGAAGCCATTCGACGCCGGACAGCTCCACGCTCTGGTGCAGACGCTCGATCATCGGGTCGAACTAGCGCGGAGCGCGAGGGCCGTCACCGATCGGTAACATGCGCAGGTTCTGCGGGTCGATGCCGCAAATGCGTAGTGCGGCAATCAATTGCAAAGTGACGTCGTCGCATAAAGCAGAGTCAAAACAGCCAATGAACGACGTATCGCGGTGAGCGATAGGCTATGAAGACGGATGAAGTTAAACCTGACCACCACATGTTTGCTGCTTTCATTCAGCGCTGCGTGTGCCGAGACGCTGGACACGTCCGAAACGACCGCGCTCGTCCAGGCACCACCCGTGAACCTCGCAACGGCGGGCAAGTTCGTGATCCTGGCCAAGAGCGGCATCTCGACGGTGCCGACCTCTGCGATCACGGGCAACATCGCGGTGAGCCCGATTGCAGCCGCCGCCATCACCGGGTTCGCGTTGATCGCGGATGCTTCCAATCGGTTCTCGACCGCCTCGCAAGTGACGGGCCGGGTGTATGCCGCGGACTACGCGGTGCCCAGCCCATCGGCGCTGACCACTGCCGTCGGCGATATGGAGGCCGCGTTCGCGGATGCCGCCCGCCGTTCACCTGACGTGACCGAGCTCGGTGGCGGAAATATCGACGGAATGACCCTATCCCCCGGTGTCTACAAGTGGAGCAGCGGAGTGTTGATCCCGACCAACCTCACGTTGAACGGGAGCTCGACGGACGTCTGGATCTTCGAGATCGCTCAGACGCTCTCGATGACGAGCGGCAGCCGGATCACGCTGACTGGCGGAGCGCTCGCCAAGAACATCTTCTGGCAGGTCAGCGGTGGCGTGACGCTTGGTACGAGCGCGCACATCGAGGGCATCGTGCTCAGCAAGACCGCGGTCACCCTGGCCACGGGGGCCTCCATCAACGGCAGGCTGCTGGCGCAGACCGCGGTGACACTTGCGATGAGCACGGTCGTCGAGCCCGCGCCGTAAGTCAGGTCAAGGGCATGGCTCGTGACTCGTCAGGATCGATCGCGGGTCGTGCTCCTCGAGGTGTCAGCTTTCGGGGCCATCTGATCGCGAAGGTCGTTCCATCGCCCTGAACGGAGGAGACGGAGATCGTTCCTCCATGAGCATGGACGATCTCGCTTGCGATGTAGAGCCCGAGGCCCAAGCCGTCGGCCCCCCCGTGCTTGTCGCTGACATCCTGTGCGCCCCTGCTGAACGGGTCGAACAGCGTCGCGATCATCGCAGCGGGGATCGCCGCCCCCTGATTGTGGACGGTCATGAGGACGTCGTCTCCGGCATCGCTACCAGTGACATGAATGGCACCCTCGCCGTGGGTGACCGCGTTACCGACGAGATTGGAGAGCACCTGCTCGACGCGATCCGGATCCCAGTGCCCTCGCAGATCGCCGGCCGCTTCGAAGCTGAACGTTCGAGCTGGGTACGCCAGCGTCATCTCCGCAACGATCTCGTTGCACACGCAGTACAGGTCAACCTGGCTCGGGGCGACCGGGATGCCATCACCCAGTCGGCCGCGTGCAAAGTCCAGCACGTCGCGGATCATCGCCTCCATGCGGTGCGCGCTCCTGGCGACCGTCGCGACGACCGTGCAATGAGGTGCCGGCAGGTCGGCGAGCAACTCGACTCCCATCATGATCGCGTTTAGCGGATTGCGCAGGTCGTGCCCCAGGATTCCGATGAACCGCTCGCGCGCCTCGTCGACGCGCACGCGGTCGGAGATGTCCGTCAACATTCCGATCCATTCGCGCACGGGGCCCGACGTCGGGATGGGTGCTGCGCGCGCAAGCACTGAAGCGTACCCGCCCTCGCGTCTCCGGATCCGGTGCTGGCAGGTGTACGGACTCGCCGCAGCCACCGACCCCGTCCAGGCTTCACGCACGCGATCCTGGTCCGCAGGATGAACTGCTCCGAGCCAACCCCACTCGTCCCCTCCCGCGTCGACGTGGGAGTACTGGCGCCAGCTCTCGTGATCGACATGGCCCTCAGCGGTCGCCTTCCAGACCAGCGCTGACGAGGTCATGACCAGCGTACGGAATCGATCCTCGTTCACACGGGCGTCATCGAGCTGACGTTTGGTCAGCTCGTGGAGCTCGTCGCGCTCGCGAACAATGCTCCGGAGTCTGAGTGCCGCCTGAATGCGGACGACGAGCTCGCTCGGCCGGAACGGCTTGGTCAGGAAGTCATCGCCACCCGCGACCATGGCCTGATCGAGCATCGCGACATCGTGTTGCGCCGTGACGAACACGATCGCCGTCTCCGCGCCACCTCGCAGCTTACGGATTCTTCGACACGCAGCAATTCCGTTCATGCCGGGCATCTGGATGTCGAGCAGGACGCAGTGCGGTCGGTCCCGATCGAAGGCCGCGATCCCCGCCTCGCCATCGTCAGCGAGCACGACAGCGTAGCCCTCCTCCTCGAGGGTCGCTTTCGCGAGCGCTCGATTTCCCTCGTTGTCGTCGACAACGAGCACGGTCAGACCAGCATCCATCGACCGCCCAAGCTAGTCGCGAACCGGAGATCGCGCAACGAGCAAATCGGCAGCCGACGACTTCTCTGACTGCGTCGCCCTCGTCTCGCGTAGCTTTACGTATGAACAGAGCTGATGCGTCGATGACCCGCGGTGAGACGACTGCATCGCACTATATAGACGTGGCGCATCGCGAAACTGTTGCTCGCGTCCGCTATGGTCATCGCGCGTGGTCCAGCCTCCGAAGTCGTGTCCTGTTTGCAGACTAGAGCTGCCGAGGGATGCGACTGATCTGCCATTCCGCGAGCTGATCGACGCCGCGCCCGATGGCGTGATCGTCTCCGATCAGGAAGGCCGGGTCGTGCTGGTCAACGCGGAGACCGAGCGAATGTTCGGTTACGCGCGCGACGAGTTGCTCGGTCAGCCAATCGATGTGCTGGTTCCCGTTCGGTCGCGATCGGAGCATGGCCATCACCTCGCGGGCTACGCCGAGGCTCCACGGCTGCGGTCGATGGGCATCGGGATGGAGCTGACCGGGCGCCACAAGGACGGCAGCGAGATCCCGGTCGAGATCAGCCTGTCGCCGATCGGCACAGCGCGCGGCCTCCTCGTGACCGCGGGGATCCGCGATGTCACCGAGCGACGCAGACTCGAGCGAGAGAATCGTCGCGCGAACGCGTATCTGGTCTCCGCGGTCGACTCCGTCCGCGACGCGTTCGCTCTGTTCGACGAACAGGATCGGGTCATCATGGTCAACAGTTCGGCGCGGCTGCTGCTCGGCGGAGCGGTCGGAGGCGCGATCATCGGCCTTCCGTTCGAAGAGCTGCTCGACAAGACGTTGCGCGCGGGGGTGTTCGACTTCAGCAACGAGACCCGGGAGGCGCTCCACGCCCGATGGCTCGCGTATCATCGGGCGCCTTCGGGCGTGCTCGAGGTGCGCACCGGCACCGGTCGCTACCTGCGCGTGGTCGACGGCAAGACCGCCGAGCACGGTACGGTTTCGACGATCGCGGATGTCACGGATGACGTCCAGCGCGAGGAGGAGCTGCGCACAGCGCGTGGAGCAGCGGATGCTGCGAGCGCTGCAAAGAGCGAGTTCCTGTCGTCGATGAGTCACGAGCTGCGCACGCCGCTCAACGCGGTCCTCGGGTTCGCGCAGCTACTCGAGCGGGACCGCAAACGTCCGCTCGATGAGCGCCAACTCGAGCGAGTTCGCTACGTACTGCGGGGCGGCGAGCACCTGCTTCGATTGATCGACGACGTCCTGGATCTCTCGGGGATCGAGGCCGGGCGGACCATGCTCCTGTTCGAGGCGGTGAGCGTTCGCGAGGCACTCATCGAGGTCATCGCGACCCTCCAGCCGATGGCGACACGTGCCGATATCGCGATCGTGCCGCTCGCACCGGACGACGTGCCACGCCTGTTTGTAGATCGTACGCGGCTCGTCCAGATCCTCATCAACTTCGGATCCAACGCGATCAAGTACGGTAAGGCAGGTGGCCACGTCACGTTCGCGTTCGCGCTGCGCGGTCCTGCCACCGTGCGGATCACCGTGATCGATGACGGCATGGGCATCCCCGCCGACAAGCGCGACAAGGTGTTCGACCCGTTCCAGCGTGCGGGACAGGAAGCCGGGTCCATCGAGGGCACCGGAATCGGTCTCACGATCAGCAAGAGACTCGCCGAGATGATGAAGGGCCACGTCGGGTTCACGAGCGACGTGAACGACGGCTCGGAGTTCTGGGTCGAGATTCCGGTCCACCGGCACGTAACCTCGGAGACCTGCGTGTCGTCCGTGGCGGCTGCACCCTCGCCACTGGCGACCGGCAACGCGACGTACAAGGTGATCTACGTCGAAGACAACCCGGCGAACATCGCATTCATGCGCGAGCTGCTCGGGGAGCTGCCGCGCGTCGAGCTCGTCACCGCGCCGAGCGCCGAGATCGGCCTCGAGCTCATCCATGCACATCGACCCGACGCGGTGATCCTGGACATCAATCTACCGGGGATGAGCGGCTTCGATGCGATGTTGCTCCTGCGCTCGTCGCCCGAGACGCGCGACATTCCTGTGATCGGCCTGTCGGCAGGCGCACTGCTCAGGGATACGACCCGCGCGAAGGAGGCCGGCTTCTACCGGTACCTCACCAAGCCGGTGAAGGTTGCAGAGCTCACGAAGGTGCTCGAAGACCTCCTCGTGCGCTCCGCCCCGTCGTGAGATCCACCCGCGAGGGACACCAGGTCACAGGCGACGACTTGGGTCGGCGTCGGGCGCGCGGCCTCCTCGCGTGAAGGCGGTGAGTGTTTGATCGCTACCGTGCGAGATCACCTCCCGCAGTGCTGGCAGATACGCGAACAGGATCCCTGTCGACGTGATCCGTCGGCTCATGTACGGCATCCGCCGCGCTCATCGGAATCCACCTCGTCCAGCATCGGCCCGCGAGTTCTTCATCCAGACGTTCGAGCTGCAGCGTCATCGAGCTCGGCAAGAGAGCAGGGTCGAAGCAATCGTCGCGAGAAAACCAGGGACTCATCGGCTTGGCGATATATCCATCGCACCCTGCAGCTCGAATGCGTTCCTCGTCGCCATTCATGGCGAGCGCCGTCAGAGCAATCACCGGAATCGAATGCGTCGCGTCGTGGCCCTTGAGTAGGGCGGTGGCCTCCAGGCCATCCATTCCAGGTAGCCGGATGTCCATGAGGATCAGGTTCGGTAGCTCCGCGCGGGCCATCGTCAGCCCGAGCTCCGCGTCGATCGCGCTGAACACGGTGTGGCCTGCCGACCGCAGCAATAGCACCGTCAGGGCCATGTTGTCGGGGTTGTCTTCGGTGACAAGGACGCGCGCCATTCATGCCTCTAATCGACAACCGGACATTGCCCGCCGGACCTCCGCGGTGAATCGCTCGTGACTGAGCTCGGTCTTGTCCATGATCGTGGAGACAGCGCCATGAAGCAGGCTCCGCACCTCGACCGTGATCTGTGATGCTGTGACCACCAGGATCGGAATCACCGCCGTGTCGGGAGACTCGCCGAGCGCCTCGACAACGTCGAAGCCGGTGACATCGGGCATCATCAGGTCGAGCACGATCAGGTCGGGGAGCTCGTTCCGCGCGAGTGAAATTGCCTCGCGCCCGCCGTGTGCGCGCAACACGATGCTTCCGAGCGCCGCGAGATGAATCGCGACCAGCTCGACCTGCTTTGGATCGTCGTTCACCACGAGGACGCGGAGCGGCTCGCCGGACGAGAGTGGCATGAGCCCGATCTCGACGAGGGAATCGGAGAGCTCCTGCCGTGACATCGGCTTGTGCAAGACTCCCGATGCGCCAAGCGCGAGCCCCTTGCTTCGCTCTGCGACGATCGAAACGATCAGGACGGGGATCCGCATGAGCGAGGGGACTTGCTTGATTCGACCGAGGAACTCCCAGCCGTCCATGTTGGGTAACATGATGTCCAGGGTGATCAGCGACAGCGACAGCGGCTGTTGAACGGCGAGTAGCAAGTCGGCTTCGACCGTCGCCGCGTGCAGCACGGTGAATCCCTCCGCCTCCAGTTGCACCCGGAAGAGCTCGGCAGACTTGAGGTCGTCTACGACGACCAGAGCAGTGCGTGCTCCAGCCGGCGCGACAGGTCGCCTCAACAGCGTTGCGATGGTTGCTGGCTTCTCCGGCGCGCTCTGACGGAGAGGTACCCAGACCGTGAATCGAGACCCCGCGCCCGCGGCACTCTCGACGGCGACCGTGCCGCCGTGCAGCTCGGCGAGAGACTTCACCATCGCGAGCCCGAGCCCCGTACCTTCGAAGCTGCGCGCGAGACCGCTATCGATCTAGGGTTCACGGTCGCGGAGGTCGTGCAGGACTACAGCGGAATCAGTCAAACCACCACGGAGCTCTCCGCGGAGCAGGCAGCGCCGATGACGACGGACGAGGTTCAGACGCTCATCTCGTGCGTCACTGCCGCGATCGCCGGTGCGGTTACGGAACATGGCGGGTTGCGCGAGACTCAGAGCGCGGAGCGCCTGGGGCGTCTCGCGCATGACCTACGCAATCACCTCAACAGCGCGTTGCTGTCGTTCGGATGATCAGGATGGGGATCGCCAGCGTCGACAGCAGCATGGGATCAGTCCTGCCGCGCAGCTTGACCGGTCTACGCAACCTGCTCGAACGCGAGCTGGCTGAGGTTCGGCTCGGTGCTGGAGTGTTCCAGCGCGAATCGATCAAGGTGTTCGACTTGATCGAGGACATCGAAGTCTCCGCAGCCATGGAGGCCAAGGCTCGGGGTCTCCAGTTCTCCGTCGTGTGGCCTGCAAAGGATGTCAGCGTCAGCGGCGACCGAATGATGCTCGAGGTCGTCGTCGCGAACCTCCTGCAGAACGCATTCAATTTCACCCAGACGGGCACCCACGTCATCATGCGAGCTCACGCGACCGCGGATCGTGTTTCGATCGAGATCGAAGATCGCTGCGGCGGACTACTACCTGGAAGAGAAGATGAGCTGTTTCGCGCATTCGATAAGCAGGCGCTTCATCGAAAAGGGCTCGGCCTTGGGCTGCAGATCTGTTCCCGGGGCGTTGCGGCGAACGACGGATCGATCCACGTACGCAATCAACCCGGTACCGGATGTAGCTTCACCGTGGAGCTGCCCCGAACGCTCACGGTGCCGGGGGATTCGTAGCCGGGGCGCGACACGCATGAGCTGGGCGCTGGATTCCAGGCGAACCGAGATGTCGGCTACCGAAACCGGGCATGGCGATCGCCGAAACCGGTGATGGCGGTCATCTGACCTCGGTGGTCAGACCGTTGCCCGACCTTCGGTGATGGGATGTCGCGCGGACGACGCTGGACGGGCCTGCAGCCGAACGCCTCCCTTCCCAGGACCGCGTTCACGGCGGCGCGATTCGTGCGCGCCGGCGAGGCCTGAGAGATCGAGACGCAATCACGAAGCGCGATCGTGGCGTCATGATCGGGGATCGAGGTCTCCGTGCGAGCGGGCACGTGTTGTGGCTTCTCCGCCGGAGAGGCCGCGTGCTGGAAGCCCGTACAGGTGACCACATCGGCGGCTCTCCGCGCAGCGTTGTGTCGTTTGGAAGGTGTCGGGGAGTCCGCGCGCGGTGCCGCGATGAGCAGTATACTTGGGGTTTGTCATGACGGCTCGAGACGTGCACTGGCGGTATGCGCGCTGTGCGTTCTTGCTGTTGCTCGCCTCGTGCGGCCGCCTCGGGTTCGACGCGGGCGACGACGACGCAAACCTGCCCGACCTCGGCACATCCGAGGAGTGCGCGGGTACTCTCGCGGACGCGGCCCTCTGCGATGGCTTCGATCAGGGCATCGGCTCCAGCTGGAGCCCCGTCGTGTACGGCGACTCGGTCTGCACATACGGAGCGGTATCGGACCGGAAAAATCGCGGGAGCCAGTCTGCTCACTTCGACCTGTCGTCGGCGGTGGGGACGGGGCACGGATGCAGCATCAAACATCCAGTGCCCGTTCCGGCGGGGGAGTCCCGCTGGTTCCGCCTCATGGTGTTCTTTCCGGAGCCCGTGCACAGCTACGGTGTATTCCTACATTTCAACACCAGCGGCGGTACGCTGCAAATCGGTTCCACGATGGGCCACCTGTTCGCGGGTACCTTCGACATCGCTCAGCCGACGACCCAGGTGCTCGCCCCGGCCGCGTTCGAGCGCAATCGCTGGCACTGCATATCCGGAGAGGTGCTCGCGAACAGCAAGCCCTCCGGGCGGTTCACGCTCTCCGACGATGGAGTCGAGGTAGTCAGGCAAGAGGGTGTCAATCTGGTGGGCCGGAATGGGTCGGGGTTTGACAGCATCTCGGTCGGATTGCCCTGGGCGGACAGCGCAGGGCAACTCTGGCTGGACGAGATCGTCGTCGACACGCAGCCGATCCCCTGTCCGTGACGCGTCGGGCCGCGCCCACTCGTTGTCGGATGTGTGGACGCACCACAGCAGTCGGTCGTGTCCTCACAGATCTCGCTCGACACCACCACCGGCCTTGGCTTCGTAGGCAAGGGCGCCGTGCAGAGCTCGTTCGGGTGGAACAACGCCGGGCTGCAGACGAACGCCGCCGGGATCACGTTCTCGTACCAGGTCACGGGGGTGTACGAGCAGTCGTGCCGCCATGCCGCCGGGCAGCACATGACGGTCCAGAAGACGTTCAAGAAGACGGTCGAGTTATCTGCCGATGTCGCCTTTGCGGCGCGCCGCAACCCGCAGGACAAGGTCACCGGCTTCAACCTGACCGGGATCTCGGCGGCCTTAGGAGAGGAGCCGCCGACCGATCTTTGCAACCCCGGTCAGAGTGATCCAGAGTCCGTCTGGACGCCCGATCCTGATGGCGCGTATCCGATCGTCACGCAGACCTCGGGACCAACCACGGCATCGCCGCAAGTTAGAGCAAGATTATGCGGATCCGCTGGTAGCGAGGCAATACAATTGCGTGGATGGCCGCCTACTCCGACCCCGAGGCGTCGGTTCTCGGCCAACAACGAGCTGTCTGCGCACCTCGACAGCTCCGTGAAGAAGCGGGCGTCGCGGCGATGATCGCGGAGCTCGGCCTGCTCGATGCTGCGCGCACCTCCGCACGCAGAGAGCGCGACCCGCTGGTCCCGGAGCTCGCGTCGGCGGGTGCGCAGGTCCGGCGCTTCGTCATGACAACGATCGCCGCGGCGGTGGCGCTGATGCCTGCGTGCGGCAGGGTGAGGTTCGACGCGCACGTCGATGGTTCGAGCACCGACGGCACCGGAACAGACGGCACCGGAACAGACGGATCCAGCGGGGATGGGCCGCCAGCGGTGAGTTGCGGGACGTTGGCTCAGACGTGCGGACCGTCCGGAACGTCGCCATGCTGCGAGAGCCCGATGGTGAGCGGTGGGACGTTCTACCGGAGCTACGACGTTAGCGGTGACGGCTTGTACCCGAGCATGAGCTTTCCCGCGACCGTGAGCGCGTTTCGGCTCGACAAGTACGAGGTGACCGTCGGTCGATTCCGGCAGTTCGTGACGGCGGGGATGGGTACGCGGACGAGCCCACCGATGACCGGCGCCGGAGCGCGAACGCTCAACGGGATGGCGAACCAAGCCGGCTGGGACCCGGCGTGGAACCAGAGCCTCCCCGCCGATACGACCGCCCTGGTCGGGGCCCTCAAGTGCAGCATGGTGTACGAAACGTGGACCGACGCGCGTGCGGACAACGAGAGCCGGCCGGTGAACTGCCTCACGTGGTACGAGGCAATGGCGTTCTGCATCTGGGATGGCGGCTTTCTGCCGACGGAAGCCGAGTCGATGTACGCGGCGAGCGGTGGGAATCTGCAGCGCGCGTACTCATGGTCGACACCACCCGCGTTTCTTGGCATCGACGAAACGCGGGCGAGCTACTACGTGGACGCGTTGAGGCAATGCTATGGCGATGGCATCAACGGTTGCGCGTCGACCGACCTCGTTCGCGTCGGCGACAAGCCGGCGGGCGATAGCGTGTTCGGGCAATCGGACCTCGGCGGCAACGTGTCGGAGTGGGTGCTGGACTGGTACGCGACGCCGTATGCCAATCCATGCAACGACTGCGCGAACCTCACCCCCGCCTCCTACCGGGTTACCCGCGGCGGGGCCTTCCGCGACGATGCAATGGTCTTGCGCACGGGCATCCGCCGCTTCCGTTCCGCGTCGACCAGCGCTGAGCTCTTCGGGGTTCGCTGCGCCAGGGCCCCGTGAGCGACACCACAAGGCAGCCATCGCCCAATTCCGGA
>JAYUVX010000180.1:0-16094 GCA_043753855.1 Myxococcales bacterium | reverse complement strand
TCGCCGTCGCCGACGCCGCGACTACGAACGACTTCCGGCATTCGGTACATCGACGGCGCATCTCCGGATCGTGCGCGCAGGCCGCCCACGGACCGTCGCGCAGACGCATGGATCACGATCCCGCCGCCGTCAACCGGCGCCGTGGATCACGATTCCGCCGCGAAGTGGATCCGTCTTAGCCCGCCGCTGAAGCCCACGCGCAGCGTGCCCGGGGAACGCCCGCTGGGGGTCATCGTCGTCACGCGCCACGACACACCCCGACGCCTGCGGACGGGTTTCGTTCGGGGGCGGCGGGGCCGCCACCGGGAACGACGCTGCCGAGCACGCTCGGGGCGCGCGACGGACGGCGCGCATGTTCACGCTCCGCGGTCACTTCTCGGTCCAGTGTTGGGCAGCCAGTGGTCGCGACCTCACTGTGTGTATCGTGCGAGCGTCAATTCAGCGTTCTTCCGAACGACGTCACGCCAGCTGGTCGGTGCAAGTAGCTCAGCAAGTGAGCCGTGGCTCTGGACCCACGGCACGATCTCCCACTGTGCACTCGAACGCAGGCGATACCGGAGGGTTCCGTTGGCGAGCCGCTCCTTGATCTCCGATGGGTGGTAGGTCCGCTCCTCGATACGCCACGCGATCTCGGCGTCGAAGTGGATCTCGACGTCCTCTTCTTGATCGCTCACGAAGATCCCGAACGCCTTCTCGATGTGCCCCTCGACATCGAGCCGCGGGACAGGGAACGCTTCTTCACTGCTCACGAGATCGCGGATGCGATGCACCGCCAAAGTCGTGATGCGCTCGTGCCGGCCGATGCAAGCAAGCAAATACAGCACAGACGCGTGTGCAACGATCTTCAGCGGTCTGACGCGGTGCGTGCGCGTCGTGCCCTTCCAGGCCGCGTGGTACGTGACGGTGCAGACCCGGCGACGAGCGATCGCGTCGACGAGATGGTCAAGGTGCTCGCCGTGCGGCGCATAGTCGACGTGCCCTCGCATGTGCGGGGCGAACACGCGAGACAGCGCATCGAGACCGCCGTTGTGATGAGGCGCGAGGAACCCGCGGACTTTCTGCATCGCCTTGAGAAGGTCCTCGTGAAGCGGAGTCCCCCTCATTGCCCCAAACGAAGCCAGCGAGGCGTAGATCGCGAGCAGCTCGGAGAGCCCGAATGTGATCGATTCGAGGGCGCGGATCTTCTGGTCGATCCGGTAGACTTTCTTCTGCTTGCCGGCGCTCTCATCGATAAGCGCGAAGTCTTGCGCGAACGTTGCGAGATCTCGTTCGACAGTTGCCTTGCTGACCTGAAGTTGTTCGGCGAGGTCCTTCACCGCGTAGGGACGCCTGGCTTCCGAAAGGAGCCGCAGCATCGCCCACTGCCGAGTGAGCTGTTGGGAATCTGGCCGACGCTCCGACATAGTGAGCATGTTGCCACGCCGCCTTCATCAGCGAGTTCAGTCCGCCCCGCAATCCGGAGCAGTTCCGCTGCGGAGTGCGAGGCGGTATCGGTCAGGCGGGTTTACAGCGCGGGGCTTGCGAACGAGACTGGGTCTAGTGCCTGAAGCTTATCGTACCGGCGGAATCCATGTCGTGTTCGACCAGGCACTCGACGGCAGTGGCTGGCCCGGTGTCGTGGGTGAGCATCGCGACGCGAGCGTCGACGAGGCCTGGCTGGGTCCGCTGGGCTTGCTCGGTCGGCTCGAACTCGAGCTAGGTCTCACAGCGAGGCACGCAACTCCGCTGGAGCGCGCCGCGGATCTGTCGCGCCTCCTAACTGGCGTGAATGGATACTGGATGCGCTCGTTCGAGGTCGATCCGATCGCGACGGCGCGTCGGTTGCTCGACGATCGCGACGCCCTCGCGACGTGGGGCTGGTGTGGGGAGCGTACGACCGACCGACTCGATTCGTTGTGGCGAGTGACCGAGTCGGCGCTCGCGGGCGTTCCCGACCGTATGCACCGCGTGATCGCAATGCTAGACCGCCGCCGCCTCCAACTCGCCTCGATCCGGCTGATCGACCCGGTCGGGCAGCTGTCACCGCTCTGGCAGAGGATACTTGCGGTACTCGCGCGCCGCGGCGTGCGGGTCGAACAGATCCCGCTGTCGAAGGTGGAGGCCCACGGCGATCTGGGCGCGGCACACCGCACACCGTTCACGCCCGTCGGCGACGGGACGTTGCAGCTCCTGCGCACCCATGGGCCGATCGCTGCCGCCGACGAAGTGGCGGCGACCATTGCCTCGGTGGACGATCTCGATGGCATTGTGATCATCGGTGCCGACGCGCTGCTAGATGCAGCGCTCGTGCGCCATGGCCTTCCCTCCGTTGGTTCGGACATCCCGACGCCGGCATGCGCCGCCATTGTAAGACTGTGCATCGAGTCGGCGTTCCGGCCGATGGAAACTGCGGATCTCCACGCGTTGTTGTGTCTCGATCCGGGCCCGATACCGAAGGCCCTCGGTTGGGCGCTTCTGCGCGCTCTGGGTACGTTTCCGGCGCGCGACTCGCACCTCTGGCGAGACGCGCTCGCAGCTGGACTTGCGCTAGTGGAGGATGTGGAGACGCGAGCACGCGGGGCAGATCGAATCTCCGCGCTTGTCGATTCGATCGCCGTTCGCGAGGCCCGCATCACGATCGCCCAAATCGCCGAGCGGATGGGTGTTCTCTCGAGCTGGGCGCGTGGTCGCAGCCCGGAGGAGCCTAGCCTTGTCGAAGTGGCCACACGTGCGGACAAACTCGTGGCCGTTGCTCGTCTCTGCGGTGTGGCGACCTACTCGCGGCCCGAGTTGTTGCGCTTCTGCGACGAACTCGAGTGTGTCGTCGTCGATGGACCACCGGCACGTCTCGGACTCGCGTCCGTCCATATCCCCGCAGCTGTGGTCGGTCCGGCACGCCTCGTCGTGTGGTGGGGCTTCACGCGGGATCGCGCGCCGCGCATCGGACGCCTTCGACTGACGAATGCCGAGATGGCGGCCCTCGCGGCAGCCGGCGTTCGACCACCCGATGCGGGGATCGAGATGGCATGTGAAGCACGGCGGTGGCGACGCCCACTCGACCAGGCTACCGAGGAGATGGTGATGGTCTGCCCCTACACCGATGCGGTCGGAGATCGGGCTCATCCGCATCCGCTTTGGGACGCGCTCGTCGCGTCGATGCCCGATCCACAGCTCGCGGATCGCCTTGCGAGATCCCGGATGACAGTTCGAGGCGCCGCCGCACCGCGGATTCTGACCACGAAGCGAGCTACCACCATATCTTTCGGCACGACGCGCACTTCTGCGCCGGTTGCGGTCGCCGCCGATGAGTCCGCCTCCAACATCGAGCTCCTGCTCGGATGTTCGCTAGCCTACACACTTCGGCGGGTCGGCAAGCTTCGACCTCGGATGGCGGCTCGTCCCACCGAACCGTCTCCGCTCCTCTACGGCAACCTCGCGCATCACCTTCTCGCGATCGTGTTCGGCGCGAGCGTCCCGAGCCCGAGCCCAAACGAGGCCTCGTTAGACGCCGAGGCCGTATTCGACCGCGAGCTGCCTCGCCTCGCCGAGGCGTTGGTTCTCCAGGACCATCAGGCCGAACGGACAAGTTTGCGGCGTGCATTCGTGGAGTCGGCACGCCTACTCGCGACGGTGATCGAACAGAGCGGTGCCACCGTGCGCGGGCTCGAGGTCCGGCTTGGGGGCATCGTTGGAGGCGTCCAGATCGCCGCTCGCGCTGACCTCGTGCTCGACACGCCATTTCACGTGATCGACTTCAAATGGGGCGGGTCGAGTCACCGCGACCGCCTTCGCGCCGGTGCAGCCGTCCAGCTGGCGATCTACGCCGCGCTCGCGCGCGGTGAGGGGGCGGCGTTGCCGGGTGTGGCCTATCTGACCCTGCGAGATCAGAGGCTGCTCGCGACCCACGACAACGGGCTCGCCGGCTCCGACGCGGTCGGTAGGTACAGCGTGGCTGAGATGCTCGACGCGGTCCACCGAGTTCTCGAAGCTCGGATCGAGGAGCTCGCGGACCGGCGACTCGCCGCGCCGGGCGCACACGGTGAGGCGGCAGCTCGGTCGCGAATCGTCGACGGAGTGTTGCGCCTCGGCCCGCCGTGTCAACACTGCGACTTCGATGCGCTGTGTGGAAGGCGAGGCGCGTCGTGAATGTGAAGATCGTCACCGCCAGCGCTGGTACTGGCAAGACCTACCGGCTCACGACCGAGCTCGAAACGGCGATCGCAAGTGGGCGCGCGACCCCAGGAGGGATCATTGCCACGACATTCACCACGCAGGCAGCCGCCGAGTTCATCGAGCGCGCACGTGCGCGCCTCCTCCAGAATGGTCATTCGAACGCCGCCGAGCAGCTCCTCGCCGCGCGGATCGGGACGGTGAACTCGGTCGCCGGCGCACTCGTGGCCGAGTTTGCGTTCGAGCTGGGGCTCTCGCCGAGGATGCGCGTGCTCGACGATGCAGCCGCCGAGATCGAGCTCCGTCGGGCCCTCGCGCGCGTGGTGTCCGACCAGCGTGCCGGAGAGCTTGACAAGATCGGTGCTCAATTCGAGAACGAGCGCGATTGGCGCGGCGAGGTTCGTGAGATCGTCGAAGCTGCGCGAGCGAACTGGATCACGGCTGACCAGCTCCTGATGTGTGCCCAGCGGTCCTGCGCCGATCTCGAGCGTATCTTGGGGCCGGCAACCTCGGATGATCTCGACGGGCAATTGACCGCGGTGATCGGTGGTTCGATCGCGACGATCACCACGAACGGTGACGAGACCAAGGGCACCGCCCGGTACGTCGAGATGTTGCGCACGTGCATGTGCGACCTCAAGTCAGGTCGCGGACTTCGGTGGGGGATGTGGGCGATGCTCGCGAAAGAGCGACCGACGAAGCGCTCGCTTGCGTGCGGGATCGCGGTGAACGAGGTCGCCCGGCGTCACGTCGAGCACCCGCGGCTACGGGCAGACGTCCGCCACCTCGTCACGCTTGTGTTCGAGGTCGCGGCTGCCAGTCTCGATGCCTACCAGGCACACAAGCGTGCTCGCGGGGTTGTCGACTTTGTCGATCAGGAGGGACTCGCACTCGAGCTACTTCGGCGACCCGACGTGCGCGACGCACTCGGCGGCCAGATCGAGCTCGTGCTCGTCGATGAGTTCCAGGACACGAGTCCGCTCCAGCTCGCACTGTTCCTCGAGCTGGCGAGCCTTGCCTCGGAGTCGATGTGGGTCGGCGATTCCAAGCAGGCGATTTACAGCTTCCGGGGAACCGATCCGGCGCTGATGGATGCTGCCGTCGAAGCGCTCACGTCGGGCGCGGCCGATCCGGATCTCGTGGCGAAGGCTGCTGCGGCGGTCGGTCGTCACGTCGAGTCTCTCAAGATCTCTTATCGCAGCCGGCCAGCGCTCGTCGCACTCACGAGCGAGGTCTTCGCTCGTGCGTTCGCGTCGCAGGGCGTTCCCGAGGCCATGACTCGCCTCGTCGCAAAAGATCAGATCGAACCACCGGATCTCGGGCCGATCCTCGAATACTGGCCGCTGGAGCTCGACCGCGGCGAGCACACCCACAACGATCCCGGTCGCGCAGCCGCCGTCGCCCTAGGGGTCCGCGATCTCCTCGTGCGCAAGCCGATGGTCCGGGAGGGTGGCGATCGTCGCGTCGCGCGACCCGCCGACATGGCGGTTCTGTGCCGGACCAACAAGCAGTGCCAGGCGGTCGCGGACGCGCTCGCTACGTTCGGTGTGCCGGCGATCGTCCCGCGGATGGGCCTTCTGGCGACCGCCGAGGGCCAGATCGTTCGCGCCGGGCTTGCACTGTGGGTGGATCCAAAGGACGGCTTGGCTGCCGCGGAGCTGGTGCGGATTGTCGACTACCCGACCGATCTCGACGGCTTCGTTGCACGTTGCATCGTGACGCCTGGGGCGGAGGCGTTCCGCGAGCAACCGATCGTCGCGCGGTTACTCGCCGCTCGCGACGCTGCCCCGGACCTTGCGCCGGTCGCCGCCGTAGAGGCAACGATCATCGCGACCGATCTGCGCACCCTGTGTGCGGAGTGGGGAGACGCCGCGCAACGCCTCGCGAACCTCGATGCGTTGCGTGCACATGCTACCGCGTACACGTCGGAGGCTGCAGCGAGCGGAATCGCGGCAACGCTCGCGGGCTTGCTTCGACACCTCGACCTGCTCGCGCCGAAATTCCAGCGCTGGGATCATCCCCGCGCCGACCGTCAGGCATTTCTCGTTGGGGATGATGCGGTCACGATCCTGACGTGGCATCGCGCGAAGGGTCTCGAGTGGCCTATGACGATCCTGTTCGGGCTCGAGTCGATGCGAACGCCGTCGTCGTTCGGGGTCCACGTGCTCAGCGACCGTGCGCAGTTCGATGTCAACGATCCGCTCGGCGGCCGTTGGATCCGGTTCTGGCCGAACCCGTACACGACCTCAAACCAGCTTGGCGCCGTCCGCACGGCGATCGACGCAACCCCCGGTCATCAGGAGCTCATCGCCAAGGCAGACCGCGAAGCGTTGCGCGTGCTCTACGTCGGCTGGACCCGCGCGAAGGACCGCCTCATCTTCGCGGCGCAGCGCGGCCGGATGCTCGATGGGATCCTTGGGAAGCTCGTCGAAATCGACGCCACACTCATCACCGAGCCGACATCCGCTGGCCCTTCGACCGAGCAGGTGAACTGGGGCGGCACGTCGTGCGCGATCGAGGTCGTTCCGTGTCAGCCCGAAGACGCGATCACGCCGACCTGTACGCCGGGTCACTTAACGATCGAGAGAATACCCGGCACGTACCCACGTGCGCGGGCGAACCCATCGACGGCGGTCCCCGTCCCGTGCATGCTGGGCGAGGTGGTGGTGTTGGGGCAACGCATTCCAGTCAAGGGCAACCCGGACATGGAGGCGATGGGCGACGCGCTTCACGCATTCTTCGCCGCCGACCATGTCGAGCTCAGCATCGACGAGCGTTGCGCGATCGCAGCGGACGTGCTCGCCGGCCACGGCGTCTCGGACGCCCTCGCCGGCGAAGATCTTGTAGGCGCCGGGGACCGGCTCTGGGCCTGGATCACCTCCCGGTTTCCCGACGCGAGCGTCCGACGCGAGTGCGTGCTCGCGCATCGCACGCCCTCGGGCACGGTCGTCGCGGGCAGCGCGGACGTGGTCGTCGCCGACGACAGCAGCTTCGCCGTGATCGACCACAAGAGCTTCGCGGGCAACGCCGAACAGGCCGCAGCGCGCGCGATCGGATACTCCGGCCAACTCGCCGCCTACGCCACGGCGCTCCGCGCTGCGACTGGTCGCGACGTGACATCGACGTGGATCCACTTCCCGATTCGCGGCTGCGTGGTCGAGGTGCAACTCGCAACCCTCGATACGCCAAGTGACGTTTCCATCAAGGACATTGGGCAATGAACACACCGCTGCATGTCGACATGTCGTTCCCGATTCGTGGCGAGACCATTCCACGGGACCACGGCTATGCGCTCTATGGAGCCCTGAGTCGCGCCCTTCCGTCGGTGCATGGTGCCGATTGGATCGCGATCCACGGGATCGCGGCGAAGCGGGCCGACGCGAGCCTGACGCTTGAACGTGCGGGACGCCTTCGCATCCGCGTGCCCAGCAACCGGATCGGCGATTTACTCGCGCTGGCTGGTACGTCGATCGAGATTGGGGGACGACCGGTCGAGATCGGCGCGCCCACGGTTCATCCACTCGTTCCCGCCGCCATCCTTGACGCGCGGTTGGTCGTGATCCGCCTGACGGGAGGTATCCCCAAGCCCTTCGACAACGAAGCATTCGAGCGTCGCTTTCTCGCGGAGGCTCGCCGGCAACTCGTGACGATCGGGGTGGCCGGAGATCTGGTCATCAGTGGTCGGCAGAGTCTCCGGGTCGGCGGGCAGCGTGTGATCGGCTGTTCCGTACGCGTGGGCGGCCTGAGCCCCGACGACAGCATCAAGCTGCAGGTCGAAGGTATTGGAGGTAAGCGCACGATGGGGTGTGGTGTGTTTCGGCCGGCGCGGATCAAGCAGCAGATCCGGAAGGCGGCGTAGGCACCGGATGTTGCTCGCCAAGAGCCCACGGGGCACCGATAAGCTGTCGCTACTACAGCACTTGCTCGACACGGAGCAGGCAGCGTCCACATTGTTCCGCGTCGGTACGCGATGGGCGAGTTCGTATCCACGCTTCTTCAAGCTCGAACGAGATCAGCACGCTTCATTTCTCTTGCATGTAAGGCTCGCGGCGTTGTTCCACGACGTGGGGAAAGCGAACGAGGACTTCCAGTCTGCGATGCTTGCCAAGGGATTCAAGGCTCAGTCGCTCAGACACGAGCATCTGAGCGCGCTGCTGATGTGCCATCCGTCGATGACCACCTGGTTGTCGTCGAACCGAGAGATCGATGTCGATGTGATCATCGCTGCCGTTCTCAGCCACCACCTCAAGGCGGCGCCGAACGGCGAATGGCAGGTACTTCAACCCAAGCACGCAACGCCGACGCCACTCTTCTTCGCCGACGCACAAGTATGTGACGCGTTGAAGCGAATCGCCACGGTTGCACAGTTGCCGCCGTTCCCCGAGGATCTTCCAGCGGCGCCCTACATCGGTGCGGCTTGGACTGGTGCGTGGGAGGCTCTGTTCGACCGAGCGGAGCGATTCGCGAGCAAGCTGAGAAAGGATTCGCGGCGGCTTCAGCTCAGCCTCGCCGTGAAGGCGGGTCTCATCGTCTGCGACTCCGTCGCGTCAGGGCTCTGGCGCGAGCACAAAGAGATCGACGGATGGATCGAGGGTGTCGCGCACGTCGAAGCACTGGCGCACAATGATATCGAGAACGATGTGCTGGCGCCGCGAATTGCGGAGCTAGGCGCGAAGTGGCAGGGCTGGCATCAGTTCCAATCAGGCGCGGCGACCGTCGGGCGGCGTGGGTTGCTCCTCGCCGCGTGTGGTTCGGGGAAAACACTCGCCGCGTGGCGGTGGGCCTCGGCAGTGAGTCAACAGGAGGAGATCGGACGCGTGATCTTCCTCTACCCGACGCGCGGAACAGCGACCGAGGGCTTTCGCGACTATGTGGCGCATGCCCCCGAGGGCAAAGCGACGCTCGTCCATGGAACGTCAACGTACGAGCTCGCCGGCATGATGGCTAACCCGCCGGAGTCCCTTCACGGTAAGGACGTCACCGTCGACGAATCCGAGGCGCGCCTGTTCGCTCTCGGGTTGTGGAGCAAGCGGTATTTCTCGGCGACCGTCGACCAGTTCCTCGGCTTCATCGAGCATAGCTACAAGGGCCTCTGCCTCCTTCCAGCACTCGCCGACTCCGCGGTCGTGTTCGACGAAATCCATAGCTACGACGCGAAGATGTGGAACGCGCTGGTGACGTTCCTCGCACGCTTCGATGTTCCCGTGCTGTGCATGACGGCGACCCTTCCACCGGGGCGTCGTCGACAGCTTGAGGACATCTGCAGGTTACGCAGTTACCCGACCGCGCTCGACATGCAGGACCTGCAGGACCTGGAGGCGAAGGAGACTTGTCCTCGGTATCGACTCGACGGGACTACGGTGGCCGACGCTGTCGACGTTGCGGTCGCCTCCGTTCGTGCCGGGCAACGTGTCCTCTGGGTCGTCAACACCGTTCGCCGGTGTCAACACCTTGCCAGGGTCTTGCGCGAGCGCCTCGAGCTCGACGTGGGCGTCTATCACTCGAGGTTCAGGTTGGAGGACCGCCAGCATCGTCACCGCCAGACCATCGATGCGTTTCGTGCGCCAACTAGCGGAGAGCCGCGTCCCGCCATCGCGGTCACGACTCAGGTGTGCGAGATGAGCCTCGACCTCGATGCCGACGTCTTGATCACTGAGCAGGCGCCGATCTCGTCGCTGGTGCAGCGTTTCGGTCGCGCGAACCGACATTTGCGACGAGGGCCTGCGTTCCGCGCGCGGCTGCTCACGTACGCGCCCGAATCCGCGGCACCGTACGATCGAAGGGAGCTGACTGCCTCAGCGACGTTCTTGGCGGAACTCGCCGGTCGCGATATCAGTCAACGCGACCTCGCCACGGGACTTGAGAACCACGCACGCGCCGAACGTGATGCGACCGGCAGCACCGCTTTCATCGATGGCGGTTACTACGCGGTGTCGGCGGCACTCCGCGATAGCGATGAGATCGGTGCGCCCGTGATCCTCGATGGCGATGTCGCACGCTTCAAGGAACTCAAGAAGCGCAACGAACCCACGGATGGATTGCAGCTGACCGTCCCGAAGAAGCACGCGAGCAGCGCGGACGGCCTCGGATTGCCGCCGTTCTTGAAACTGGCGGACAGCGGGCGCTATCACAGCTGGCTCGGCTTTCTCGTCGACGACGAAGCACTGGTTACATGATCGGAACCGAAATGAGCGAACAACAAGCCAGCGAAGAGCCCGCGCTCGGCAAGAAGCCGTCGCAGAAGAAGAGCGCGCCGAAGAAGGCGAAGCCAAATGCCATCGAATCGAACGCGGTTCTCGAGTTACGATGGAACCTGCACGACTTGCCGTCCTCTCAACATCGAGCAGGATTAGCGGGACTCGCGCTCTGCGTTGCGTTCCTCAAGCGAAAGCCCGATCGCAAGGGAATCTGCGACGTCAAGCAGGTCGATGACGACGGGTTGACCCTGGTTGTCGACCGTCCGGGCATGCAGAGCCTGTTCGACGATGTCTACGACGCTACTCTCGAAGAGACACGCTCCAAGAGCAAATGGGCGGGAGCCGAGCCCAAGCGGACGGAAGAGGTCGCGATCACCGAGGAGCGAACCGGCAAGACGAAGACGGAAAAGCGGTTTGTCTACGATCGCGTCGTCCCCGCCGGGGCGACCGTGGGTGACTGGGATGGCGCTGCACCAGGCGCTCCGAAGCTGTGGCTGAAGCTATGGCGGGACATGGTCTGGTCGACCTTGCGGGGTGTGCCAGCGACGCGGGAGCCCTTCAACGCACGCGCTGAGGCTCGCGAGATCGACGACGGTGGTGAGGCGTGGGATGAGCTGGCCGCGAAGCCCGGAGCCACGGTCGATCTGCCGAGTACCTATGCGCTCGGGGCCCAGGCCAAGAACGCGGAGAACGTGCCGTTCGAGGACGTCGTTCGCACGCGCTTCTTGTTGCACTTCTGGTCGGTGGTCGTCGCGATCTACGTCCCCGCGGTACTTCAACGTGACGGCAAGCGCGACTTCATCGGCTACGCGCTGGCAGTGCCTGACGTCGCGATCCTCGGCGACTTCGTGACCGCATGGGAGCAGGTTGCACGCGGTCGCGGATGCGAGCCTTCGGGCTACGTGCCCCGAGATGCCGTGATCGACTTGGCCGCCGAGGCCGGGCTCGACGTGGTCCGGCGCAGCAACGAACGGATCGCGACTGCCGGAGGTGCCACCGCGACGCGCCTCTGGCTCAGCGGCGTCGACGTCTTTCACCTCGAGAAGGAAGGCAACAACGTCCGCATGCGGGGGACCGCTCGAGTGATTCCAGAGCGGAAGCAAGACGACGAATACGCCCGCGTGCGCGCCGCCGGCTACTGGAGTCCCCTGTTCCGGCGGCAGCGGATCATCAACGTTCTCGAACGCCGCCCCTGGTGGTTCGGGTTCGCGCGTCTGTGCTCGACGACTCCCGACGAGATGACGATCCGTCACCAGCAATTTCAACACGACTGCAGAGCAGCCCTCACCGAGGTGGAGATGAAGCAAGACACCGCAGCAGCGAATCAGACGCTCGAGCACCTGGTGTATCGGCGGGTCCAGGCCTACGTCCTGGGCAAGACCGAGCGCAAGTACGAGCTCTCGTGGAGCAAGGTCAAAGGAAATCAAGGACAGGAGAAGGAGTACGAGAGCAAGAAGGAGAAGGTTGCTCGCGAAGCGTTCCTCGCCGTCCGCTCGCGAACCGGGGCCGATTTTGTCGCGTACTTCACGTCGACCATCTGTTCTGTCCCTCATCACGTCACCGAGGAGAAATACCTCGAGATCGCGCGGGCCCTGATGGACCCGGGCGAGGTGGAGCGTGTGCGCAGCCTGACGCTGCTCGCGCTATCCGCCATTGGCTAGTCATCCCATTAACGGTTCGAGAGGTCACATGCCGCCGTCCAAGAATTTGTTCTGCACCGTACTCACGCACGCCGCTCCCAGTTCGAACTATCGCGGGGAGAGCGAAGAGAACCGCACGATCATCCAGAAGATCACCAAGGGCGATCACGAGTACGCCGTGATCAGCCCTGAATCCATGCGCAATGCGCTCCGCGACATCCTCGCGCAACGCGAGTTGCCGTCGAATCGTACTCGCCTACTCGATGAAGATCAGCTGGCCGTGGAGTTCAAGGACTTCCCGAACGCCGACATCTACGCCGACGACTTCTTGTTCGGATACCTCGTCGCCGACAACAAGGAGATGAAGAAGCAGAAGCGACCGGCCAAGCGCGACAGCGTCCTGCGTATGAACATGGCCGTCGCCCTGAGCCCGTATCGCTTCGACGCCACCTTCCACCAATCGCCGCTCAATGCCGGCGCGAGCCCGTGGAAGAATTCGACGACCTCGGCGCTCTTGCATCGGGAGGTCTCGCACACGGCCTACCAGTATCCGTTCGCGCTGAATCTCAACGATTGCGCCCCGAAGGCCCAGTGGGCCAAGGGGCTCCTCGCGGCCATCGGTGAACTCTCGAACGTGGCGGGCAGTCATGCTCGGAGCTACTTCGAGATGGCACCTCGCTCGCTGGTCGCACGGCTGACGCCGTCTCTGGTCTGTGGTTTCGACACCTACGGGTTCGACGCGAAGGGCGCGTTCGCCGATCTCGTTCGCGTCAACAAGGACGATCTTCCGGGCAAGGAGTTCGTCGTTGCGGGTGCGCTGGCACGGGAGATGGGCGAAGAGGAAAGGAAGCGGCTCGAAGGGCAGGGCGTTCAGTTTTTCGACAGCCCACAAGCTGCGTTGAAGCACCTCGCAACTGCCGGGCTCGGTGCATGAGCGGACCCTCGACCCTGTTTCTCGCGATCGACGCACCGTTTGCGGCATTCCGCTGGCTGCAAGCCGGCGTCTACCGGGGCACGTATCCGGTTCTCCCGCCGTCTGCTGCGTGGGGACTCGCCCTCAACCTCGCGGGCATCGAGAGCCGTGGTCCCCTCGATGCGGTCGTCACGTCGATTCGCCCAGATGCTCCCCATCTCGAGATTGCAGTTGGAACCCTTCTCAGCGCGCAGCGGTCGACGCTCTACCAACAACTCCACGGCTATCCTGTCGGTGCGTCGGGCAAGGAACTGCAGGCTCACGCCCACGGCCAGAAGTACTGGATCGCGCCTGCCCGCCGGGAGATGTTGGTCGGCTTGCGGTGCCTGGTGGGTGTTCGCGGCGATGCCGAGATCGTCGCGCGGATCCCTCTTGGTCTTGCCGGAGCGCTCGACGTCGCACGCTATGGGTTGCCATTCGCAGGAGACAACCAGTTCATGTTCAACCGGATCGATGTCGTCGACGACACGACCGCTCGATGGTTCATCCCTGTGCAACCTGGAGGGGCGCCGAAGGAGTCGACGCCTTTGACGACAAACATCGATCGAGGTGACGCGAGCCGGACCAGGGCACCGATGTTCGCCCCGACGCCACTCCCATGTACGTGCCCAGCCGAGGCGTGGGTCGATATCGGCCCGACGACGACGGCGTGAGCATGAGGCTGGATCAATAGAAGCATGGAGGACTCGTTGCTCAGCGTCGCGTCGCTTCATGCACTCGCGTACTGCGAGCGGCTGTTCTACCTCGAGGAGGTGGAACGGATGAAGCTCGCAGATGCGGCGGTCTATGCAGGGCGTCGGCTTCATGTCGAGATCGCCCAGGACGAGGGAGACACGGTCGAGCGCCTCGAGTTCGAGAGCGGCGAGCTCGGGATCCGAGGTGCCGTCGATGTGCTGCGGACGCGAGGCGGCGTGATGATTCCCTACGAGCACAAGCGCGGCAAGTCGGCCGGCTCGCCTGGAGCTCGCGAGGCGTGGCGGACCGACCGAATTCAGATCGGTGCGTACGCACTCCTGGTCGAGCAATCCCACGGGGTGTCTCTCGAAGAGGGTCGGGTTCGCTACCACGCCGACAACGTGACGGTACGAGTTGCGATCGATCAGGAGCTTCGGGATCAGGTGCGCGCTGCGATCGATCGCGCGCGGGTGCTGCGCGAGTCGATCGATCGCCCACCCGTCACCGACAACGAACGACTCTGCGCCAAATGCTCGTTAGCCCCGGTATGTCTGCCGGAGGAAGCGCGATTCGCTGCCGAGGGTGGGGACGACGGCGACCTTCTTCGTCTGTTGCCCCAGCATCCACAGGGTCAGACCGTCCATGTGATGGAGAGTGGGTCGACTGTTGGGAGGTCAGGGCATCAGCTCGTCGTTCGAGGTCGCGAGGAACCGGACCAACGGCTTCCGATCGCGGAGGTCGGACAGGTGGTTATCCACGGCTACGCGCAGATTACAACGCAAGCGTTGCAGCTCTGCTCGGAGCACGGAATTGGTGTGCACTGGCTGGGCTTCAACGGCGCGCCGGTCGGCTCGCTCGCTCCATCGGCTCCGAGCGCGCAGCGGCATCTACGGCAGTTCCGCGCGTTGTCGGATCCCGCTCAGACGCTTCCACTCGCGCGTCGCCTTGTCATCGCGAAGCTGGAATCACAGCTTCGGTACGCTCTGCGATCGACGCGAAGGGATAGTGAACGTGATCTCGCCATAGACGCGATGTGTGAGCGAATTCGTGATGCACTCCGTCGCGCGGCCCATGCCAAGGCGGCTGATGAGCTTCTCGGGCATGAAGGTACCGGAGCGGCCGCCTACTTCGAGCTTCTGCCAAAGTTGTTCTCGGAAGATCTGGGTGACGAGTTCAAATTCGATGGACGCAACCGCCAGCCCCCGCGCGATCGGATCAACGCGATCCTCGGCTACGCCTACGGCATGCTCTATCGCGAAGCCCTCCAGGCGATCATCGCTGTTGGCTTGCACCCCGGCGTGGGCTTCTATCACCGGCCGCGTTCGTCGGCTCACCCGCTGGCGCTTGACGTGATGGAGTTGTTCCGCGTTCCCCTCGTCGACATGGCCGTGATCCCGGCGATCAACCGAAAGACGTTCGACCCATCCGATGACTTCCAAGTCTTTCCGGGCCGAGTAGTCCTGTCGGCATCGGGGCGGAAGAAGGTCGTCGAAGTGATCGAGCGTCGCAAAGTCGATACGTGGCGCCACAGCGTGGTCGGCTATTCGCTGAGCTACGCCCGCATGATCGAGCTCGAGGTCCGACTCTTGGAGAAGGAGTGGATGGGGGAGGGTGGCCTCTTTGCGAAGTTCCGGTTGCGGTAGTGGCGGCGAACAAGCGCTGGCGCCTGGTCTGCTACGATATCCGGGACCCTCGACGACTTCGGGAGGTCCACAAGATCGTGACGGGGCACGGGCATCGAGTGCAGTACTCGGTCTATCGCGCTCGGCTCGATGATCAACAAGTTGAGCGGCTTCGCTGGGAGCTCAGCCGTGTCATGGATCCCGAGGACTCGCTCCTCATCGTCGATCTCTGTCCTACATGCGCCACGAACGTGATTTCGAAGAACCACGTAGAGGGTTGGCAGGACCCAGTGCCGACATTCCGCGTCATTGGCGGAGATACGACGTCGACAGAACAAGGACTGATCGATGACAATCATGGACAGCTGCGGGAGTACCGGGATCCTGAGGAGGGAGAGGGAGATCCTCCCGCGTGACAACTGAATAGGTGCTTGTATGACTTTTAGTTGTCAGATATCAATAACGTGACTCTGTTAAGACGAATGATGTATGCGCGTTGGATGTGTCTCGAAGTGAGTACGTGTTACCATTGGTGCAAGGGTTGGCAATGCTTCGGTAAATTTGCCGGCGACTGATCTTCGTCTCGATGCCTCCGGGCGTTGAGCACAAGGCGAGCGCGCTCACCCAGATCCAGGCCCAGCCTGATCTTCGTCTCGATGCCTCCGGGCGTTGAGCACTTCTCGATGCGCGCCACCGAAGTCTCCCAGCTGACCTGATCTTCGTCTCGATGCCTCCGGGCGTTGAGCACACGATGCCGGCCTCGATCGCGGACTGGACGGCGCTGTCTGATCTTCGTCTCGATGCCTCCGGGCGTTGAGCACTTGTGCCGGGCGTTGGC
>JAYUVX010000179.1:0-5342 GCA_043753855.1 Myxococcales bacterium | reverse complement strand
ACCCGCTCCGCCTGCTCGCGCTCGAAGTGCGGACGCGTCGTTACTTGATCACGGCGAGTCGCGACGAGCGCTTCGGCTTGGACAGCACGCCCGCGGCGATCTTGATCGCCGCCTTGGTCGCGATGTCCATGAACCGCAGTGAGTTCTCCGAGTCGGGGCTCGACAGCACGATCGGTACACCGGCATCCCCGCCGAACCGGATCCGCGTGTCGATCGGAATCTCGCCGAAGAAGTCGCAACCGACCTCTTGCGCGAGCCGCTTGCCTCCACCGTGGCTGAAGATCTCGTCGGTGTGGCCGCACGCGGGACACTTGTAGTAGCTCATGTTCTCGACGATCCCGAGGATCGGAATCTCGACCTTCTCGAACATCGCGATGCCCTTCACGACATCGACGATCGAGACCTCCTGCGGGGTGGTCACCATCACCGCGCCGGCGATCGGGATCAACTGCGAGAGAGACAGCTGCACGTCACCGGTGCCCGGCGGCAGATCGCAGACCAGGTAGTCCAGCTCGCCCCACTCGACATCGCCGAGAAACTGCTGGAGCAGGCGATGCACCATCGGGCCGCGCCACACGACGGCCTCGCCCTTGTCGACGAAGAATCCGACCGAGATCACTTTGAGGCCGGAGTGATTCGCCGGGATGATCTTCGAGTCCTTGCTCGCAGTCGCCGGGACCTCGGGCGTGCCGAGCATCGTGGGGATCGACGGACCGAACACGTCCGCATCGAGCAGGCCGACCTTCGCACCGTGCCGCTGCAGCGACAACGCGAGGTTGACCGCGAGCGTGGACTTGCCAACGCCGCCCTTGCCGGCCGCCACCGCGATCACGTTCTTCGGCCCCTTCAGCGTGGCCTTGTCGCTCGGCGCCGGCTGGTACGCGGTCGTCACGTCGGCGACCACGGTGACCCGCTTCGCGCCGATCGCCTGCAGCGAGGTCTCGATCAGCCCCTGCAGCACCTTGCGCTGCGCCAGCGGGTACGCGTGCGTGGGGATATCGAGCCGGACCAGCACGTCGTCTCCCGAGACCTCGACGGTGCGCAGGATCCGATAGCTCACGATGTCGTGACCGAGCATCGGATCGATGACCTTGCCGAGAGCTTCTCTGACGCTGGCTTCGTTCATGGTGACGTTTCGCTCCCTACGACAGGTGACCGAGCTTCGACTTCTTCGCCGCGAGGTAGCTTTCGCTGTGCTCGGTGGATCCAACCCAGTGTGACTCCTGGGTGATCACCTCCATCCCGGCACGCTCGAGCCCCGCGATCTTCTCCGGGTTATTCGTCATCAGCCGCACGCTGGTCACGCCGAGGTCCCGCAGGATCCCGGCGGCGAGATCATACGAGCGCAGGTCGGGCTCGAAGCCGAGCGCGAGGTTGGCGTCGACGGTATCCGCACCGTCATCCTGCAGCTGGTACGCGGCGACCTTGTTGCCGAGGCCGATGCCGCGGCCTTCCTGCACGAGATACACGAGCACGCCGCGGCCCTCGGTCCCGATCCGCTCGAGCGCCGCATCGAGCTGCGCGCGGCAGTCGCAGCGCAGGCTGCCGAGCACCTCGCCGGTGAAGCACGACGAGTGCACCCGCGCGAGCACCGCGGCGCCCGTGGCATCACCGAGCACCATCGCGACATGCTCTTCCTTCCCCATGCCGATGGCGGTCCCGCCGGTCTTGACGTCTTCGCCGGTGCGATAGACGACGACCCGGAACTCCCCGTTCGGGGTGGGCAAACGCGCCTCCGAGAACCGGGTGATCGAGGGGTTAGACATCCTGCTGCGCGTGTATGTCTCCGTCGGCGCAAGTTGTCAATCATGCTACGGTCCGTCCAACATGGCAGTACGTCCTGTGGTCATCTGGCCCGACGACCGTCTCCGGCAGACCTCGGTCGCCATCGATGGGATCGATGCCTCGGTGCGCGCGCTCTACCAGGACCTCGTCGATTCGATGTACGCGGAGAACGGCCTCGGGATCGCAGCGATGCAGCTCGGCGATAGCCGGCGGATGTTCATCGTCGAGCCGCGGCTCGCTGGTCGCCCGGAGACCGATCCGCCGGTCGCGTTCATCAATCCCGAGATCCTCGAGACCTCGGAGGAGCAGCAGGACAGCGAGGAAGGCTGCCTGTCGTTTCCCGACATCTACATCAAGGTGAAGCGTCCGATGCGCGCCAAGGTGCGTGCGATGGGGATCGACGGCTCTCTGTTCGAGATCGAGGGCGAGGCGCTGCTCGCACGCTGCCTGCTCCACGAGTACGACCACCTCACCGGCAAGCTGCTCGTCGACTTCGTCGGACCGCTCAAACGGACGATGATCAAGAAGAAGCTGACCAAGCTAAAGGGCGCCGACGGCGACGACGCCGAGGCGTAGGCGCCTCCACCGTCAGGGCGGATCACCGCCGAACAGCTTCGACAGCGCGGGCGGCGACGACATCGATGGAGCCGGCGGCGCACCGAACGGCCGTGGACTCCAGATCGCGCGCTGGATCGGGACGCCGACGAGAAGCGCACGGCGACCCGCCGCGCTGTCGAGTCCACCGCACTCGATCTCGAACGCGATGCCGACGTGATCGCCTGCGCGAAAGCACACCGGCTGTCGGCCCCAGCACTCGCAGGTGGTGAGCGACTCCGAGCCCTGGAACGGCGCCTCAATCACCCACCCGGGGTGCTCCGTGATGGCGATCTTCGGGCTCACCACGTGGACGTTGAACAGCGTGTGGTCGTCGTTCGGGATCACGTAGAACAGCAGCTCGTCGCCGACGAACACGTGCAGAGACCGGTCGATCGGCTTCACCGTGTACCGCGCGCCTAGCAGCTCGTGCAGGGCCTCCTCGGTGGCGAGCGTGCTCGGCACGATCGGTCCCAGCGAATCGACGCCGAGCTCGAACAGCGTACCGCTGCCGCGCGGGCCGGGCGACGCGTTGGACAGCAGCTCGGTACGTGGCGTCGCCGTGGCACCAGCGGCGGCGCACCCGGCCAGCACGAGCGCAGCCAGCTTCCACATCGGCTTGATTGTACGTGGCGGATCGGCGCCGCGCACGTGTAGCCTTCGCGCGTGACCGACAGCGTCTTCGTCAGGGGTCTCGAGTTCGAGGGAAACCACGGCTACACCGCGGCCGAGCGGCGTGGAACCCGGAGGTTTCGCGTCAACCTCATCCTCGAGCTGCCGCTCGCTGCCGCCGCGGCCTCCGACAAGATCGCCGATACTGTCGACTACTGGAAGGTCTCGGAGATCGCGGTCTCGATCGGCACCAGGTCGACGTTCAAGCTGCTCGAGGCGCTGGCCGGTGCGATCGGCGCAAAGATCCAGGAGCTATATCCGCGCGCACGCGTCGCGATCGAGCTCGAGAAGCTCGCCCCGCCCTGCCCCGGCGTTCCCGCGGCGTGTGGCGTGCGAATCGTGCTGCCCGCGGTGCCGGTGTGAGCTTCATGTACGCCGCGCCGGTGCGGTTCGCCGATGTCGATCACGCGGGTATCGTCTACTATCCGCGGTTCTTCCACATGTTCCATGTCGCATTCGAGGAGCTGTGGCGCGCCCGGATCGGCCCCAAGGCGTACTCGGAGCTGATCGATCGCGATCGGATCGGCTTCCCTGCGGTGAAGGCCGAGTGCGAGTTCAAGTCGCCGCTGCGCTTCGGCGACACCGCCGAGATCGAGGTCTCGGTGGCGCGGATGGGTGCGAAGTCGATCACGTTTCGCTACCGGATCTACCGCGCAGGGGATCCGCGGGAGCTGAGCGCCGAGGGCTCCGTGGTGTGCGCCGTCGTCGATCTGGCGCGGTTCGTCGCAACGCCCGTGCCGGAGCGCGTCGTGACGATGCTCGCGGACCTGATCGAAAATTGATTCAGGGCTTTACCCCCGGGGGAGGTCGTACTAAGTCCAGTTCGATGCTCGAGCGCGACCCCAAGACCCTGGCCCGGCTGCAGACGGTCGTGACCGCGCTGATCGAGCACCGCGTCTCGACGTCCCTCGCGGATGTCGAGCGCGCGCTCGCTCGCTGGCGCGCCGGCGATCACAGCGCGCTCGCGGCTCACGGTGCGGTGCTGCGCCATGCGGCGCGCTGCGAGCGTACCGTGGAGCGGGTCACCGCGGCGGCCGGCGATCGGCCCGAGGGCATCCTGCGCGATGCCGTCGATGCCGGGCTGATGGCCGAGGACGAGTTCCTGGTCCTGGTCGGCAAGCCCTCTACCGAGGTGCCGTCGATCGATTCGCTCGGCGACGAGGACGACGCCAGCGCTCCCGACAAGCGCCGCACGCTCGAGCAGCTGTTGTCGCGCGGACCGGTGCTCGTGCATGTCGATGCGCGGCGCGCCGAGGTCAGCGTGCCCGCGCGGTTCCGCGCCGACCCGAGCCTCGTGCTTCGGTTCGGCTACAACCTGACACCCGCGATCGGCGAGCTGTCCGTGGACGACGAGGCGATCGCCGGCACGCTGACGTTCTCCGGTCAGCCGTTCCGCTGCATCCTGCCGTGGACCGCAGTCTACGCCGCGATGGTCGAGGGCGAGCAGCGCGGCACCGTGTGGCCCGAGGATGTCCCCGAGGACGTGCTCACCGGCGGCGGCGAGACACCCGCTCTGGTGCCCCCGGTGATCAAGGACGCGCCGAGCGCGCCGATCGCCGAGGATCCGCGCAAGCGAGCCTCGCATCTCAAGCTGGTCGAGTAACGATGCGCGCGACGTACGCGCTGATCGCGGGTCTCGCACTCTCCGCATGTGGCCCGCACGGCTCGGCACCGTCACCGCTGCAGGGCTCCGCCGCCTCGGCGCCCCCGGCACCGACCACCCCGCCACCGTCGGTGACGTGGATCGATAACGGCTTCGATAGCCCTGGCCTGCCCGCTGCCACCGCCGATGGCACGCGGATCATCAGCGCCGAACGCGAGCTCGATGGCGGCCGCGGATCTCCGAACCTCCGCATCGTGTCGCGCGATCGCTCCGACGGCATCTCCGAGAAGATCACGATCCTCAGGATCGAGGAGGTCGACGCGATGTGGAACCAGGACGGCCGTCATCCACAGCTCGATGCGCGGATCTTGGCGGCGAATACGTGGCTCGCGAACCTCCACCGCTCGTCGACCCTGATCCGCCTGCCGGTGCTCGAGGTCGACGGCAGCGACGGCTACACCCAGCACGCCGCGCGCGCGGCCGGCGTCGAGCTCGACTGGACCAACGACGTGGTGACGATCCGCCACGGCCAGCAGCTCGTCACGTCGCATCCCACACCCGCGACCTGGCACGCCGCCGGTCACGACGGCTGCTCCAATCCCGCCAAGCTCGGCGCGGCCTGGGTCGACCTCGAACGCAAGCTGGCGCTCGTCGAGATCGCCTACAACGGTACCGATCTGTGCTGGGA
>JAYUVX010000178.1:0-5354 GCA_043753855.1 Myxococcales bacterium | reverse complement strand
TCGGGGCCGTCGTGGCTCGCTACGCCTTCGACGTCAGACTCTTTCATTCTTTCCTTTCTGCCGGTTTATCCCGGCGCACCCAGGGTTCATTACGGCGTGTTCACAAAGGTTGGAGTTCGAAGCGAAGCGGAAGCCGCTTTGGGTCACTGGGTAGGATTAGCTCGCGCTGGTTGATGGCAGTGAAGAAGCTGCGGATCGTGGCGCGCTCGGAGGGATTCGCCGCGGGGGCGAGGCGGACGTGGATGGCTTGCTCGGTGACGGTGGTCCTGCCTGGTGCCGCGAAGATATTCGCGAGGACCTTCTTCGCCTCACGCGGCCGCTCCAGCTCTGAAGCCAGCAGTGCCGCGAGGTCGGACTCCACGTTCGCGCAGACGACGCGGATCACGTCGCCGATGATCTTGAGCTGAGCGGTGTGGCGGACGAGCTTGCCGGCGAGCGAGGTTTCCTCGACGAGGGCGTCAGAGTTCATACCGACGCTCATGAACTGATCGGATGACGCGGGGTGTTGCGTTGCACGACCTGAGGCAGTGAAACAGAGGGCTCGTTGCACGGCGGTTGGCAGGTGTCCGTCCGGAGGACCGCGCCGGGACCGGCGGCTTGATCGCGATGGTCGGGACGTGATAGCGGCGCGAGCTACGCTGGCTTGAGCGACGTTTGCGGCGGCGGAGATGCCGCCATCGCCGCGCGCCGCGCCTTCCAGGCCGCCGGCAGCAGGTTGGGCAGGTCGAGGATACGAATCGTGCCGGTGAGCTGGGGCAGCACATCGGCGAGGTACTCAAGCGGGTCGACGTCGGCGACCTTGCACGAGCCGAAGATCGTGAAGGCGATCGCGGCGCGCTCGCCGCCAGAGTCGGCTCCTGCAAATAAGAAGTTCTTCCGAGTCAGCGCGGCCCGGACATGGAGGCGTTCGACAATCCCGTTGTCGAGGGGCACGAAGCTGTACTCGAGACATCGGCCGAGCGCGACGCGATGATTCAGCATGTAGCGAATCGCCGTGCCGAGCTTGGACGACGGCGGTTCGTGTGCCTCGCGCGCCCGACACCAGGCCACGATCTCGTCGAAGATCGGCTTCTCGCGAGCGATCCGTTCGGCGAGCTTGACCTGTGCATCGAGGGATTTGAGCGTGGCCTCGATCGTGTAGAGCTTCTTGTACGCCGCGATCGGTAGTGCGGCACGCTGGTCGCCAGCGTCGAGAGCTTTTACGAAGTACCTCCTCGCGTGCATATTGCCACCGCACTCGATGAGCCCCGGCCGCTTGAAGCTGACGTCGAAGATGTTCGAGGCGTCCGCGACGGTGTGGCCATCACGCAGCGCGAGCACATCTTCGGGCCCGAGCTCTCCGGACTTCTGGCCGACCTTCTTGCCCGTCGACGTGTACAGATACGCTGCCGTCGCGTGATCTGGCGACACGCCGACGTAGCCCCACAGCGAGCCGAGGCGCTTGCCGCCGGCGACGCTAGGATCGAGCACTGGCAAGCCCGTGGCGTCGAGGTGCATCACGCGCGCGGTGATGATCTCGGCGAGCGCGGCGCGCCACAGCGGCCGCAGCAGATCGGTGCACCACTTCACCTGATCGGCGAGCGTCGACACCGAGAGGTCGAGTCCAAGCTGCTTGAAGCGCGCGCGCTGGCGATGTAGCGGCAAGCCGTCGATGTACTTGTCGATGAGGAGCTGCGCGACGAGCAGCATGCCGTACTTGCCGCCGTCGACGACCTTGTCGCCGAGCGGCGCACGCACGTGCTCGCCGTCGCACGGCGCGCACACTGCCCAGCGTCGGCAGGTCCGCTCGTCCATCAACGGCGAGAGCGGCTTCGTAGCCCTTGCGGGCCACGTCTTTGGCAACCACCCCCCTCACCGTAGATCACGCGGCCCGGATCCGGATCCGTCGACAACCGCCGCTCACCTCAGCGTTGGAACAATTCAGACGCGATAGCTACGGGCAGACGCCGCCGACCGCGGCCATCGACGTAACGATGAGGCCGAACGCGTTCGGCTTCATCGTCGCCGCCATTCCCGGAGCCTGCAGGTTCGTCCACAGCCCCGTCATCGTGACGTGACAACCCACCTCCGCCGCGGCTGGCCGGAGTACCTCGGTGGAAATCTTGAACGTGGTGCCGCCCTGAGTCGCCGTCGCAATGAACCCATTGGCCGCAGCGCCGAGCGTGGTGAGCTTCACGTTGGTGAGTTGGACGAGAACAGACTCGTAGGTCGGGGCGGTAGCGGCAACCATCAGGTTAGCCACGGTCTGGCCCGCCACCGGAACAACCGTTCCGGCCGCCGTCAACAGCGTAGTCTTCATTCCGTTCACCTCGGTCAGCGTGCCACCCATCATGTCATCGTTGAACTCCTGAACCGACCCGATGACGTTGACCTTCGAGCCGACCGCGAACGTGTTATCGAGGACGAGACCGCCCTGAGCACGAAAGACGTAGACGCCTTCGTTCGGTGCAGCCGTGAGGTTGGACGACACCCAGATGCTCCTCTTGTCGGATGAGATCCCGGTGATGTAGACATTCGTCAGCTCGATCGGGCCGGTGGGAGTCGCAGCCTGGATCGCCGGGATCGTTGTCGCTACACGGCACGCCGAGTCACCGAGGACGCAGCCGTTGTCCATGCAGTCAACGAAGCCGTTGCCGTCGTTGTCGAGGTTGTCGCTGCACACCGCGTGGCTAGCGCCCTCGGCGACCGGGCAGCCCGTGCCGCCGGTCATGACGCTGTCAGCGGTCGTGTTGAGCAGGAGGTAGTCGAAGAAGTAGTCGACGACGCCGGTGACAGCGCCGAGGCACTCGCCGCGCGCGACGTTGCCGGGGGTCATGTCACTGCCGCCGGGAAGTGGTGCCAGCGAGGACTCGAGGACGATACCGCCGGTCAGGTCGATCTTGTTCAGCGACTTGTCCTTGCACCCCTTGCCGACGCATTGCGCGTCCGACACTGCCGAGACACTCTTGACGCTGATCAGCACGCCTTCCCACTTCTCCCACTCGGCGTCGCGTTCGGCCTGCGTGGCCTTCTGGCCGATCGCGAGAGCATCGACGACCATCGGAGCCGGGACGGTGCCGGTGCCGGTCTTGGTCACAGTCATCATGCCGCCGTTGACCGGCTTGAGCTCAGTGATCGAGCGCCCGCTGGTGTCGGCGCCGACGCCGTTCATGCCCTGGTAGGCGAACTCGTCCTTCTGCGCGCCGGCGATGTCGACGATATCGCCGACGGCGAGTGCGCCGACCGAGGCGAGCGGTGCGCCGAACACGTGGACGCCGGAGAACGCGCCGCCACCGGCTTCCTCGACCCAGATGTCACCGGTCTTGGTGCCGAACTTATCGATCGCCGTGACGATCACGCCCTTGAGCGCGACCGGCGTTCCCACCGCCATGTTCGTGTTCTGGACGTCCTGGATGCGGACGGTGCCGCCGCCTCCGGTGGAGTCCGTGCCTCCGCCGTCGGGGGTGGAGGTGTCGTCGCCGCTTCCACGGCAGGCAAAGAGAGCAGCGGCGAGCGTGAAGGCGATAGCAATGCGAGTCATGTGTTCTCCGGAGGGCTACGCGGCGTGAGTGGCCAGCGTCGGGTTATGGCGAGATTCCGAGCGTGTGTATAGCCAAAAACAAAGCCCGCCTATGCGGCGGGCATCACACGAGATCGTGAAGTCTTTGCGAACTGCGGCGGTGGCGCCGCACTCGGGCGTTATGCCGTGGCGGCAGGCTGCTGGCCGTTGAGGCCGACGAGCTCGATAAACGCCATCGGAGCCGCATCACCCTTGCGCACGCGGGTCTTGAGGATCCGCGTGTAGCCGCCCTTGCGCGAGGCGAAGTGCGGACCGATCTCCGTGAACAGGCGGTCCATTGCCGTACGCGTCATCACGGTCAGGCGAGCCTGGCGCTTGGCGTGGACGATCTTGACCTTCTCTTCCTTGGTGGCCGCATCACCCTTGGCGACGAGCTCGTGGACGGCGATGCCCCAGCCGATGGTCGACTCCGCGTAACCGCGGAGGTCCTTGGCCTTCGCCTCGGTGGTCTCGATCCGACCGTAGGTCAGGAGCGCGGTCACCAGGTTGTTGAACATGGCCGAGCGGTGGGAGGACTTGCGGCCGAGCTGGCGGCCTGAAAGGCGGTGACGCATGGGGATCTCTTTTGCAGGTGGTCAATCAACGCGAGCGCGTCAATTCAGGGCTTCTTCAGCGGGTTCGGGCCGGGCCAGTTGTCGAGCTTCATGCCCAGCTGCAGGCCCATCTCGGCGAGCAGCTCCTTGATCTCCTTCAGCGACTTGCGGCCGAAGTTCTTGGTCTTGAGCATCTCGGACTCGGTCTTCTGGACGAGCTCGCCGATGTACTTGATGTTGGCGTTCTGCAGGCAGTTCGCCGAGCGGACCGAAAGCTCCAGCTCGTCGACGGTGCGCCACAGGTTCTCGTTGAGCTTCTCGGCCGCCTCGTCACGCGGGGCCTCGACCGGCTCCGCCATCTCCTCGAAGTTGATGAACAGGTTGAGCTGCTCCTTCAAGATCTTCGCGGCGTACGCGACAGCGTCGTCGGGGCGGACCGAACCGTTGGTCCACGCCTCGAGAGTGAGCTTGTCGTAGTCGGTCTGCTGACCAACGCGGGCGTTGGTGACGGTGAAGTTGACCTTGCGGATCGGCGAGTACAGCGCGTCAATCGCGATGGTGCCAACTGGGAGGTCGCTCGAGTGGCGGTCGGCCGGCGCGTAGCCGCGGCCCGTGGCGATCGTGAACTCCATCGCAACCTTGCCATCCTTGGACAGCGTGCAGATGCGGTGGGTCGGGTTGAGGCAGGTGACGCCATCGACGAGCGCGAGGTCACCGGCGGTGACGACGCCCTCGCCCTGCTTGTCGAGCCGGACCGTATAGGTCTTGTCGTGCTCGACCTTGAACAGGGTCTCCTTGAGGTTGAGGATGATGTCCGTCACGTCCTCGACGACGCCCGGAAGCGCCGTGAACTCGTGCAGCGCACCCTCGATCGCAATGTGCGTGATCGCGGCGCCCTGGAGCGAGCTCAGCAGGATGCGGCGAAGCGCGACGCCGAGCGTCGTGCCGAAGCCACGCTCGAGCGGCTCGCACGAGAACTTGCCGTAGGTGTCAGAGCGCTCCTCGATCTCCAGCGTCCGGGGACGGATGAGATCGCGCCAGTTCTTGGCCATGAACGCAGTCTGCTCGGGGGTCGGTTCCATGTGTCTTTCTCCTCGGTCGGGGCGCTTTCATCACGCCCGATGAAATTGCGGGGTTTCGAAGCCCGCTCCTTGGTGTCCGCCCGCTGGCTTGCCAGCGGGTTACTTCGAATAGAGCTCGATGATCAGCTGCTCGCGGATGGGGAGCGTGACGTCCTCGCGCGCCGGAAGCTGCACGATAGC
>JAYUVX010000177.1:0-5397 GCA_043753855.1 Myxococcales bacterium | reverse complement strand
TCTTTTTCGGCGTCCCGCTGGAAAAGATCGTAACGGCACGATCCTCGGCGCCGCGAGTATCCGGCCGACCGGCCTCAGGGTCAGAACGCTACGAACTCAAGCGGCCATCAACACCCCAGTGACGGAGTGACACCTTGTGACGCGATCCTCCGGTTAAGCGCTCACGAGAGAGAAGATCTCGAACTAACCCCCCCATGACGGGGTAGGTGTCACTCATCGGACCGCCTCCAGATGCGCTTCGCGGGTCGCGCGCAGCCCGATCCCCCGGATTCCACGGGCCCGAGAGGTACGTTCGTCGGTCAGCCCGTCGCGCTGCAGGAGTTGGTCGCGAACCGTGGGCCAGGTCTCCGGATCTCGACCGGTTGACCGGCACCAGGTCTTGTACGAGTCGTACAACGCGGCGCCCGGGGTGAACGCACTCGCGACGAGCGTGCATTCGTCGGCGATCCACTGCCCGATCGCGTCCTGATCGGCCTGGTAGTTGTCCGTTGCCATCGTGATCGCCTTCGCGACCCCGAGACCGGTGCGCTGCCACTCGAGACAGCCGCGAACGGCCCACGCGAGGATGCCGGGCGCCTCGGTGATGAGCTTCGGAACGAGCTGCTTGTCGCGCTGCTCGACGGGAATGGTCACCTCGAACGGGAGGAGGCACATCCGTCGCCAGATCGCGTGATCAGTGCCGCGCACGGCCGGCTTCGTGTTCGCTGCAATGATGAGCTTGTGCGTCGCCGGGAACGTGTAGAAGTTCTGCCGCATCTTGCGCGCCGTGATCGTGGTATCACCCGTGATCCGCTTGATCGTCGACTCGGCCCACGCGCGGCCCTGCTCGATCTCGCTACACGCGGCAAGTCGCTTCGCTTCGAGGTCGGCCTGCTCGGTCGGATGCGCCTCTCCGTGGCGAGACAGCACCAGGTCGGGTGCGGCCCTCAGCGCGTAGTCGCCAAAGATCGCCATCAGCACGTCGATCACCACTGACTTGCCGTTCGCGCCCGAGCCGTAGAAGAAACCCAGCACCTGCTCGCGAACATCGCCGGTCAGCGCATAGCCGATGAATCGTTGCAGCCACGCGCGCACGTCTGGATCGGGCAGGACGCGCGCGAGCACGGAATCCCAGAGCGGACATGGCGACAACGGGTCATAGGTGACGGGCGCCAGCATGGTGATCAAGTCGGTCTGCCGGTGCGGTCGGAGCTTGCCGGTCCGCAGGTCGATCGTTCCGTTCTGAACGTTGAACAGCAGGTGATCGCGATCGAACGAGTCGGCGGTCGTGGTGATCGGATCTTCGGACTGCGCCAGCTTGATCATCGCGCCGATCGCGGCTGCCTTCGACGACGCTTTTGCCCACTTGATCATCGTTTCAGCACGCTCACCGGCACGCTGATCACCGGATGCCGCCTGCGCCGAGAGGGCGGCGGCTTGCTTGTACAGATCCGCAACCACAGCCTTCGCCGCGATGTCAGGTGTCCCGATCTCGTCGCGTTGCCACCGTCGCCCGTCCCACGCCAGCCACATCGCGCGGGACAGCACGTAGCGCAGCCGAGGCCCGTGCATCGCGGCGAATCGTTGCGCGTTACCCAGCTCGGTCATGTGCGGCGCGTCCGTCGTCGGCGCGTCCGCCTCGGCTGCCTTCGCGTGGAGGCGCTTGATCGCTGTTTCGTTCATCGCGGATTCCTCGCCGCGCTGGCGGCAATCTTCTGCAGCTCGCGCTCATGAAGCGAGGGGCAGCATCGTTGTGAGTTGTGGCGCTCGATCTCGCCGAGGATCTCGGCGTCGCCCCCGCCGATCTTGCGAACGGTGACCGCGACCTTGAACAGCGCGCCGTTCCTGTCGCCCTTCGTGATCGTGCTCGTGTCGTCGAGAATCTCGGCAGCCCACGCGGGACGACCACCGATGTACTTGCGGCCGGGCGAGCGCTTCGGCGGCTCCGCGCCCGCACCCTGGATCGCGAGCAGCCACAGTTTCGGCAGCATCGGGATCGTGTCGTCGTCGGCGATCCACGAGTAGCCGCAGCTCGGCGGCAGCAGGACGATCCCGCCGTCGGCTCGAACATCGATGCCGGCGCGGCCGGTGAGGTAGCCCAGCGGAGAGCGCTCACCTTGCCCGGTTCGCACTCGCACTCCGTTGCCGGGATGCGCACAGTAGATGTGCAGTCCGCCGCTCTGCGTTCGCGCCACTCGATCGCGTGGCAGCGGCCCGAGGTTCTGCTCGAGCTCGCCGAGCAGCTCGAGAACGCCATCGTGTTTGATGTCCACGTCCACCACGACAGTGCCGCTCACTGCGCCGGTCGGCATCGCGATGGCGCAGCCGGGAAAGTCCTGCTCGATCCACCGGCGCAGCACGGTCGGTTCGGTGCTGGCGTGCTCGGCGTGGTCGCGACCGGTCTTGATCAGCGGCAGCTTTCTCTTCGGATCCGCCGGGAACACCGGCCACTGAGGCGACGACTCGACATAGCCGAGCGCGGCGTCGAGCATTCGTCGAGGTGCGACGGCCGCGGAGAGCGAGCGAGTGGCGGGCGTGGGTGGTTCGCCTCCGCTCAGCCCAGCGGTCTCCGAGGTCGCCACGGAAATCACTTCGCCTCGCGCGGATCGACGATCGGAGTGCCGGGCGGCGGAAGCTGCGACAGAAACCCGACGCTCTCAGGCCGTCGAGGTCGCACCGTGTCGAGCAGCGCGCGATAGAGCGTGTCCTGGTCGGCGGGGTCGAGCGTCTCGGCAGCCTTGAGCGCGGACTGGATCACCTGCAGCACGGCGTCGAGGTTGCTCACTTGCCTCCGACCTTCCGCGCGTCACGCCAGGCGAGCACGTCGCCGAGGCGGTAGCGGACGGAATGCCCGACGCGAAAGAACGCGGGGCCTTCGCCGCGCGCGCGTTGCTGCTGAATCGTGATCGGCGCGAGGTCGAACAGCTGCCCTAGCTGATTGGTGTCGATCGCCGCCTCGGGATCAACAGGCAGCGGTCGCGGTTCCTGTGTTCGGGCGGCTGGCGTGCGCCGCCTCGGGTTTGCTTTGATGGATGGCGATCTCATTGAGATCACCGTGCGCGTCTGGGAGCGGATAAGCGCTCGTCAACCCGTGTGCAGACCTCGTCAAGCCGTGTGCAACGAGTCGGCGATGTAGTCCGCGGACAACTGCGTGAGCGACACGGAAACGTACTTCGCGTCGACGGGCAGAGTGGTACCGCGCTCGAACATCCGCTCGATCGTGCGCTTGATGTCGCGGGCCCCCCGCGCTACCGGATCCGTGGATCCTTTGCTGCCATAGCGCGCGAGTCCGATCAGCCGCGCCGGCGCGCGCATCATCGCCTGCTCGATCCACATCTGCTCAACGGTCGGCACGCGCTCGCTGTAGTAGGGGACGGTGTAGAGCACGAGCTGATACTTTCCCGCTTCGATCGGATCAAGACGAAGCTCGCGCACCGTCTCCGCCGCGGCGAGCGACACCATCTTACCGGCTTCGAGGATCGCGTATTCGTCGCGACCAGAGATCCTCGACACGCGCTCATGCACATCGGTGCCCGGCACCGCGCGCCATGTGCCCTCGGCTTCGGCGAGCGCTTCGGCGTGCTCCTTCCAGAGCCGCTCGCGCTCACCGCGCCCCTTTGGTCCGAGATCGCTCGGTCGTTTCGAGAGGGCATCGTATCGATCGCGCTGCTCTTGAAGCGCTTTGAGATTCGCGCGCAGTTCCCTGATCGCGAGATCGTCGTCAGACAGCCTGCGTACTTCATCGCCGATCTGATCGACAAGCAGCCTTAGGTCGTCGAGCAGAATGCTTCCACCGCGCTTGTGAACCTCAGCAAACTGTCGACGCGCGATCTCATTCGCTTCGAGCGTTGCGCGCTCGAATGGGTTGGGCGGGTGCCAACTCGGACGATGATCATTCACGCGGCCCTCGCCTTCGGCGCGCGCTTCTCGGCGCTCGGCTTAAGTCGCTCCCACAGTGCGGCTTCGATCTTCGCCTGGCATGATGCGAGGTGCTCGAACGCTTGCTCGATGTACGTCGCGTTCACCGACTGCCGCCCGTACGCGTGGTTCGCGAGCACGTGGCGGTCGAGCTCGGACACACCAGCTTCGGTGGCGACGCTGAGGTATGTGCGCCGCAGGGTGTGGAGGCCGGGCAGGACCTTTTCCTTGGGACCCTTCCGCCCGCCTGTCTGCTTGTACTCCTTCGGCTCGGCGAGCGCCTGCACCGCGAACTTCCCATCCTCGCCGCGGGCTCGCGACAGCGACGGGAACACCCACCCGTGATCGCCGTCGTGGGTCTTCATCTCGCGCGCGTTCTCGGCCTTCCGCGCGCGCAGCATCTCGAGCACGCTCGGCGCGAGCGGCAGCGTGAACGCCTTGGACTCTCCGCCCTTCGGCTTCGGCACCACGAGCGCTCCGCGGTCCTCGTCGACGTGCTCCCACCGAACGTGACGCGCGGCCTCGCTGCGCATGCCGGTGAACAGGGCGAACAGCTGCAGATCGCGCCGGACGCCGGTGAGCGTCTGCACCTTCTCGTACCAGTCCGCGAGCCCGGAGTCGGCCACGCGCTCGCGCTTCGGCGTGTAGCGGTTACGCTTCAGTCCCTTCGCCGGGTTCGCGCGCGGTAGCCCGTCGTCCTGGTCGCTGTCGAGCGCGTTCCACACCGCGGAGACCTGAGCGACGATGCGATTCGCGAGGTACTTCTTTCCCGCACTGGTGAGCTCGTCGTGCAGTTTGCGCAGCTCGCTACGGGTCAGCTCGATGATCGGCCGGTCCATCCAACCCGCGAGCAGCCGAGGAATCTCTGCCTCTATCGTGTCGATGGAGCGCGGCGAGCATTGCGACTTCTTCATGTTCGATACATGCAACTCGAGCGCGGCACGCAGGGTCGGCCCCACAGCACGCGCGCGCTCGGCTGCGAGGCTTCGCCCGCTCGACATGGCCCCGAGTCGTCTGCGCGCGTTCTGGCGAGCTCGTAGGACGTTCCAGGGCTGCCCCTGCTCGTCCGGCTGCCCCAGCACGCCGATCGTCTCCTTGAGCTGCCGGCCGTTGACGCGACCGCGCACGACAAACGTCCGCCGCGTCAGGCCGATGACCAGGCCGAAGCCGCGCACCTCGGTGTCCCAGACGTAGAGCCGAGGCTCCTCGGGGGTCGGCTGCAACTTGGCGACGGTCGGATCGGTGAGTCGGAAGGGCGGCATCGGGCTCCTGGTCGTGTCCCGCTGGGACACTTTGGGACACCAACTTCCCATACTGGGACACATAGCGCCATAGGTTCCTCATCGGCAACCCAATCTTTCCCATATGAGCTAACTACGCGTCATATGGTCTGCGGTGTATTTCGTAAACCGTAGGTCGCCCGTTCAAACCGGGCTAGCGGCTCGAAAAGACGAGGGATGGACGCCGCATCTCGGTGGGGTCGTATCGGGCGTCTGGGAG
>JAYUVX010000176.1:0-5419 GCA_043753855.1 Myxococcales bacterium | reverse complement strand
GGCACCCGCACCCGCACCCGCACCCGCACCCGCACCCGCACCCGCACCCGCACCCGCACCCGCACCTGCACCCGCGCCGGTCGCGAAGGCCGATCGCGCGCCGGAGTTCTTTCCGCCGGTCTACAAGAAGCTCGGCGTCGGCCAGAAGGTCAGCTTCGGCGTGCCGGTGATCGACCAGAATCTCGATGACACGATCGTCGAGGTCACCAAGCTGCCCGCATCGGCGAAGTTCGACGCGATCACCCAGACCATCACGTGGACGCCTGCGAAGGCCGACCAGCCGAAGGCGGAGTTCGAGATCCACATCTCGCAGCCCAAGCTCGGGAAGGTCATCGCCACGACGTTCTCGATCGAGGTCGATGACAAGAAGCAGGAGCTCCCGGTCGCCGAGCAGCAGAGCGCGGTGATCGAGACGCTGCTGATGATCCGCCAGCCCAGGCGGCTCGAGCTGGTCAACAAGGACTGGCCGATCGACAAGCTGCTGCGCTGGACCGCGGACAACTTTAAGCCGCAGTTCACCGACGAGAATCGCGCGAGGCTCGACAACAAACCGCTGGTCACCAAGGCGCTGTTCGAGCAGTTCCTCAAGAACCAGGCGGAGACCCATGGCAACCCGCGCATGGATCCCAAGGCGAAGGAGTTCGACAAGCAGGCGTTCGGCGATTCGAGGTCGTGGAAGATCGTCGCGTTCCGCCCGCGGATCGACAAGGCGTGGAGCGAGCTCCGCGTCGTCTACCAGGCGGTGAACGCACCCGAGCCGGTGTTCGCGATGTTCCGCATCCGCCCGGTCACCGAGTACGTCCCTGCCCTGCCGCGCCCCGAGCCCGAGCGGCTCGCGAACAACAAGGTGTTCCTCGGCCTGGTGGCCAAGCACCTGCTCGACAACGGCGCGCCGAGCGAGAAATTCCTCAAGGACCAGGCTGTGCATGGCAAAGCCGTCGCCGCGTTCATGAACGAGCTCATGAAGTACGACGAGTCCAAGAACCAGAAGTACCTCAAGACGTTCTGCATCGGCATCGCGATGGAGGCGCGGATGGGCGGAGGTTCGGCGCGCAAGGCCGACGGCAGCTACGACCACGGCGATGGCTGGGGGTGGAGCGCGCAGAAGCCGTTCCAGACCCAGGACGCGAAGTCGCAGGCGTACGTCAACGTCACGATTCCGGGGTTCTGGACTTCGACGGCACCGTCGAAGGACGGCAAGACTTGGGAGCCGAAGTGCGGACCGCGGTGGACCGCCGGCACAGCGGAGAATCCGGGTGGCTACGAGGCGATCTGCCGCAAGACGATGGGCTTTGTGGATCTGCCCGATGCGAGCGGAGAGAAGGTCAAGAGCTCGCGGATCGACGCGAACCACCTGTTTGTCGAGCACAAGAACGTGTTCATGGTGAAGGACCTCGCGCTTGATGACGGGCGCCGCGATGTGGGCGAGGAGAACGGTCAGACCTGCGCGCAGTGCCACATCCGGAACTTCGGCATGCACGATTACTCCGATCTCGCGAATACCGATCCGTCGAAGGGCGTTCCGAAGACGCGCAATCACGCGATCACCACACTCAACTTCCAGATCATCCCCGGTACGCACTGGGAGGAGTTCACGCTCGAGTTCCTCAAGCACCAGGAGTGCCGCGGCAAGCTGATGTTCGACGAGTTCCTCGGCCTTGAGGCTGCGAAGGGTCTGACCTGTCCTCTCGCGAAGTGAGATGAGCGAGCCCGCCAAGATCAGGAAGCTGCCGATCGCCGATGCCGGCGCCGGGAAGGCAGCGAAGGCCCGCGCCGGTGGCTGGGCGGCGTTCACGGATGGCGGCACGGCGCCAACCTGGGTCGTGGTGTCGCGACTCGCGATGTTCTTCGCGCTGTGCGCGACCATCCCGACGATCCTCGGCGTCGAGCACGGCAATCGGCTGCTGTGGACGGTGGCGATCGCGGCGCTGCCGTTCTTCTGGATGACGTTCGGCTATCACGTGTGGCGGCGGATCTGCCCGCTCGCCGTGATGAGCCAGATCGGTCGGCTCGTCGGGCGGCCCGGCACGCGAAAGATGGGCGACTGGATGGGGCGCAACTACCTCCTGGTCCAGCTCGGCTTGATGATCGTGGCGCTGTCGCTCCGGCTGCTCGCGACCAACGGCAGCGATGTCTGGCTCGCCGGGTTTCTGGGCGCTGTGGTGATCGCGGCGATCGTCACCAGCTTCGTCTACGGCGGCAAGACCTGGTGCAACTTCCTGTGCCCGGTCGGCTTGGTCGAGAAGCTGTACACCGAGCCCGCGCGCGGGTCGGCGTCGCCCGAGGTCACGTCGCAGTGTGCACCGTGCGTGGCGTGCAAGAAGCACTGCCCCGACATCGATCTCGAGCAGGGCTACTGGAAGGAAGCGAGCGAGCGGCCGCGGCGGATCGCCTACTTCGCGTGGCCCGGTATCGTGGTCGGCTTCTACACCTACTTCTATCTGGTCCACGGGCAGTGGTCCGACTACTTCGATGGCCGCTGGGCCTATGACCGCACGCTGCCGAGCCAGGCGCTGGATCCGGGCTTGTACTTCGCGCCGCAGATCCCACGGATCGTCGCTGCGCCACTGACGTTGATCGCGTTCGGCGCGATCAGCCTGCTCGTGTTCACCGTGATCGAGAGGCTGATCGCGAGCGCGCGAACCAAGGCGCTGCCGAACGACGTTAGTGCCGAGGTCAAGGAGAACCTGGCGTCGCGGATCCGCCACGGCATGCTCGCGGTGTGCGGCTTGATCGCGTTCAACGCGTTCTACCTGTTCGCCGGCCAGCCTTCGCTCTCGAAGCTGCCGCACTGGATGGTCACGGGCTGGGGGGTGATCGTCGTGTTCTCGTCGACCGCGATCTTCGTCCGCCGGATCACGCGGCGAGAGGATCAGCACGTTCACGAGAAGTTCGCGCAGAAGATCCTCAAGAAGTGGGAGTGGGGCGATGCCCCGCCCTCCGATGATCTCAAGGACATCTACCTGCTCCACACCGAGCGCACCAAGCAGCGCGAGGCGCGGCTCCGTGCGTACAAGGAGACCATCCGCGAGATGGTGGCCGACGGCCTCGTCACCCGGAACGAGATGCAGCTGCTCGACAGCCTGCGCGCGCAGCTCGGCATCTCCGACAAGGATCATGGAAAGATCATCAGCGAACTGTCGGCCGAGGAGCGCCAGCTGTTCGATCCCGCGTTTCAGGGCTCGGTGGAGAGCCGGCTCGCGCGCGACCAGTATCGCAAGGACCTCCAGCGGATCGTGCTCGAGGCGGCGCGCCAGGGTACCGCGCCCACATCGACGAGCCTGTCGCAGTTGCGCGAGGAGCGCGGCGTCGGTGAGGAGGAGGAGAGCGAGGAGCTCGGCAAGCTGCTCGCAGCCGGCGGGCCGATCGCGGCGATCTACGAGCACGAGCTCGGCGAGATCGGGAAGCTGGTCGCGGTCGCCGAGGCGGCGAATCAGCCGACCGCACCGCAGAGTGAATCGGCGAGCCTGTCCTTGCTCCGCCACCTCGCGAAGCTGCGCGCGCATGACCACGCGATCAGCGCGCTCGGCGTGCTCAGCGTGATCACCAAGCGCCCCGAGGTCGAGGCGGTCCGCGCGCAATCCGCCGCGCGCCGCATCGTGCGCCCGCAAGCGCTCGAGATGCTCGGCGGCGTCGATGCGGCGCTGCGCGTGCCGCTGGTCGAGCTGCTCGAGCGGCTCGGTCGCAACCAGCAGGCTCCGCTCGTCCCCGAGCCGATCCTCGCGGTCGCCGACGATGCGAACCGCCACCTGCGCGCGGTCACGGCTATGCTGTTATCGCGATTCGAGGATGATCCTGCGCGGGCCCGCCTGCTCGGCATGCTCGACGATCAGGAGCCGGTGGTGCGCGAGGCGGCGGTGCGCGCGATGGGCGCCAAGAGCCGACTGACCCGTGATCTGCTGGCCAAGGTGCTCGACGATCGCGATGAGCGCGTCCGCCACGCCGCGGTTCGGGCGGTCTCGGGGGGAACCTCCTCCGAGATGCCCGCACTCGACCCGTCGATCTTCGCGCAGACCAAGCACGGAGTCGGCAAGCAGGGCGTCTACGCCACGCTCGATGCGAACGCGGCGATGGCGTCGCTGACCGTCATCGAGAAGATGATGCTGATCCGCCAGGTTCCGATCTTCGCGGACCTCGCGCCGGATGATCTGGAAGAGCTCGCGCTGATCGTCGAGGAGCGCCGCGTCGAGCCCGGCCGCGATCTGTTCCGCGAAGGCGATCCGGGGGATGCGGTCTACCTGATCGTGAAGGGCGGCGTGCAAGTGTTCACCGGAGGCATCGACGGCCGTCCCGAGCGCGTGCTCTCCGAGCTCGGCGCAGGCGCGTGCATTGGAGAGATGGCGGTGCTCGATGCCTCTCCGCGCTCCGCCACGGTTCGCGCCACCGACCGGACGCGCACGTTGCGAGTTCCTGGGGAGGGTTTCAAGCGCGTGATGTCCGAGCGCCCGGAGATGTCTGCCGCGATCGTCGCCGAGCTCGTGAAGCGCATGCGCGGAATGATGGCAGGCGGCCCCGCTCCGAAGCTCTCGAGTCCGGTAATCCCCGTCCCGCGCGCCGAAGAGTAGTCACCAGGCGCTCGAGTACGTAGAGAACCTCACGACGGTCGGAGATTGCACGCGACGCTCGTCGTGTAAAACGGCGTCGCCTGTGGAAACTCGATCATATTCTCCGTCGTGGAATCGCAAATCGCTCCACGCTCTCGACGAGCGCTCGTGTCGCGTTGGGCGACTTCGCCCGAATGGATGACCTGACGTGATGACTGCATGCCATTTCACATGGAATACAGCGTGCATCGCCACAGCCTCATGGGGGGACGTGTGTTGGTGATCGGAAGCGGAGGTCGCCGCGGGAGTCGGGGTGGAGCCGTGCTTCATCGAGGTGGGTCGTGAGCCGGATCCCGCACGTCGAGCTCCATGTGCCTGCGCACGTCGACCTCACCCCGGTCGCGCGGGTGTTCCCGTGGGTGCCGTTCCTCCGAGCGGATCGCCCGCGCCCGGGTTCGTTCGACGGGTCCACCTGGCGGAGTGAGGGATTCGACTTCTGGGCGTTCGATCGCGCCCTCGATGAGATCGCCATGCAGGTCGGCACGCTCGCGATCAGTGTCGCGCGCGATGCGGCGACGATCATCCGCGAGCTGCTGACCCGCGCGCAGCGGATCCTCCCGCGCTCCGCGGGAGCGTCCGCCACCCCGTGGTTCCGCCGCGTCCTCGAGCTCCACCGCGCACGCCATGACCTGGACAAGCCGAGGATTCGCGCCGATTTCGACCACGCGATCGATACCTGGCAGTGGACGCTGCGCCTGGATCCCGCGCCCGCCGGCGACGTCCAGCTCGCGGCGCTCTGTCACGACATCGATCGCCTCGAGTCAGAGCTCGACGCCGGCCTCGAGCATCTCGCTCCGGACTACCAGGTGTTCAAG
>JAYUVX010000175.1:0-45016 GCA_043753855.1 Myxococcales bacterium | reverse complement strand
ACCTTCGTGATCGCAGCAGTCAACGTGGTCTTACCGTGATCGACGTGGCCGATCGTGCCGATGTTGACGTGGGGCTTGTTGCGGACGAACTTTTCTTTGGACATGTGGGTTCTCGAGAGAGTTTGGGGTGGAGCCCTCTGACAGAATTGAACTGTCGACCCCCTCCTTACCAAGGAGGTGCACTGCCACTGTGCTAAGAGGGCGGAATCTTGAACGGGTGACGTTGTACCAGAAGTTCTAAAGAGACGCGCCGGAGCGGGCGAAGGGACTCGAACCCTCGACAACCAGCTTGGAAGGCTGGAGCTCTACCAACTGAGCTACACCCGCTTGGTGGAAGAAGAAGGATTCGAACCTTCGAAGGCATAGCCGGCAGATTTACAGTCTGCTCCCTTTGGCCACTCGGGCATTCTTCCGTAACAAGGCCTCAAGTTTTCAGAGCTGGCGGTGGGACTCGAACCCGCGACCTCCTGATTACAAGTCAGGTGCTCTACCAGTTGAGCTACGCCAGCAGGATCGCTCACACAATCTAACCCGCTGACACCGCCCGATAGAGGGGAGACATATAGATGACGCCCCCCGGGGCGTCAACGTCGAAAGACGATCTTTCAGGGGATCCCGTTCCCATCTCCGCTCCGATCTCACCGCTGGCTCGTTGGCACCCCCGGTCGACCTCGCTACCGTGGCGCCCATGAAGAACGAATTCGTGGCGGATAAGGACTTTACCAAGAGCGGCACGACGATCACCGGAAACGGCGACGCCAAGTCGGAGTTCCGCAGCCTGCAGGCGGACCTCAACCAGTACGCCCAGGCGGCGAACTTCGAGGCGGTCAAGGTAGATGGCGTGATCGGCCCGCACACGGTGGATGCGGCGAACAAGGTCGTGAAGGCCGTGCTCGCGGCGAACTCCCTGCTCGTTCCGATCGAGTTCACGACACCGGATCATGTCGACGCGGTCGCCCAGTACGCGGCCCGGATTCGCGACTGGCTGCACACGACCGCGGCAACCGCCCTCAAGGTCACCCCGTTTCGGGTGTACGAGAAGGGTACCGGCAAGGACTGGAACCTCAAGGGCGACATCGCCTACGGCGCGGGCGCCGTCCACGACGACTTCATGGCGCTTCAAAAGGACCTCAACAAGCTCGCCAAAGCGGTCGGGTTCAAGCCGCTGACCGTCGACGGCTTCATCGGTCCGGCGACGGCGGCCGCAGTCAAGTCGACCTACGAGAAGGTGGTCGCGAACAACCCGATGCTCGGCGTGACCCTGTTCCCGCCGCCCGACACCAAGGAGGAGGCGGCGGAGTTCGCCGCGTTCATCCGCGACTGGGTCGAGAAGGTGGCGTCCAAGAACCTGCTCGCCGAAGCCGGCGCGTAGTCACGGCACGGTCTGGGGCATCACGTAGGAGCCCTTCGACTCGCGCGCGATCAGCTCCATGATCTGGACCGCGCGAGCCTCGGACGCCTTGCTCCACTCGGTATCGACGCCGAACGCGTGCGCGAGCTCGACGTTCATCCGGTGGCCTTCCAGCGCCTTCTCGAGGTGCTCGCGGACCCGGTCGTGGACATCGGCGACGTACTTCGGCCGGGTCGTCGCGTCGATCCGTCTGGGGTACGGCGCCTTGACATGGGCCTCCCAGAGCTCGACAAAAATCTGCGACATCTGATAGCCGGACGCGGTCGCCCAGTAAGCGTGGCGGAACCCGAGGCTCTCCTTCCAGCGGTCGTACGCCTTCACGGCGAGGACGCGCTTGGCCTCGAGGTCGGTGACCATCTCGTCGTCCCCGGTGCGGACCGGAGCCTCGGTGAACCGGCGGTGCATCAGCTCGCCGCGGTAATAGTGCGCCATCGCGATGTAGTACGGGTCCTCGATCCGGGGCGCCTTGCGCCACTCGCCGACCGAGGCCTCGAGTGCGACATCGGCCTGATCGAAGTGATGCTGCTCGAGCTCGGAGTAGCCTTTCCGCGCGAACGCCTCGACGCGATCGGCGTAGCTCAGGCTGGTCCGCGCGAGCGCGGCATTCAGGGTCACCACGGCGTCGGCGAACTGTCGGTGGTCGGCCTGGAGCGCCGCTATATAAAGGTGGCCGTCGACCGACTCCCGCGACTGAGGATAGGCCTTGAGCAGCTCCTGGAGCGTCGTGATGGTCGCGGTCAGGTCGCCTTGGTGGTCGTAGACCGCGGCGATGTTGAACAGCGAGACCGGTGCGTACTGGGAGTCCGGGAACTCGGTGACGAGCTGGCGGTAGCGGCCGATCGCGTCCTTGGTGGCGCCCGACTTGGCGGCCTCGTTGGCCTGCTTGAACAGATCCGCGGACGCGACCGAGGTCAGCTCGGTGTCCCCGCCGATCCCCTTGCTGGTGGCACGAATGCGGATGATGTCGAGATCGACGATCCGCGGATCCTTCACAGTGAGGCTACGATCCCCGGGATCTGCTTTCGGCGCTCCGGCCTTCGCATCGGAGAGATCGCTCGCCGGACGGATGGGCGGCGACGTGGGAGACCTCGGGATCGTCGACGCACCATGACCGGTGCAGGCGACGAGGAGAACGAACAGGAGCGGAGCGTGCCGCATACCTAGTTATGACGCATGACGGGCGCGATCGGTGTGGTGCACAAGCTCACGGTTTCGCTTGACTGTTTGGGTGTCACACCGCTTTGCTATGTGGTGATCACCTCATGAAAGTCGCGTTCACGCACAACCTTCGGTTGACCGATGTCCGGGAGACCGAGAAAGAAGCCGAGTACGACAGTGCCGAGACCGTGAGCGCGATCGCTGCCGCGATCGAGGCCGCGGGTCACGAGGTCGAGAAGGTCGAGGTCTCCGGGCCCGCGTCGAACCTGCTCGAGCGGCTCGAAGCGATCGATCCGGACATCATCTTCAACACGGCCGAAGGCCAGTCCGGCCGGATGCGCGAGGCGTTCTACCCTGCCCTGTTCGAGGAACTCGGCGTTCCGTACACCGGCTCGGACGCGTACACGAACGCGCTCACGCTCGACAAGTGGCTGACCAAGCTGATCGGCCAGCGCGCCGGCATCGATTCCGCGCGCGGCATGCTGGTCACCGTACGCAACTTCGAGGATGTCTCGCAGCGCGGCCTCGGCCTCGCGTTCCCGGTGATCGTCAAGCCGAACCACGAGGGCTCGAGCAAGGGCATCTATAACGGGGCGATCGGCTCGTCAGTGATCCGCGAGCCGAAAGAGCTCAACGCCGCGCTGAAGAGCGCCCTGCGCACGTATCCCGATGGCGTCCTCGTCGAGGAGTACATCGAGGGGCTCGACATCGCGCTCGGCTTCATCGAAGGCGTTGGCCATGATGATGGCCTGCTGACGCCGGTCGAGGTCGACCTCGGGCGGCTCGAGGGCGGTCCCGAGAAGGGCTTCAACATCTACGACTACCGGCTGAAGAACGTCGAGCCCGGCAAGGTCCAGTACCGCTGCCCGGCGAACATCCCGCGCGATGTGGCCGCGCGCCTCCGCTCGATCTCGCTCGAGGCGATCCGCGCGCTCGGTCTGCGTGACATGTGCCGGCTCGACTATCGCGTGACGGGCGAGGGCCGGATCTATCTGCTCGAGGCCAACGCGCTGCCGCAGCTCGCGTCGCACTCCTCGCTGTTCGCGGCCACGGCGCAGGTCGGCCTGACCTACAACGCCACGATCGCGGCGATCCTCAATGCAGCCGCGCTGCGCTCGGGGCTCGCCACGGCCTCGCAGCTCGGCGGCTTCGATTCGCGCCGCCAGCGCCGCGCGCAGCCGATCCGCGTCGGGTTCACGTACAACGTCAAGCGCACGCACGCCGGTGACGACGAGGCCGAGTGGGATCCACCGGAGACCATCATCGCGATCGCGAATGCGCTCGCGCGGCAGGGCCACATCGTCGTCCACCTCGAGGCCACACCGGATCTGCCGCGGGTGCTCGCGGAAGCCGATGTCGACCTGATCTTCAACATCGCGGAAGGCGTCGAGGGTCGCAACCGCGAGGCCCAGGTGCCCGCGCTGTGCGAGCTGCTCGGCATCCCGTACACCGGATCGGACTCCGCGACCCTCGCGATCGCCCTCGACAAGGCACTCGGCAAGAAGGTGCTGATGCAGCACGACATTCTCACGCCGAAGTTCCAGCTGATGGAGTCGGCTCGCGAGCGGCTGTCGGCGGACATGAAGTTCCCGCTGATCGTGAAGCCGAACGCCGAGGGGTCGAGCAAGGGCATCGACGCGAAGAACGTCGTCGATACCGAGGAGGAGTTGCGCGCGGCGGTCAAGATCTGCGTCGAGAAGTATCGCCAGCCCGCGCTCGTCGAGGAGTACATCGCGGGTCGCGAATTCACGGTCGGCCTGCTCGGTGACAAGCGCCCGCGCGTGCTGCCCCCGATGGAGATCAAGTTCAAGAAGCAGGACAACCTGCGGCCGGTGTACGACTACGGCGTCAAGCAGGAGTGGGAGCAGCACGTTTCTTACGAGTGCCCTGCGAAGCTGACCGAGGCCGAGCAGAAGGCGATGGAGAAGATCGCTCGCGCCACGTTCTGGGCGCTCGATTGCCGCGATGTCGCGCGGGTCGATCTGCGTATGGATGCCGAGGGCCGGATCTACGTCCTCGAGGTCAACCCGCTGCCGGGCCTGACCCCCGACTACTCCGACCTCGTCCTGATCTCCAAGGCGATCGGCATGGACTACGATCAGCTGATCGCCGAGATCATGGTCGGTGGCCTGCGCCGGATGCGCGAGAAGCGTCGCGAGGAGCGCGAGCTCGAGCGCGAGCGCGAGGCGGCGAACAACGCCAAGGGCCTCAGCGAGGTCGGCAAGCTGACCGACAAGGAGAAGGCCGAGAAGGCCGCGAAGCGGATGGCGAAGCTCGAGGCTGCCAAGGCCAACGGCACCAACGCGAGCGGTGCTCCGGTCGATAGCGCCACGCCGGTTCGCGTGAAACGCGAGCGTTCCGAGCCCGTCGCCGCGGTCTCCGCAGCTGGGGGCGAGCGCGCGCGCGCGACGTCCGAGGCCGAGGCCGATGTGGCCGCGCCGGCGACGAGCCCGACGACGAACTGAGTCTCCGCTCGGCATCCCGTCCCCGTGGAGTGTGATGGCCGCGCGCGTTCGTGGCGCCCGCGTGCTCGGTGCTCCCGCCTCTGCGATCATCGCTTCGTGCCCGGCGGAGCGGCCAAGACGCCGAGATCGCCAAGGTCGTGAAACCTTGTTTCACGCGTCATTGCGTCGGGGCGAGCGCGCCCGCTGCCCAACGTTCGCGTTGCCGCACTTCGTGCTCGGGTGCTTCGTGCTTCGCGACCATTGGTTCATGCCACGGGTGAAGCGGGGCTGGCCCCGCGCACGCACGGACGCAGCCTTCGAGCGACCGAGCGACTCGCGGGAACCCGCCGCTCGACAGAAGGTCAGCCCATCGCGAAGACGACGGCGACGGCGGCACCGGCCGCGAGCAGCACCATGATCACGATGATCAGCGCCCACGGCGGCTTGCTGTCGCCCTTCTTGTGCATCCCGGTGCGATCGGGCTCGAGGATCTGCTCCAGCGACTCGACCTCGCCGCCGTGACCGGTCGAAGTCACCGCGATCGCGGGTGTCTTGCTCTTGTTCGCCGGCGGGCGGGTCGGCTTCTTCGTCGCAGGCGTGCGCATCGAGCCCTGCTGGGAGTGCATCAGATCGCCGGCCCAGTTCGAGGTGTCGACGAACGTGCTCGGATCGAGCGACATCGAGCCCTCGCCGGTTCCGTGCGCCGCCGCCTCCTCGCCCTCGAGCAGCGAGGTCATCTTCTTCATCTCGTCGAGGATGAGCCCGTTGATCAGGGACTCCTTCGGCTCGGCCGAGCGCTTCCGCATCATCTCGACCTGCGTGTCCTTCACGAGGGCCGCGATGTCGCGCGCCGTGACCTTCATCCGCCGCGAGAACAAGAACTGCGCGAGTGCATCGCCGAGGTCGGCGGCGTTCTGGTAGCGCTCGTCGGGATCCTTGGCGAGTGCCTTGCGAACGACCTGTTCGAGCTCGGGCTCGATCTCGGAGTTGTGCTGGATCAGCGACGGGACCTTTGCCTGTCGCACGAGCTCGACGGTCTGGTAGTCGGTGTCGCCGTGGAACAGGCGCTTGCCGGTGAACAGCTCGAACAGGATGATACCGACCGCGAACACATCCGCACGGTGGTCGACGTCGAGGCCGCTCGCCGCCTCGGGAGATAGATAGCTGAACTTGCCCTTCACGACGCCCGGATCGGTGGACTCGATCTGGCTGTTCGCCTTGGCGAGACCGAAATCCACGAGCTTCACCTCGCCGTTCTTCGACAGCAGGATGTTCGGCGGCGAGATATCGCGGTGAACGATACCGAGCGGCTCGTTGGTCTCCGGATGCTCGAGGCTGTGCGCGTAGTGGAGCGCCTTGCAGCACTCGATCATCAGATAGATCGTGTGACCGACATCGATCCGACGATTCTTCTGCTTCTGGCGTTCGATGAACCCCTTGAGGTTGCACCCATCGACGAACTCCATGACGAGGAAGTACGCGTTGTCGGGAGTCCTCGAGATATCGAAGACCTGGACGATGTTGGCGTGCTGAAGGAACAGCGACAGCCGCGCCTCGTCGAGGAACATCGAGACGAATTTCTGGTTCTTGGTGAGGTTGGGAAGGATGCGCTTGATCGCGACATTCTTCTTGAACCCCTCCATCGACTCCGCAACGCCGCGAAACACCTCGGCCATGCCACCGTGGTCGAGTCGCTCGGTGATCGTGTAGCGGTCGCGCATCCCCGGCGGTAAAATAGTACCAGAGGACAGCCAGACTAGAAAATCTGTGGCGACCAAAGGACCTGCGGCAGACCGGCGCGGGATGGGCGGGAGGACCTCGGGCGGCCCCTGCGGTGCCTCTGAGGGCTATTCCGGACGCTCGTCGGCCTCGACCTGCTCGCGGGCGGACTTGCACTCGAAGCACAGGGTGGTGACCGGGCGGGCCATCAGGCGTTTGTAGCCGATCGGCTCTGCGCACTCTTCGCACTCGTCCAGGGTGCCGGCCTCCAGGCGTTGCATCGCCTCGCGGATCTTGGCGAGCAGAAAGGTCTCGCGATCGGCGAGCCGGAGCTGCGTCGAATAGACCTCCTCCTCGGTCGCCTCGTCCATCGAGTCACGGCCGATCCGATCGCGATCGCGATCCATCGTGAACTCGATCGCCTTGTGCGCGTGGTCTCCGAGCCGATGCAGATCGGCCTCGAGGATGGTCTTCAGCTCTTTGGTCTGATCCGGCGTCAGCATGGGATCGAGTCTACGAACCTCGTCGGTGGCGTCAACGGAACAGGCGCGTCGTTCCGGACTTCCTTTCGTACGTGCTCCAGCGCTCGCTGAGCGCTTGCGACGCGCGGTCAGCTCGGCGAGGATCGCCGGTTCCGGAGCTGGCGCCGCTCGTGACCACGCGGGTGAACGTGCGACTACCCGGCGCCGTTGCCGTCCGATCCACCGCATGCGCGCCGACACCTCCTGTGGGCTGTGGTTTCCAAGAACCTTCCCTCGGAATGCCGAAACCCGGGCCCGGGCGGGATGTTCTAATCCTGCGTCGTTTCAGGCCCCTGCCTTACATACGGCTGACGCTGCCGCGGAATGGATCGATACCTGGGGGCGTTCGTTTGACACAGACGTGCACGACGTCCTGTCGAACACCCCCGAGGAGATCCTGTGACCACTGTGACCCGCTGGAAGCTGGCTTGTGCCCTGTTTGCTGGAATCGCCGGTGTTGCGACGGTGTCCGCCCGGAAAGCGAGCCCGAACACCCCGGCAGTGGCGGTCACCACCCCTCGAAGTGGTGGGATCCCTGCCCACCTCAAGCGCCCTCTCCACGTCTCGGCCGAGGCGGCCGGGATCTCCAGGTCCGAGCTCGTCGACCGGATCCTCGCCGCGCGCAACGTGCGCGAGATCCAGCAGCTCACCGAGAAGCTCGGGATGGTCGGCGATGACAGCACCGTCGATCAGCTCGGACCGCTGTTGCGTGACGCGCGGCGCGGCGTCCCCGAAGCGATCCTGGGCGTGTTCGGCCAGATCGGGACCGAGCACGCGGTCGAGGAGCTCCTCGGGTTCGCGAAGGACGATCGTCCGAACGTGCGCGGCGCGGCGATCAGCGCACTCGGTGCCACCCAGAGCGTGAAGGCCGAGGAGATTCTCGTCCAGATCGCACAGGCCAATGGCGACCCTGCGCAGGGATCGGCGATCAGTGGCCTCGGAACGATCGGCACCGACCGCGCGGTCACCGTGCTGAGCCAGATCGCCGGCTCGAGCGACTTCACCACCGCGAGCACCGCGGTGTCGGCGCTCGGCACGATCGGCACGCCGGCGGCGAATACCGCGGTGCACTCGCTGCTCGACAGCACCGACTCGCGGATCGCAGCCGCCGCGATCGGCGCGATCGACGCGATTGACGACGGCATGCTCGCGCGACTCACCCAGATCGTGAAGTCCGGCGATCCGCAGCTCGTCAACGCTGCGCTCGGCGCGCTCGGCAAGGCCGGTGAGGCGGGCCTCCCGGTGCTGCGCGAGGCTGCGCTGCATGGTGCGCTCAACACCCGGTACGCCGCGGTCAACGCGATCGGCCAGATCGGCGGCGACAGCGCGACCAAGTTGCTCGGCGAGATCCTGAAGACTGGCGAGCGGCAGTCCGCCACCGCGGCCGCCCAGGCGCTCGCGCAGAACGGCGGGCCCGAGGCACGCGAGCTGTTGATCGAAGCGGCGCTCTCCGACCGCGCGCAGATCACCGGCGCACTCGCACAGCTCGCCCAGATGGCGGGCGACGATGTCGATCAGGCGCTGCTCAGCGTGATCAAGCAGGGGACGAGCGCCGATCGTCGCGCCGCCCTGCCCCGCCTGCTGAAGACCGGGAACCCCGACGCGCTTCAGCTCGCGATCGACCTCGCCGCCAAGGGTTCACGCAACGAGCGCTTCGAGGTGATGCGCATGCTCGCCGATGCGGGTTCGCCCAGGGCGTTCGACGCCCTCGTCGACATCGCTGGCAAGACGCGCGGCAACACCCGGGTCAACGCGCTCGATCTCCTCGCCGCCTCGCGGCCGACCGACCCGGCGGTGGCTCAGCTGCTCAGCGACTCGCTGTTCTCGGGCCGCCGCGACGAGGCGAACTACGCCGCGACCGTGCTCGGCCGGATCGGCACCGAGGAAGCGCGCACGGCGCTGGTCGCCGCGCTGTCGGGCAAGGATGCGGATCTCGCGGCAGCGGCCGCCGGCGCGCTCGGCCAGGTCGGCCTGACGGATCAGGTGAAGTCGGCGCTGATGACCGCGGCACAGAGCAATCCCGCCGTGAAGATCCAGGTGATGCAGCAGCTCGTCAACGCCGGCGCGCCCGAGGGCATGCGGCTTGCCGAGGAGATGCTGAACAGCAAGGACCCGGGCGCCGGCAGCCAGGCGGTGTGGGCGCTCGCGAGCCAGGGCACCGAGGCATCGCGCCGGCTGATCGAGCGCGCGATCGACTCCAAGGATCCTTCGACGCGAATGGCCGCGATCTCGTCACTGTTCCAGAACCCCGACGATCGATCGACCGATACGCTGTTGCGCTTGACCCGCGATAGCGATGCATCGGTGCGCGCCACCGCGCTCGCGACTCTCGGCCAGATCGGTTCGGACCGCGCGCAACAGGCGATCCTCGATGCCACGCGCAGCGGCAAGCCCGAGGATCGGGTGGCGGCGATCACCGGCCTCGCGAGCATGGATGACCCGCGCGCCAGCCAGCAGCTAGCGAGCCTGATGCACGACCAGGATCCATCGGTCGCGACCACCGCGATCCAGATGTCCTACAACGGAGGTGCCGAGGTCGACACCGCACTCACCCAGATCATCAACGACGCGAGCTCGGCCGACGCCATGAAGGCGGCCGCCGCACAGCAGCTGCGCAACCGCGGGACCGACCTCGACGACCGCACCGAGGAGGTCGTGACCAAGCTCGCGGGCGCGGCCAACCTCTACGGGGGCTACGGCTACGGCGGCTATGGCGGTGATCGGTGATCGCGGCGAGTACATGGAGTAGCCGCCTCGGGCCATTCGAGGCGCGCGGCGTGGTTCGTGCTTCCCATCGTGGCCCAAGCCGCAGGCTTGTCCCGGCCACCGCAGGAGCTTGTTCGGGACGCGTCACGAGATCGCTCAGGCGATCGCGCGACGCTCCAATGGCTTTCCGCTTTGGGTCTCTCCGGTTCTTGGCTGCGCCGATCCGGGAGCATGGAGAGGGAGAGCACGAGAGCACGAGAGCACGAGAGCACGAGGGCATGCGGCGCCATCGCCGGCACCACTCAGGTCGGAAGGAACACGCGGAACACCGTGCCGCCGCCGGCGTTGTCCTCGACCTCGATCCAGCCGTCGTGCTCCTTGACGATGCCCGAGCACACCGCGAGGCCGAGGCCGGTGCCGCCGGAGCCTTCCTTGGTGGTGTAGAACGGGTCGAAGATCTTGTCGCGGATCTCCGCGGGGATGCCGATGCCGGTATCGGAGACCGCGCAGGAGACGAACGCCTGATCGGCGTTGCTCTCGAGACCGGGTCGGGTCCGTCGCACGAGCTTGGTCTCCACCGAGAGCGCACCACCGTCGGGCATCGACTGCACAGCGTTGAGGACGAGGTTGATCAGCACCTGCTGCAGCCGATCCGCGTCCCCCGCGACGGTGGGCACGTCGTCGGAGCGGGTCACGCGAGTCTTGACCTTGGCGACCGAGAACTGTCCCGAAAGCAGCTCGAGGGTCTTGGCGGCGAGCTCGTTGAGGTTGACCGACGCGCGCTCGGTGGCGCCGACCTTGCGGCGAGTGAAGTCGAGCAGGCGCTGGATGATCCGGGTGATCCGGGCGGTCTGCTCCGCAACGATCTCCGCGTTCTTCTCGACGGCCTCGGGGTCCTTCGACTTCTTCTGGATCGAGCGCGCGCGGCCGGCGATCACGTTGAGCGGCGTGCCGACCTCATGAGCGATCTCCGCGGCGAGCTGACCGAGCGTCGCGAGCTTCTCGGTCTGGCCGAGGCGTTGCTCGAGGTGGAGCTTCTCGTCGTTCTGCCGCTGGGTCTCCGCCCGGGATTCGCGAAGCGAGTAGGTCATCTCGTTGAACCGCGTGGCGATCGCGCCGATCTCGTCATCGCGCTCCGACAGGATGACGTGCGACAGGTCGCCCTTCGCGACGTCATCGATGCCGCGCAACAGCTTCGTGATCGGCCGGCTCACGAACCGGCTCGCGAGCGCACCGACCATGATCGTGGTGACGAGGACGATGAGCACGACGAGGATCACCGCCTTCGAGAGATCGTCCGACGTGGTCTCGATGGCATCGGCCGGCTTCGAGATCTCGAGCATCGCCGCGGTGGTCTGGTCCTCGTTGTGCACCGGCGTGGTGCGCACGGGAACCGCCAAGAAGTAGTTGCCGTCCTCGATATCCGTGAACGTCAGCTGCGGCAGATCGAGCAGCGTGGTGAGCCGGCGCAGCTGTGATGCGGTGTACGCACCGGGCGGCTCGGCAGACCTCCCCCGCGGGATCACGATCGCGCGCCAGCCGCCCGACGCGCGGGTCAGCTCGCGAAGTTGGGCATCGGGGGGAGGCTTGTACGCGAGCGCCTGCTCGAGTGGGCGTGCAAGCCCCGCGGCACCTCGCGCGCTGGCGAGCCGGGTCTGCAGCTCGAGCTGTTGCTTGACCACGGCGTCGTGCTCGCCCTGCGGCATCGCCGGCATGTTCGGCGGCGCTGGCTCGAGCCGCTTGTCGAGCTCGTCGAGCTCGCGCTGCAGCTGATCCGCGCGGTACCTCGCATCGCGGGAATCCACCCCGGCTTGATTCTCGAGCGACGCGCGCAAAATACCGGCGACCGAGCGGGCTTCCCGCTCGAGGGCACCTCGGCGCTCGGCGACGCGGGCGCGCAGGTCATAGATCGCGTAGGTCGCCGAGGCCAGTGCCACGACGACAGCCGTCGCCACGGTGATCCGGGTCGCGACCTTCACGCGCGGCTAGCATAGCAGCAGGTGGCAGGAGCTACTTCTTCAGCGCCTGGAGCTCCTTGAGCGAATCGCTCTGCGGAGCCAGTGCACCGACGCGCGTGATCGCCTCGTCGAGGTCCTTCTTCTTGTTCAGCCGCGCCGCATAGATCCCGACCTGGACCCATCCCTGCACGAAGTCGGGGTTCGCGGCCACCGACTTCTTCGCCAGCTCGAACGACTTGCCTTGCGCGCGGGCACCGTTGATCTCGAGCTCGACCTCGGCCTTGAACAGGTACGCGGTGTACAGCGAGGGATCGGATGGGATGGCGACATCGAGCTGCGACTGCGCGTTGGGATAGTCGTTCTTCAGGTAGTAGAGCGCGGCGAGCCCGAAGTGCGCCTGTGCAGCACGCCGCGGCGTGGTCTTCTCGAACGCCTTGATCGCCGCGAGGTACGCCTTCTCCGCCTCGACCGGATTCTCCGCGACATCGAGCGCGAGCTTGCCGGTGATCACGAGCGCCTCCGGCGTGCCCTCGAGGCGCTTGGGATAGATCGACTTCAGCTTGGTGAGCAGCGCGGCCTGTTTCGGATCGGCGCTGACGGTGTCAGCCGCGAGCAGGAACGTCTCAGCATCCGGACCGCAGGTGTCGAGCGCGCGGAGCAGCGCCTGCGCGGCGCCCGGGATATCGTTGTGGCGCAACGCGAGCCGGCCGCGCTCGCGATCGTAGTGCCAGCGCACCACGTTTGGCAGCTTGTCGGCCTGCTCGAGGAGCAGGGCGGCACCGGCATTATCGCCGGCGAGCATCCGAGCGCGGACGGCCTCGAGCAACAGGGTTGCGGACGGGTTGGCGCCCGCATCCTTGACGAGCGCGTCGATCATGTCGCGGCCGCCGCTCGGGTCCTGGTCCTGGATCAACAGCAGGCCGTTCTCGAGCCGCGCCTCGATGTTCCCGCCGCGCATGGCATCGGCGTACGCCGCGTGCGCGACCCGCATGTCGCCGGAGTCACGCGCGATCCGTGCGAGCTCGAGCTGCGCGCGTGCGACATCGGTCGTTGGCGGCGCGTTGGTCACCAGCTTCTCGAGCAGCTCGCGTGCCTTCGTGCGCTGGGCCGCATCTCCACTCATCCGCTCGATCGCGGCGTACACGGTGGCCAGCGGGAGGCTCGCGATGTTGGGATTGAACGTGGGCTCGACCCGCTTGCGTGCCTCGTCGAGCTCGCCGGTCTCGAGGTCGACCCAGGTGCGGCCGACCACGGCGAGCTCGAGCTTGGGGAGCTTCTTCAGCGCGGCGTCGAAGTCCGCCTTCGCGCCTTCGAGATCCCCGAGGTAGAGCTTTGCGGTACCACGCACGGCCAGGCCGCGGGGGCGCGCGGCGGCATCGGGGTTGCGATTGAGGATGTCGACCGCCTCGGCCGGCTTGCCGAGCGCGATGAACACCTGTGCCTGCGAGATCCGCGCCCGGCGGCTGCCCGGCCAGCTCGCGAGTGCCGACGCGGCGACCGCCTTCGCCTTCTGCAGCTCGCCGATCATCAGCATCGTGTCGAGCGTCTCCTCGCCGAACCGCTGCTCGTCAGCGCGCACGTCGGAGGCGGCACGGATGTCGTTGAGGGCCGCGGGCATGTCGTGCAGCGTGAAGTCGATCTGCGCGAGCGCGAGGTTCGCGACCGCCACCTGCAGCGGAGACACCCCGCGCGTCTGTTCCGCGAGCGGCTTCGCTCCCTCGGTCGTGAGCTTGACCAGGGACGCGCGGATCTCGCCGGTCACCGTGTTGCCCTGCACGATCCGTCCGCCGGCCACCGAAAGCAACGCGCGCTCGATCAGCGCACCCGGGTGATCGGGCATCTGGCCGAGCGCGCGATCGACCGCGGCGAGCGCGTCATCCCAGCCTCCGGTCGCGGCGATCGCATGTGCGAGGCCCACCGCGTAGAGTGGACGCGGCTCGCGCTCCTGCGCAGCCTTCAGGCTGGTCGCCGCTGCCTTGTAGTCACCGGCAAGCAGGCCCGCCTGCCCTGACACGTACAGGGACGCGGCATCACCAGGTGCGAGCTCGATCGCCTTGTCGGCGGCGGTCTTCGCCGCAGCGACGTCGGTCTGCGCCAGCGCGAGATAGGCACGCGCGAGGGTCAGATCGAGGTTCGCTTGGCCGGCGAGCTTGTCGATCGTGGCCTTCGCCTCTGCGAGCCCGTCGCCGAACTCGAACGCGAGCACGGCCCGTGCCCGCGCCAGTGCCGACCGGTTGTCGATGGTGCCGGAGGCCTGCGCGATGCCCGCGAGCCGATCCCGAGCGCCCGACCAGCCGAGCCAGGTATCGGCCTTCGCGAGATCGACGGCCTGATCTCGCGCCGCCGCGATCTGCTTCGTCAGCCGCATCGCACGGATCTGGAACCCGGCGAACACGCCGCCTCCGATCACGATCGCGCCGATCAGGATCCACATCGCCACGGCCAGCCGCGACCTGGCCTTGCGCATGCCGGTCTTGAGCGGCTTGCCACTGCCGGTGCTGGTCTCCGGGAACATGCCCGGCAGCGGGGTCTGGCCTGACTCCCCCGGAGGCACCGGCGATGACATCGCGGCGATCCGCGGATCGAGATCTCCGGGTCGCGCGGTCGGCTCGTTCGCTGCGGCGGTGGCCCGGCTGGCAGCGCCGGCGGACTTCGCCCATCCCGGTTGCTTCGAATCGGCTCCGAACAGGGCATCGACGGCGGCCGCCGATTGCTGCTGCGCGGAGGTGAGCGCCATGGTCGGCATCGCAGCCTTCACCGCGCTCGGCGGCTGCATTGCAGCCGCGGTCGGCATCGATGCGTTCAGCGGACCGCGCGGGTTCTGCGGCTGCGGCGATTGCACCTGCAGGTAGTGCGGCTGCTGCGAGAGCTGGTGCGCGAGCGGCGGCTGCACGGCCCGCGCGATCGCGGTGGGGCGGGCCGATGCGGGCGTGGGCGCCGGGAACGCACCGGGCATCGGGTACGGCTGGGGCGCCTCGAGCGGACCCGAGGGCACCTTCACCGCATTGCGCACCGCGGTCCCCGGCCCCGCCGGCCTGCGCGGCGCGGACTCGAGCTCCTCGAGATCGTCGCTATCGAGCTCGACCGAGGACACGTTGGGGTTGGGGCGGCCTCGCGTGGCAGGTCCCACGCCCTTGGCGACCTTCGTCGACCGCTTGACCGAACCGCGCGATTCATCCGCCGGCGGACTCGCGAGCGCGCGCTGCTTGGTTGCCAGCGGCGGCGCGGCGAGCTCGCCGAAATCATCCTCGTCGCCTAGCTCGATCCCGTCGGCATCGGGATCGACCTCGAGAGTGCCCGATCGATCCCCGACGGCGAGCACCGCGGGCGGCGGCGTCGCGTCGCGCTCCTGTGCCGGAACGCGCCCGCTGCGGTTCTTCGATCCCGGTGCCTGGAGCGCAGTCTGCCGCGTGAACCCGCGGCCGGTCACCTCGCCGTCGGAGTCATCGCTGCCGGTGATCTCATCCTCGGCGCCATGATTGGGATAGTGCTTGGTCAGACTCTCGCCGGCCTGGGGACCGAGAAAGCCCACCGCCGGATGGCTCGCGCTCATCGGCGGCCGGGCACCGCCCATCCGATCGACCTCGCTGATCAGCTGCGAGATCCGGATATCGGTGGCGGCCAGCGGACGGAGCTTCGCGAGCACCTCACCGGCGGCCTGGGAGTCGCCCTTCTTGTGCAGCGCCTCGGCTTTCAAGGTCTGGGCGGGCACCGAGCTGTGGTCGAGCTCGAGCGCGACCCGCATCTCCGCGAGCACCTCGTCGTAGCGCTTCAGTGCCAGCAAGGCTTGCCCGAGCACGATCCGTCCCTCGACCGTGGTCGGGCGTCCTAGCAGTCCCAGGCGGCAGACCTTCACGGCCTCCTGGAACTGTCCAGACGCGACCAGGGTCTGGCCACGGGTGACGAAGTCGCTTTGCGACACCTCTGTGACGAATGGTACCCTACCCGCACCCGGGTCGGCGAATCGGCGGGTTATCCGTGATCGGGCACGTGAATCCCCTAGGGCGCCGGGGCCGATCCGGCGGCCGTTCCAGGGGCCTGTTCAGGTGCTTGTTCAGGGGGCTCCGGGCGCTCCATCAAGCCCGGCATCTCGGCACCGCGCAGCCGGGTCTCCTCGACCATCCACCAGGCCTTGCCATGGCGCTCCCAGGTCTGCAGGGCATGGGTCTCCTTGAGGGTGCCCTCGGAGTCCTTGTACCAGGCGACCTTGACCTGGACCTTCGCGGCCTTGGTACCGGTCTTCTCGACGCGCACGATGTCGTACTCGCTGATCTTGAGATCCTTGGCGCGCGAGTCCATCTCGTCGACGAACGTGCCGCGCTCCTTGGGCGGGAGCGCGTTCGCGGCGGATTCGAACCGCTGCCAGCGAACCCCTTCGTTGTAGCTGAGGATCGACTCCTGCAGCGTGTCGCCCTCGCGCTGCGCGCCGCCACAGGCGGCCAAGCTGATAGCCACAAACGTCGCGATGCTTGCTCTCATACGTCTCCTCCACCGGCCGCGCGCTTCTGGCGGACCGCCTTGATCGCCGCCAGGTCGCGTGCTCCGAGCTCGCGCGTCCCGATCAGCACGCCGAGAAACACCACCCCGACCACGGCCGCCTCGACGAGCGTCATCAGCTTGCCGTGTGGCAGCACGAGGAACTTTCCGACCGCGAGGGCCACAGCCGTCGCGATCCCGATCCGGACCAGCGACAGCATCGGCAGGAATGCGCCGAGCTGCGCGGTCAGGGCGATGCCGGAGATCACGGCGCCGATCACCATCGCGACGCCGGTGACTGCCGCGGCGACGACCAGCACGTTCCCGCTCTCGGCGGCGATCGGGATCGCGATGTAGTTGCCGATCGCAGCGAGCGCGAGCGTGATCGCTGCGGTGATGATCGCCGCGCGGGTCTGGCCGGCCCCGTTGAGGATCGTCCCGTTGATCGCGAACACGCTGAACGCCACGTTGCCGAGGGCCAGCAGCCCGAGCGCCGGGCCGCCGAAGTGCGCGTAGTCCTCCGCGTACAGCAGGGCGAGCATGTCGGTCGGATTCGCGGCGATCACGACGCCGATCGCCATCGCGAACATCAGCGCATACCGCGAGGTCACCTCGACGTAGCGCCGGGTAGTCTCCTTGTCCTCGGTGAACGTCGAGCGCGAGATCAGCGGGAACACCACGAACGTCGCGGCGATGATCGCCTGGTACGCGAGGCGGCCGAGGTTCTGGGCGGCCGCGTAATAGCCGTTCTGGACGTCCGCGAGCACGCTCGGATCGGGGTGGTAGCCGGCGAGCCGCGTGCCCCACGGAACGACCTGCTTGATCGCGGCAGCCAGCGCGTCGGCATGCTCGGCGTAGTACTGCGTGGTCAGCCGCTTGATCAGCAGGCTGTCGACGAACATCAGGCCGTTGAACAGCAGCAGATACACGGCGACGCCGATGAAGAACGTGATCAGCGGCTTCACCGGAAGCCGGTCGGCCTTGTCGATCTTGCCGGGCAGCCCGATCCAGACGATCGCGGCGAGCAGGATGACTGCCACCGCGGCGACCCAGCCGCCGATCACGCCGGTCACGCCGAGGCCCGCCATCGCCATGCCGAGCAGGCCGACGACGCGGAGGGTCGCGAACGTGACGTCGAGGCCGGCCTGCTTGTGGAACTCTTGGAGGCCGTTCGCGGTGCCGACGAACACCGCGTAGAACGAGTACCCGCCGACGATCAGGCCGGCGAGCATGAGCGGCCCGGTCTTCGACATGTCGAGCAGCAACCACGACACCAGCGGGGCAGCGGCGATGAACCCGACCGCAATCACGAGGCCGACCCGCGCGTGCATGCGGAGCCCGGCCTGTTGTACCAGACGCGCCTTGCCCGGCTCCTGCGCCGAGAACCGCGAGACGGACTGGATCGTGCCGGTCACCAGGACGTTGTTGACCAGCGACGCGATGTTCGAGACCAGCGAGAACGATCCGAACGCGGCACGCGACAGGATGTTCGGCAACCGGAACTGGATCACCAGGCCCGCGAACATGAAGTAGAACTTCGCGAACGCGATGTACAGGACGCCGCGCCCGGCGCCGGTCGCCTTCCCAGGAACTTCGCTCATGCGCCGGTACCCTGCCGGTAGCACGCGAGCCACCAAAACCGCAACTTACCGGCCGTCGAGACCCGATTCATCGAACGGCGTATCGAAGCTCTACTTAGAGCGCGTCATGGGGCATCCGCCGCACCCCGAACGCGACGAGGCTCCAGGTGATGACGAGGATCGATCCGCCGAGCACGAGGTTCGCGCAGCTCTCGGCGAAGCCCTGCAGGAGATACCGCAACGGATCGGCGAGCGCCTCGGGGTCGTGGACCACGAACTTGCAGGTCGTGGCGAGCCCCGAGATGAAGCCGGTGGCCGCCGACAGGACCGTGGCCCACGTCAGGGCTCGCAGGATCGAGAGGCGATGCGGGTCGGCGCTCCGGGCGAACCGGATCGCCGTGCCGACCGTCACCGCTCCGAACGCGAGCAGGAAGAACATGTTGATGCCGCCGGCGAGAATGAATTCCATGTCTGATCAACGCGCCCGCCGAGCCAACGTGACCAACAACTGTCCATGGCGACGTGTCAGGGCGCGTCCACGTCCACGGTCCGGGAGACCGTCGTATATCGGCCGGTCGCTGGCCGCGGTCACAACCGCCGGGTTACCCGCCGGGTTACCCGCGGGTTCCGCACGGATCGGGGTACGTGCACGTGGCACGTCCAGTGTACGAAACTTGTCACGGGCGGCGTGCTCAGGCGTTGTGATGTTGTGGAGGCCAACGAGCGCGCCTGGGTCGAGGGCCTCCGACGAGGCGATGCAGCCGCGTTCGATGCCGTGTTTGCGGCGTACCGGCGTCGGGTATTCGCTTACCTGGTCCGGATGACCCGCCGCCGGGACGCCGCCGAGGATCTACTGCAGGAGGCGTTCTTGCGACTGGCGCAGAACGCGAAGCGGCTCGCCGAGGACACCCGGATCGGGGCGTGGCTGTTCACCGTGGCGCACCGGCTGTTCATCAGCTGGACGCGGGCGCAGGCGGTGCGCGCTCAGCTCGCCGGCGACCTGCCGGTCCGCGAGGTCGCCGGAACCACGCGGTCGCCCCTCGAGGCGCTCGCCGACTCGCAGGCGCAGCTCGCGCTCGAGCAGGCGTTCGCCGCACTGGCGCCGGCGTATCGCGAGGTCGCGCTGCTGGTCGGCGTGGAAGGCCTGGCGCCCACCGAGGTCGCCGAGATCCTCGGTCAGAAACCCGAAGCCGTGCGGCAGCGGCTCGCTCGTGCTCGGATCCAGCTTGCCGAATCGCTCGGCGAGCACGCGCCCGCTGCCTGGAGAACTCCATGACCACCGAGGATGATGTGAAGCGGCTCGGGGAGCTCAGCGGCGAGCTGCCGGCGATCGATCTCGATGCGAGCACCGCGGCGCGGATCGCGCGGCGCGCCCGCGATGATGTCGGCAAGGGGCCGCCGCGACGGCGCCTGATCGAGCCGGTGCTCGCCGCGCTGGTCGCCACGGCGTATCTCGTGTGGGCGATCATCAAGGTGCTGGAGGTTCTGCGCTGAAGGTGTCATCGTGAACGGGTGCGCGTCGCGCTAGGGATCGCGGTCATCGTGGCGAGCTCGCCGGCCCGCGCGGAGTTCGCGATGTGCATCGGCGGCCAGGGCGTGGTCCCCGCCGCGGACACCGTGGTGCCACCGCATCCGCGCATCGTCTATTACGCCGACGAGCACCTCGGCGTGCCGCAGAAGGTCACCGCGAAGATCGACGGCGTGCCGGTGCGCGTGCAGCGCGTCGAGTCGAACGCCGCGCCGTTCCACCTGCTCACGCTCGAGATCGCCAGCGATCGGACCGGTGCGCTCGTCGTCACGTTCGGTCAGCGCGCGCCGCTGCGCTGGACGATCCAGCCGCTCGCGATGCCCACGCAGGTCGGCGGCGTGGTCGCGCGCTATCAGGGTCCATCGCATCCCGCGGAGCGCGGCGAAACGTTCGACGGCATGGCGATCCGGCTCACCGAAGGAACGCCGGCGATCCTGGCGCATGTCCAGGCGATCGCGCAGCCGCGTGGGGCGGTGCTCGAAGCGATCGTTCCGATCTACACGGCCGCCGGCGAGACGCGGCCGATGGTGCGGATCGGCCAGTTCGACTGCGCCGCCAACATCGCGCTGGTCGAGTTGCGCGATGGCTTCGATCTCGAGGTCACGGTGACGCTCGTCGATGGCACTCGGCGCAAGGTCACCGGCCTCGCCCCACACATGACCATCCCTGCTCCGCTCCCACCGCAGCCGCGGCCGAAGAATCAGCGCGAGCGCTAGGTCGTCAGGCCTTCGGGCGGGTGACCACGAGGTGCGCCTGCTTGTCCTTGTCGACATAGCCGAACCGGAACGGCAGCCGCCGCTTCTTCTGCGTGCGCCACAGCTCGATGAACGCCTGATCGTGGCGGCCATCCTGCGCGCCCTCGAGGAACGCGCCGGAGTAGTAGCCGTAGGTCTCCTGGACCATCTTCGCCTGCCGCGCGTAGGTCGGCGGGATACCGGTGGAGTCCGAGAGCATCCACGCGAGGTGAGCGAGCAGGTAGCTACGGATCACCGAAAAGTCGCCGCGCCAGAGCAGGTAGCTCGCTCCCTTCGTGAGCACCGTGACCTGGCCTTTGGCCTCGAGGTGGCGGATCAGCTGCGGGTTGTTCGCGAGGTAGGTGTCGCCCAGGTTCCATCCGATGTGGCGGTGAACCCGCACGGTGGTGTCCCCGATCTTGCGGTACTGGATCTCGACGTTGGAGAACGCGGGCGAGAACGACGGATCCTGCCAGTCACCCTTGAGGCTCTTGCCCTTCTCCGTGTCGGCGGCGTCGAGGTCGGCCGGCTCGAGGTAGTGGATCGCGCCGGTGTCATCGAGCTTGAAGTAGCGCATCGACACCGGCTCGTACCCTCCGGCCACCATGCCTAGCAGGAACGAGCTGACCTGGCCGGGCAGATCGTTGCGCTGACCCGCGGACAGGTTCTCGCTGGTGTTCGAGCCGACCGAGATCAGACCGCCGATATCGCGGCGCAGCACGCCTAGGCTGGTCTCGAGCTGGTTCGCGGTGAGCTTCTTGATCCGCCGCGGATCGCCCGACTGCTCGAGCGAGATCGTCGTGATCTCGGTCGCCGTCGGGAACGCCACCAGCGCGGAGATCAGATCACCGCCGCCGAACGGATACACCACGGTGGCCGGAACATTCTTCGGTACGACCTCGTCGAACCACGCGCGGCCCTTGTCGAAGTACTGGGCGCGAAATTTCCCCATGTACTCGAGGATCTGCTTGCAATGGCGACCGACGATCTTGGCGATCGCCGTAGTCTGCTTGTCGTCGCCCTTGGTCAACGCCGCCGGCAGCGGCTGTTCGGCGTTGCCGCAGGCAGCGACCCGGTAGAGGAGCCTGGCGTCCTCGATGAAGTCGACACCCTCGGCAGCCGCGGGGCGAGCCAGGACGAGGGTCGCGACCACGGCGAGCGATCCGATACGAAGCATGTCCCTATGTAACGCGTTTCGCGGCGCGGTCATTCACCTTCGCCGCGCTTCGCGTGGGTGCGAGCCCCACCCCACATCCGTGGACTTTCAGCTCATTCGGCCGCGACGGCTCCCTCGTACATCTTGTCGAGGAGCCCCGCGTACTTCTTCTCGACCACCTTGCGCTTCACCTTGAGGCTCGGGGTGAGCTCGCCCTCGTCGATCGAGAGGTCCTTGGGGAGCACCGCGAACTGCTTCACCGTCTCGTACTTCGCGAGCGTCTTGTTGACCTCGTCGAAGTACGGCGACAGCAGCTGCTTCATCTCCGGCGACTGCGCGAGATCCGAGTAGGTCTTGCCGTTCGCGTGCTGCTCCTTCGCCCACTTGTCCACGGCCTCGGCATCCAGCGTGATCAGCGCGGTGACGAAGTTTCGCTTGTCCCCGTGCACGATCACCTGGCTGATGTACGGGCACGCGGCTTTCAGCTTGCCCTCGATGTGCTGCGGCGCGATGTACTTGCCGCCCGAGGTCTTGATCAGATCCTTCTTGCGATCGGTGATCCGGAGGAAGCCCTTCGCATCGATCTCGCCGATGTCGCCGGTGCGCAGCCAGTGGTCCTCGGTCAGCGCCTCGGCCGTGGCCTCCGGCATGTTGTGATAGCCCTGCATCACGCCGGGCGACTTGATCAGGATCTCGCCGTCGGCAGGCGCGAGCTTGATCTCGGTACCCGGCATCGGCATGCCGACGGTGCCGAACGCGTACTTGCTCGGACGATTGACGAAGCTCGCCGCGCTGGTCTCGGTGAGGCCGTAGCCCTCGAGGATCAAGATCCCGCAGGCGTGGAAGAACTCGGCGATCTCGCGCGACAGCGGCGCCGATCCGGAGATGAAGTAGCGGACGCGACCGCCGAACGTACCCTTGACCTTCTCGAACACGAGGCGGTCGGCGACCTTCAGCTTGAGCGCCAGCAGGCCGTGGGGCTCCCGGCCCGCCTGGCGGACCTTGCTGCCCTCCTTGCCGGCCGCGATCGCCAGCTCGAAGATCTTCTGCTTGAGACCACCCTGCTTCGAGCGCTCGAGGATCTTGTTGTAGGCCTTCTCGAAGATCCGTGGCACGGCCGCCATGATCGTCGGCTTCACGACGGCGCAGTTCTCGATGATCTTCGGGATTCGACCATCGACGGCGCACACCGATCCGGAGGCGACGTGCGCGGCCATCAGCACCTTGCCGAACGAATGCGACATCGGCAGCCACAGGAGCTGCACGTCGTCCGGACCGATCAGCCGCGTGGCGTCCATCGAGTCCGCCGTGTACGCCCAGCACTCGTGGAGCAGGCGCACGCCCTTCGGCTTGCCAGTGGTTCCGGAGGTGTAGATCAGCGTGGCGAGGTGCTCGGCCTTGATGCCGCTGACGATCTCGTCGACCGCGCGCGGATCCTTGGCGAGGAAGGCGGCTCCGGCCGCCTCGAGCTCGGCGAGGGTCATCACCCAGTCCTTGTCCTTCGCCTCGGGCCCGCCGTCGATCATGATCAGCTTGCTGACCTTCGGGATCTCGGAGCGATGCGCGAGCAGCTTCTTTAGCTGCGCGGCATCCTCGATGAACACGTACTTGGTGTCGGAGTCCGCCAGGATGTACGAGCACTCTTCCGACGTGCTCGATGGATACACCGTGGTGGTCGCGCCACCGGCCGACAGGATGCCGAGGTCGCACAGCAGCCAGTCGACGCGGGTGTTGCACAACAGGCCGACGCGCTCCTCGCGATGCAAGCCGAGCGACAGCAGGCCCGCGGCGATCGCCTTGACGCGCTCGTGCGCCTGCTTCCACGTCATCGATCGCCAGGATTCGCCTACCGGATAACGGTAGGCCTCGCGATCGGGAGTCTCCTGGACGCGACGTGCGAGCAGCTGAGCGATCGACGTCGTCTTGCGGTTGATGCGCTCGGGAGCGGTCGACTCGGGCATGGGCGGGAAATTATGCCACGTGAGGCCGCGGTTGCTCGCCTGCCGCGCGCGAAAGTCGGGGTAGCTTCGAGTCGTGACGGCCGACGCGAGAGACTGGCTGGATGCCCTCGGAGCCGCCTGGCGGTCCGAACGTCTCGCCGCCCGCGCGAAGCTCGCGATCGAGCGATCCGGGCGCGTGCTGTCGGAGCGCGTGGCGCTCGGGATCGCGCTCGCGAACCTGCGAATCCTCGACGAGCAATCCGCCCCCGGCGATCGGGTGCGGGTGCGCGTAGCGGTGCCCGACGCCGTCGATCTCGACAACCTGCGGCTCTCGCCCGGCGAGCCGATCCGGCTGTGGGCCGAGCACCCCGAAGAACCCGGTTCGGTCTGCGGCGTGCTCGAGCGACGCGAAGAGCAATCACTCTGGCTGATGCTGGATCGCCCGGTCGACGAGGTCGATCGCGAGTACGCGCTCGATCCCGAGGTCCCCGAGGTCACGTTCGATCGCGGCGACCAGGCACTGGCGCGTGCGAAGGCCGCGCTCGCGACCAGCGATCTGGCGCGGCTGCGCGATGTGGCGACGAGGATCAAGCCGCCGCGTCCGCTGGCGGGTGTGAGCTGGACTCCACTCGACAGCGTACTCGATGACAAGCAACGCCCGGCGGTCGATGCCGCACTGCGCTCGGGCGACATCACGCTGATCCACGGCCCGCCCGGCGCCGGCAAGGCCCGCACGCTGGTCGAGGTGGTGCGGCAGCGCGTCGCACGCGGCGAGCGCGTGCGGTTCCTGCTGGTGCTCGCGGACTCGGCCACCCTCGGGGCACATCCGTACTACGCTCAGTTCCTGTCCTACGTGGACGAGATCGACGCACATGGCAGTGCGTGGAGCGACGATGCGCCCCTGCTGTCCCCCTTGAGTCGAGGTCCGACTTCTGGGACAACCGGGACGCCGTGAACACCTCCAAGCGCCTGTTGTCGTCGCTCCTGTTCCTCTCGCTCGCCGCTGCTGGCTGCGAGAAGTCCACTGATCTGGGCCGCATGCAGGACGAGGCGCTGGGCGTCGTGAAGCTGCATGCGCGCGACATCGAGGTCTTGCAGCGCCGCGCGGATGCGATGATGGTGCGCGGCAGAAGCCTCGGCACCGATGCGCCCGGGATCGCCGACGCGGGTCGGTATCTCAGCGAGGCACGCGCCGGTCTCGATCAGCTGCGCGCGCAGGTGACGCAGGCGCCATCGATGCTCGGCGCTGCCGTGAAGTCCAACGATCTCGAGCAGCTCACCAAGAGCTGCGACGAGCTGATCGAGAAGCTCGACACGCTCGAGGAGGGCGTCCGCGCAAACCTCGCGGCCGTCGATACCTGGCTGATGAACGCGGAGAACCGACCGAGCGCTACCGCGCCGGCCACCCCGCCCGCTGCCACGGAAACGCTTTCGGCGCCCCCGAATGATTCGAGCTCCGGCGCCGCTCCGGCGGCACCTGCAACCGGTTCCGCCGCCGCGCACCCGTAGGCGGTATGCTCGGGGCATGAAGGTCCCGGCAGAACCGAAGGTCATCCTCCGTAGTTGTCGCGATTACGATCCGGAGAAGATCCGGACGATCATTCGCGAGGGTCTCGAGGAGCTCGGCCTGCGGCCGTTCGGGCGCACGCTGGTGAAGCCCAACCTGGTCGCCGCCGGCCCGCTGTTTCCGTACGCGTACACCCGGCCGGAGTTCGGCGAGGGCGTGCTGCGCGCGCTGCGGGATGTCGGTGGTGCGTCGATGACCGAGCTGGCAGCCGGTGAGCGCTGCGGGATCACGGTGCCGACGCGCGTGGCGATGCGCGAGTCGGGCTGGGACGCGATGCTGAAGAAGGTGGACGTCAAGCGCTACTGCTTCGAGGAGGAGCAGCAGGTCGAGATCCCGCTGACTCACGAGCACCGGCTCCGCGACTACCTGTTCACGCCGGAGCCGATCGCGCGCACAGATTTCTTCGTCAACTGCCCCAAGTTCAAGGCGCACCCATGGACCACGGTGACGTTTTCGCTGAAGGCCTACATCGGGATCCAGGATGACCGGCATCGCCTGATCGATCATGATCACAAGCTCAACGAGAAGATCGCGGACCTCCAGCACATCATCCAGCCCTCGTTCATCGCGATCGATGCGATCACGGCCGGTGAAGGACGGATGCTGACGCCGACGCCGTTCCCGCTCGGCATGATCATCATGGGCAACAGCCAGGTCGCGTTCGACGCGGTGTGCTGCAACATCATCGGCATCGATCCGAACACGGTCGATCACATCCGCCTCGCGGCCGAGCACGGGTTCGGCACCACCGACCTGTCGAAGATCAAGATCACGGGCGATGTCTCGCTCGACGAGGCCAAGGCGCGCGCCAAGGGCTTCAAGGTCGGGCTGATCCGCGTCGAGAAGTACTTCGAGGGCACCAACATCACCGCATATGCCGGTCCTCCGCCGGAGTCCGAGTCCGGTGACTACTGCTGGGGCGGGTGCCCGGGCGCGATCGAGGAGGCGATCGAGATCCTCCGCGTGTTCGACAAGGAGACCGACAAGAAGCTCCCGCGGATGCACGTGGTGTTCGGCAAGTATGACGGCGCGATCAACGCGGGCCCCGGCGAGAAGGTGATCTTCATCGGCGACTGTGCCGACTGGAAGGGCACGCTCCACGACAAGCCGATCGAGATCAAGAACCTCTACAAGGATCGCAGCACGCTGGATCCGCACACCGCGGTTCACGGCGACATCTTCGCGAAGCTCGCGTCGGCCAAGTCCAAGCTCTACGGCGATGTGATCCGGCTCGAGGGCTGCCCGGTCTCGGTCGCCGAGCAGGTGCTCGCGCTCGTCGGCGTTGCACCGGGCGTGAAGAATCCGTATCTCGATCGAAACAACATGCTGACGTTCACGCGCGCCTACCTTGGCTGGAAGGCGCGGGTCACGCTCAACAAGCTGCAGCGCAAGCGCTACCAGCAGCACGGGTCGTTCCAGAGCCGCGGTCAGGCGGCGCCGGAGCTGACGTGATCTCGCCCGGTTGGATCGCGCCCCGACCGCGCTGTCTGCGTCCGCGCACGCTGTCCTACACGCGTCCCATGATCAGAACGCGGCGTTCTCGTACCGGCGCACGGCCGCGACGTGTGGATCATCCACGGATGCTGTTCGATCGGGCAAGGGACCTGCCGATGGCCACGGTGCGGCGCGCTCCGCGCTCCACGATCCCGCGGATCGTCGGCGAGCTCGAGTACTGGCTGGCCGCACGCTGGGCCTGGCTACGGCCGCGGACCCTGCCCGCGCTGGTGGCGCTGGTTGGCATGTTCGCGGTGCTGAATGCCGTGAACTATCTGTCGCGCCCGCCCGCGGCAGCGATCTCGATGGGGGACGTGCCGACCACCGAGACCCCGAGCTACGGGTTTCACGTCAAGCTCGTCCTCCAGCCGTAGCGACTGCGCTACCGTCGTCGGATGTCGATCCGCGCTGTCCATCACCTGAACTGCGCCACGATGTGCCCGATCGCCGGCTTCTTGTTCGGCGGCAGCGGGTTCGGTCGCGGCAAGATGGTCGCGCACTGCCTGCTGCTCGAGACCGCGCGCGATGGCCTCGTGCTCGTCGATACCGGTTTCGGCACGCGAGACATCGAAGGCAAGACCGGGTTGTCTCGCGCATTCAAACGGCTCGCCGGTCCCACGCTCGATCACAGCGAGACCGCGATTGCACAGGTCACGGCGCTCGGGCTCGATCCGGATGATGTCCGCCACATCGTGGTCACCCACCTCGACCTCGATCACGCGGGAGGCCTCCCCGATTTTCCGAACGCGAAGGTGCACCTCCACGCGCGCGAGCACGCGGCCGCCGTGGCGCGCACGACGCTCAAGGAACGCGAGCGCTATCTCGAGGCGCATTGGGCGCACGGCCCCAAGTGGGAGGTCTACAGCGAGGACGGCGATACCTGGCGGGGTCTCCCCGCAGTGACCACGCTGCGCGGCCTCGATGCCGAGGTCGGCCTGCTACCGATGCATGGGCACAGCCGCGGCCACTCGGCGATCCTCGTCCACGCGAAGGATCGCTGGCTGGTCCACGCGGGAGACGCGTACTTTCATCATCACGCCGTGGATGGCAAGCGCGCGGTGCCGATCGGGTTCCGTGGATTCGAGCGCGCAACGCAGATGGATCCCGCGGCGCGCCGCGCATCCGCGGCTGCGCTTCGCCAGCTGCATGCGAGCTATCAGGACGTCGATCTGTTCTGCGCGCACGATCCGACCGAGTACGCGCGCTACGCGTGAGGGTCACTGCAGCTCGACCAGCATGTCGTGGAACAACGTCGTGTCCACGGGCGCCGTCATCACGCCGGTCTGCCCCTTGGTGAACGTGACCTCGGACGACGCCCGGGTGCCGTTGTCGGTGTGCACGCGGACGCGCACCGGTGGAAGTTCGCCCACGCCCACCCGATCGCGAAGCACACCTGCGCGAAGCAGATCACGCCCCGCACGCAAGGTCCGGCGATGTCGCGTGGTGCAACCCCGATGCGGCGAATGCCTCCGCGACCACGAAGCAGAGGTCGAGCTGCGGCGTGGCGATCTCGCGCGAGCATGCGGCGCGCCACGTGCGTGTGCTGCCTTCGCCGATCAGTTCGCGATCAGCGCGACGTTCGTGATCGTGCCGGCGACCAGCGGAATATCGCCCTCGCCCAGCCCACCCCCGGCGAGCGATAGCTTGGCCTTGCCCGAGCCCACTGCCACATTCGGGAAGAACACATACGCACCCGTGTCACCCGCCGCCCAGGTCGTCCCGTTGATCGCCCATGGTGCGCCGTGCTCGCCCGACAGCGTCACGGCCCGCGGCGTCATGCCGTTGACGTGAACCACGACCAGCGCGCGTGTCGGGTCAAAGGTCTGGCCCATCAACGCGAAGAAGCTGGTCTGCCGCGCCATCGTCATCGACCGCCCGCTGAAGAAGCCGCCGGCTTTGATCACCGTCTTGTTCACGTAGAGGATGGTCGGCAGCGTGTACGTGGAGGCCGGCTGCGTACACTGGGACGCCGCGGTGGGCTGCGTGATGTTCAGGCGGGTGTTGACGTTGGCGCTCGACAGGCACAGATCGAACCGGCCATTGGGTGCGGTGGAGTCCATCGCGCCGCCGCCCTCGACCTCGACCACCGCGCCTTTGATCCCGCAGAACCCGGCCTGCGCATCCCAGTCGACATACTCGCCCGTGAACCGCAGCTGGTCGCCGCACGAGCCGTTGTCGATGTCGACCGAAGCGTCCTTGCCGCCATCGTCACTGCAGGCAGCGAGAACGAGTGTGATGGACGTCGCAAGCACGATGCATCGCATGCGGCGACGCTACCACGTGCCCCGGAATGGGCACCTGACGCGGCGCACAGCAGCTGGCAACGGAAGCCTTCGGCCACGTCAATGTCCGACCCATTCGATGACCACGAGTCGCGTGCTCGATTTCGGCAATGGTCCAGTGGGCTCTTCGCCGGCTGGGGTGGACGGTTCGGCGCGTGACCTGCGAGCAGCGGGACGCCGGATCTTGAGCTTCGCCTGCCTCGCAGCGCGAACCAAGACGGTGTCTGTGACCGGGGCCAGGAGCCCGAGCACGAGCGCGCGGATATCTGCGTCGGCCTCGCCCCCGACCTTGGGTGCGCTCGCGAGCGCCTCCTCGCACCGCACGACGAGCGCTCGATACGGCGGCCAGCTCACGATCGCCTTGACCGCCTTCTTGGTCGTGAGCGAGTGCTCGGAGACCGCGCCTTCCTCGAGCTCGAAGGCCACGCCGGCCGCGTCGGGACCTCCGTCGATGAACGAGACCAGCGCGCCGGTTCCGCGCGCACCTTTGCTGGCGAGCGCGGCCATCGACGCGCGCAGCTCGACGAGCTCCTCCGCGTAGTCGCTCTTGTCTACGAGCCACCTGAGCAGCAGGCTCCCCTCGGCATAGATGGCGTCGCGCAGTAGGGTCGGGTCCTTGCGCACATCGTCGAGAGGCGTCAGCCGTGCTGGGACGCTTCGTCTGATCCTGGCGAGGGCGGACTTGGGCCCGGTGAGGGCACTGACGAACGCCCACGTGTACGACACGCATGGAGCGTAAGTGAGGTCGGGGCTTGGAGGTGCACCCCTGGTCGCGGAAATGACCGCATCGCGCTGCAGAAGATCCACGATCAGACGCTCGAGCTGCCCGAGGGTTGCTTCGTCGATCGTCCAGCAGTGACGACATCCTCACTGCGAGAACGTTCGCTTCCGCGACGCCACGATTCCTGTCGTTCGTTCCTGATCGACGAGATCGGGTCGACCATCAGATCACGACGGAGAAGCGTCGTCGCCAACACAAGTGGCGCGAGGCTGGCTCTCGGCACCGCCCTGGCGTTCACTGCTTTGTCGACGGGCTCGCGACCGACACCTTCCCGCCGGCCGTCGCGTCGGGCAGCGTCAGCTCGGCGAGCGAATCCTGGAACTGGACCCGAGCGAGCATGATCTTCTCCTCCTGATCGACGATCTTGATCGTTGTCTTCTGCACGCGCTCGGAGATGTCCTTCATCTTGTTCTTGAGGTGAGACATCAGGTCGCCGCCGGTCTTCACGGCCTGCAGCGTCACGATCTGCATGTGAAGGTCGTCCATCCGCTCCTTGAAGTCGACGAGGCGGCGACGCAGGCTTTGCTGATCGACGGTGAGGTCCACCAGGCCGCGATGGATCGCGAGCAGCTTCTTCAGCTGATCCTTCAGCTCGCGGCTGCCCTCGGGCGCCTCGACATAGACCTTCATCATGCCGAGCGTGACCTCGGCGTTGAGGTCGAGCGTCCGCTCCATCGGCGTGGCCTCGGCGATCTCGACCGTGCGCACCTCCCCGGGCTTGAGATCGACCTGGAATAGATGAGCCTCGCCGACCCGCTCGAATGCGGGCGGCGCCTCGAGCAGCGTCCAGCCCTTGTTGACGGTGTGGCGGATGAAGACCTTGGCCGGCTCGCGCAGGCGGTTGGTGACCACCAGCTTCTGGCGGCGGATGTGCTGGACCTCCGCGGTGAGCACGCCGCGCTGCAGGGTGACGAGCCGCGACAGCTTGTTGTCCTCGCCGTCATTGCGCTCGACGACGATCTGGCGATCGAGGGCGTACGGAACCACCGCCGAGGCCTTGGGAGGCACCGGCTCGGTGAGTCCCTCGCCGATGAACCGCTCGTTGCCGTAGACGGTGACCGGGCCGGTCTCGAGCGTGGAGTCGGTCGGATTCTTGAACCGGACCGCCCGGAACGCGAAGGCTGCGTTGCCGCGCTCGCTCTCGGCATCGTAGAGGTACACGACCTCGCCCTCGGTCTCCTTGCGCATCATCGACACCATCGCGCTCGCGCCCTTGTCGACGGTCATCGGCGACGGGTTCGCGAAGTGGCTCTCGCCGACCGGCTGCGCATCGATCGACATGCCCTTCTGCGCGGCCGCCTGGGCCTGCTTCTGCTCCTCGGGGCTCGGTGCCTGGGCGACGAGCCGCACGCGCTCGGCCTGGTTCGGTTCGACCTTGGTGACGACCTTGATCCGCGCCGGGGCCACGCCCTGATCGATCAGCTGATTGCGGACGATGTTGGCGCGGTCGTTCGCGCGGCGCATGGCATCGGGACGATTCGCGTCGCCGTAGCCCTCGACGACGATCGTGTTGTTGTTGCTGGAGAGCTGCTGCTTGATGTTGCGCATCTTCGAGTCACCCGTGGAGACTCGCGCGTCGCTCGGCGGCGGTGGCGCGATCGCCACCTTCTTGGCCGGGCGGATCTGACGAGCCTTCGTGCGCTTGCTGCCGCCGGTGATGCTGCCGCCGTTGCCACTCGTGTCGAGGGAGGTGGTCTCGATCGACTCCTCGTATTCCATCGAGCCCGCGGCGCTGCCCGACATCGGGGCAGGCGACGGGCCGACCGGCTCGCGGGTGGCGACCCGCTCGGCGTTCTTGTCCTCGGGGTGGCCCTGCGGGCGACGGATCTCGTCGTCACCGAGCTCGGCGATCGCCGTATCACCGTCGGTCGCCGTCGGGCCCGCGCCGCCGTAGGGCGAGATGCCGGTCGGTGGCGCGACCGCGAACTTCTCCTCGGACGCCAGCGTCTCGCGATGTACCTGACGCACGCTCCACAGATCGTACTTGAACGACAGCGCGGAGCTCGAGCCGACCCCGACGAGCACATCCTTCCAGTCCTCGCCGGAGGTATTGTCGACGATCGCCCAGCCCTCGACGAGGACCTTGCCCTTCTCTCCGACGACCACGCGGTAGCTCGGCTTCCAAGCCGGCGATTCGGTCACGTAGGTCAGCACGACATCGGCCGGCGCCTTGCTCGGCAGCTGGAGCTTCATCACCAGGTAGGCGCCATCGCCCGCCTGCTCCCGCGGGATCGAGACCGGCAACGGCTGCTTCGAGATCGCGTCGACCACGGTGAGCGATTTCAAAAAGTCATCCACGCGATCGCGCGGCACGCTGACCGTGAGGAAGCCGCCCTTCACCGTGGCCCGCCGCTCGTAGTAGGCGACGCCGTTGCGATAGATCACGACCCGCCCGAGGGCCACGTCGTCGACCTTCACGAAGTTCGAGTGCTTGGGACCACAGCCAGCGAGCGCGGCGGTGAGCAGGAAACCTGCGAGGAGCTTCTTCATCGTTCCAGGGCAAACGCACCGGAACCGGACCCGATCTACGTCTCGCGCGGTTTTCTCCCAAGTGGCGGTGTAGGCGTGGTGTTACCGGCCCTGCGGTCCTCCAGCTCCTCCAGGGTCTTCGGCCAGTCCTCCTTGAGCAACCGCGACAGCGAGCGGTCGGCGAGCAACCGCCCTTCGGTCTGGCAGGTCGGGCAGTAGTTGGCCTCGTTGTCGGCATAGACGATCCGCTGGACCTTGGTCCCACACACCGGGCACGGCTGGCCGTACTTGCCGTGCACCGCCATCTCGGGCCGGAACGCAGTGACCTTGTCGGGGAATCCACCGCCAACCTCTTCGCGCATCCGCTGCGTCCACACCGTGAGCGTGTCGATGCAGGCGCGATGCAGCAGCGTGATCTCGTCATCGCTGATCGACGACGTCATCCGGAACGGGGACAGCTTCGCCGCGTGGAGGATCTCGTCGGAGTACGCGTTGCCGATGCCGTCAAACAGCGTCGGATCCGTGAGCGAGCGCTTGACGGTGTGGCGCTCGCTGCGCAGGCGCTCGGCGAACTCCTGCAGGGTGGCCATGAACACGTCGAGCCCACCGCGGTCGAATTCCGCGAGGCCCGCACGGCCCGCCACCAGGTGGAGTGAGGCGCGCTTCTTCGGGGAGGCCTCGGTGAACATCAGCGTCCCCTGCGGGAAGTCGAACGCGGCGAGGCCGACCTTGGCCGGCACCTTGTCGCCGCGCTTCTTCCAGCGCAGCCGCCCGGCGATCATCAGGTGGATCACGAGGTAGCGGTCCCCCGCGACACCGATCACGATCCGCTTGCCGAGCCGCTCCACCGTCTCGACCACCGCCCCGACCAGTTCCTTCGGCGAGGGCGACACCGTGCGCAGGAGGAACGGGCTCGCGATCCGCATGGCCTCCAGGGGCTGGCCGACCGTCAGCGCCTGCAGGCGCTCGACGTAGATCGCGACATCCGGCAGCTCGGGCACCCCGAGACTGTACTAAAACCGTCCTCGAATGCGCGCCCTCGTGATCCTCGCCGTGATCGCCGGATGCCGAGATGTTCCGGCCCTGCCCGATGCGCCGCTGCGCGAGGACGCCCCCGATGCCTCCACCGACAAGGCGCGCCCGTGCGCCACGGTGTTCGGCCGCTCGCTGACCAGCGGGTTCGGCCGGCTCGACGGCACCGTGCGCGCCGTCGTCCCGCCTGGTCATCCGTCGTGCCCGCTGCCGAACGGCACGCACGTGGTGGTCCAGGTCACCATGAACGACGAGGTCTACCGGATGGTCGTCAACGTCCTCTCCGATCAGGGACCGCCCAACGTGTACTTCCGCACCCTCGACGCTCCGCTCGAAGGCGGTGCGTGGATCGAGGGCTGGCATCCCGGCACCCCGCTCGATTATGTGTCGACGCTTCACGTGACGAGCGATTCGTTCACCTCACACGACATGGCCGAGATGGTCGAGCTGGTCGCGGGCCCGATCGAGCTCGGTGCGAAGATCTCGGTGTTCGCCACCAGCTCGGGCGGCTCGAACGCCGCGAATGCCCACCTCGTGCACCGCAACGCGGCGAATGCCGATGGCGCGATCGTGATCGGGCCCGAGACCGCGAGCCCGCGCTACCTGCTGTTTCACTTCGACGAGCAGCAGTTCTAGACAATCATTTCTTCTTGGACGCGGCCTTCTTCTTGAGAGCGGCCTCGGCCTCGGCGGCGATCGCCGGCTTGCGCTCCGCCTCGGCGCCCTTGCTCATGCCGAGGCTCGCCTTCAGGGCCTCCATGAGATCGATGACCTTGCCAGTGGGTGCCTCGGCCGCGACCGTGATCTCCTGCCCTTCGACCTTCTTGTTGATCAGCTCCATCATCCGCTCCGACACCTCGTCCTTGTACTTGTCAGGCGAGAACGTCTCGTGCGCGATCTGCTGGATGATCTGCTTCGCGAGCCCGATCTCGGCTGGCTTGATCTCCGGCAGATCCGGAATCGGCACCTCGGCCCACGGCTTGACCTCACCGGCGTAGCGCAGCTGGTGGATGATGAGGCCGCTCTGGTACGGGCGCAGACACACGATGTACTGTTTGCCGCGCGCCGAGTAGCTCGCGATGCCGACGAGGCCGGTCTCGAGCATCGCGTCGTGGATCAGCTTGTAGGCGCGTTCGCCGCCCTTGTCTGGGCCGAGGTAGTAGCTCTTCTCGACATACAGCGGATCCACCGCGGAGGCCGGGACGAACTCCTCGAGCGCGATGGTTTGAGTCGCGACCGCGTCGAGCGCCTTGAGCTCGTCCGGTGAGAGGATCACGTACTGGCCCTTGGCGTGCTCGTAGCCCTTGACCGTGTGGTCGCGGTCGACCACCTCGTTGCATTTCGTACAGATGTACTGCTGCTTCAGGCGTGCGCCGTCGGCGTCGTGCAGCATGTTGAAGTGGATGTCGCCCGAGGACTCGTTCGTCGTGTAGAGCTTCGTCGGAATCGAGACGAGACCGAACGAGATCGTGGCTGTACCGATGGAACGAGCGGGCATGGGATAATTGTACCGGGCCGTCGTGAGTGATCCTAAAGACCAGGGACTGGACGCCTACCGCGCCAAGCGGACCGGAGGCGCCACACCTGAACCGATGGCCAGCACGCCCGGAACTGGCCGCGGGCCGCGGATGTTCGTGGTCCACCAGCACGCTGCGACCCGAATGCACTGGGACCTCCGGCTCGAGATCGATGGCGTGCTGTGCTCGTGGGCGGTCCCCAAGGAACCGTCGATGGATCCGGACGACAAGCGGCTGGCCGTCAAGGTCGAGAACCATCCGCTCGAGTACGTCCACTTCGAGGCCGTGATCCCGGAGGGCAACTACGGCGCAGGTCCGATGATCGCGTGGGACCGCGGCCTGTTTCGTCCGCTCTCCGACCCCGCGCAGGGCATGGCCGACGGCGAGGTCAAGTTCGAGCTCTATGGCTACAAGCTGCGCGGCGCATTCACGCTCGTCCACACCGGCAAGGGCAAGCGCGGCAGGCAATCGGGGCGCGGCTCGAACGAGTGGCTGCTGATCAAGAAGCGCGACGAGCCCGCCGAGCAGTTCCGTGCAGGCGGTGCGCCGCTGTCGGCGGCGAGCGTGCTGTCGGGGCTCACGATCGAAGAGCTGGCAGCGCGGGCGCCGCGGCATGCGCAAGTGCTCGCCGATCTGTCGGCGCAGGGTGTGCCGAAGAAGGTGATCGCGCCGGGATCCGTGGAGCCGATGCTATGTCAGACCGCCGACGCGCCGTTCTCGTCCCCCGACTGGATCTTCGAGCTCAAGTACGATGGGTTTCGCATGCTCGCGCACGGCGGGGCGGGCCAGGCGAAGCTGCGCTATCGCAGCTCGCTCGATGCCACCGACCGGTACCCCGAGCTGACCTCGGCGATCCGTGCGCTGCCGCTTCCCGATCTGATCCTCGACGGCGAGATCGTGGTGCTCGATGGCGACGGCAAGCCCGACTTTCACAAGCTGTCGTTCCGCGGCCAGCTCCATCGTACGAGCGAGATCCAGCGCACCGCCCTCTCCGCCCCGGTGACCTATGTGGTGTTCGATCTGATCGGCGTCGCCGGGTTCGATCTGCGCTCGCTGCCGCTACTCGCGCGCAAGGCGTTTCTTCAGCGGATCCTCCCGACCGTGGGCCCGCTGCGGTTTGCGGACCACATCCCGGCGATGGGCGAGGCGCTGCTGCAGCAGGTGGTCGCGCGTGGCCTCGAGGGCGTGGTCGCCAAGAAGGCGGCTTCGCCGTATCGCAGCAAGCGCTCGCCCGACTGGCTCAAGCTCAAGGCGGATCCGGAGGCGGACTTCGCGGTGTGCGGCTACACGGCGCCGAAGGGCTCGCGCACCGGGCTCGGCGCCCTGCACCTGTGCGTGTGGGTCGACGAGCGCTGGATGTGGGCGGGCAAGGTCGGCACCGGCTTTGACGACAAGCTGCTCGCCGAGCTGACCCGCGAGCTCTCGGCCAAGCCGCGCTGGAAGCCGACGTTCCCGCGTCCCGAAGGCTCGCGCGACGCGGTGTGGATCGAGCCCGAGCTGGTCGTCCAGGTCCGCTACCGAGAGTGGCTGGCGGATTCCTCGCTGCGGTTTCCGGTGTTCGAGCGGCTGCGCCGTGACAAGGCTTGCAAGGACTGCAGGATGCCGATGCGGACCACCGCGGAGGCGGCGCCCCGGGAGCCCAAGGAGCCCGGACCCGGCGAGTCGCTCGAGCTGGTGGTCGATTCCCAGGTCCGCGAGCTGCGGCTGACCCGGCTCGACAAGGTGTTCTGGAAGGCCGACGGCATCACCAAGGGCGAGCTCGTCGCGTACTACCGCGCGATCGCACCGTGGATCCTGCCGTATCTCAAGGATCGGCCTACCGTGCTCGACCGGTTCCCCGATGGCATCGATGGCGAGCGGTTCTATCAGAAGGACATGCCCGACTGGATCCCGCCGTGGGTCCGCACCACGGCGCTGTGGTCGGAACACAGCCAGCGCGAGATCCACTACGTGCTGATCGACGATGCCGATGGCCTCGCGTTCGTCGCGAACATGGCATCGATCCCGATCCACTGCTGGGCGAGCCGGATCAGTGCGCTCGAACGACCGGACTGGACGATCGTCGATCTCGATCCCAAGAACGCTCCGCGCGAGCACGTGGTGCCGCTCGCCCTCGCGATCCACGAGCTGTGCGAGGCGGTCGGGCTGCCGAACTACGTGAAGACCTCGGGCCAGAGCGGACTGCACGTGCTGATCCCGCTCGCCGGGCAGTGCACCTTCGATCAAGCGCGGACGCTCGCGTACCTGATCGGCCTGCTGATCGAACGCTCGCATCTGCACATGGCGACGACGTTGCGCAATCCGGCCGCGCGCGGTGGCCGCGTGTACCTCGACTGGGGGCAGAACGCGCACGGTCAGCTGCTGGTTGCTCCGTACAGCGTGCGGCCGGTCGCGACCGCGCCGGTGTCGATGCCGCTGGTCTGGTCCGAGGTGATCCCCGGGCTCGATGCGCGGCAGTTCACGATCAAGAACGCGCTCGAGCGCGTGTCGTCATGGCCCGGAGATCCGTGCCTGCGCGTCCTCGACGAGCGACCGGATCTCCAGGCGGTGCTCGACAAGCTCACCGAGCTGGCGAAGGACGGCTAGCCACGATCGGCAGCGGTGCCATCTTCGCGAGTCGCGCCCGCGTAACAGCGACGCGAACCGCTGTGACACGTCCAGTACTTCGATAGATCGCAGCGGGTTCGAATGAAGCGCACGTGCTCCTACCCGCCGAGTGAAGCGCACGTGCTCACCACTCCTCCTTCTTGGCCTCATGATTCCGATCACCGGCGACGGCGCCTGCGTGCAACCAGAGGACGGCGCCGACGGCGCCAACGTTGACATGACCGAACAGGCTGTGAGCTCGAGCTTGCCATCGGCCGTCAAAGTCTGCGGCACCGAGAGCGGTACGGGATACGCCACCTACACGGTCGAAGGCATCCAGTTCTCCCCGTGCCGCTGACGCAGATCGACCTTTATGCCGATCATCTAATGTCTTTCGGCGGGCTTGCCTCCACACCGGAGGTCGCCAGCGCCGCTGCCGATTGCGCGGGAAATGTGTCGCTCGCGGTCACCACCCAGCTGTTCCACCTGTACGCCGTGTCGGTCCACGACATCGGCTCGAGCTCGATCGAAAAGTTGCCGGTTCCGGTGAACGGCGCGTGCGTGTACAGCGACGGTTTCACGGCGCCGGCGCCGGCGATGGCGATGACGTCGTTGACGAATCCACGACCGACCGCGTACTGCGCGAGGCGGTCGCGCCGCTGGTCCGTGACGCGCTGGCCGCCGGCGACGTCACGCACTGGTTCTTCGTGCGCTACTCCGATCCGGATCCGCATCTGCGGATCCGCTTCGCCGGCGATCCGGCGCGCCTCACCGCAACCGTCCTGCCCTCGCACGTGCTATCCGGGGCGGAAAGATCGGCGCATCGTACTTCGCGCCCACCAGCACGATCGAGACGTCGCCGGTCGCCGGGTCGCGCCACAGCACGTCTGAGATACCGTCGCCGTCGAAGTCGCCGACGCCCTGAACCTCCTGGGCGAAGAACGACTGCATCAACGGCACGCCGTCCCAGTTCGTGACCGACTCGCCGTGCAACAGCCACACGCCGACTCGACGGGTCTGTGTGTTGCGCCGTAGCAGATCACCCTCGCCATCGCCATCGCCGTCGAAGTCGCCGGTACCGACGATCTTCCAGTCCAGGAGGATCGAGCGTGCGATCGTTCCAAACGTGCGCACGCTCGAGCTGCCGTTCATCTGCCATAGCCCGACGTCGCCGGTGACGTTGTCGCTCCACACGATGTCGTGGCGACTCGCGAACGGCTTCGCGACCGTAGACACGCACCCGCACAGCGTGTTGGACCACGACCGCTCGAGCAGATAGCCGTTGAAACGATACCCTCGCGACGAGAGAGACTGACATGGGTCGCCAATCTCGTCCCAACCCGTGGTGGCAGTGCTTCGCGGATCCGGATCGGCGATGGCCTCGTCGACCTCGTGGGAGGAGAGCAACGTCAGGGTGTCGAGGCTGACGGTCGGAGTGATCGTCGCGAAGTAGACCGGGAGGTTGTTTGCAGAGCTGGAGAATGCGAAATAGTGTGATCCCCAGCCCCTCTCGAGATCGGGATGCGAGGTCGTTTCCTTGGGGAGGTACACGACGTAGAGCATGTTGGCGTCGGTGTTCGATGGTACGAGACCGAACGCGATCACGGTCTCGATCATCGTCTCCACGTCGGCGTCGTAGACCTGCAACGGCGGATCGACGTTGTCGACCACGCCACCGAGGTAGCTGCCCGGTCCGGGAGTCTAGAAGTAGTTGCCGTACTCGAGCATTCCGCTGAAGTAGGAGCGGTTGTTACCGATGACCTGCCAGGCGGTGTCGACCTTCTGGCGCAGCACGGCGCCGCCGTCGATTCGGGTGTCGTTCCAGTAGGAGCCCCAGTAGATGTTCTGGATCTTGACGTGATCGAGAACGTGACCGCCGTGGTACGCGACGCGGTTGCACGGCTCGTTGTCGGGCTTCACGACGTCGAAGATCACGGTGGTCGGATCTGCGTCGCCAAGCGGCTCGGCCTGGGAGACCAAGTGCGCGCCAGGTGGGAGTGATACGCCGACGTCGAGCCCGGGCTCGAGCTCGCCGTCGGCAGTTACACAGCCCATGAGGGCGAGAATGGGTGAAGCGAGAGCAACCATACGATGCATGAGCGGAACTCCTGTTGAGCTCCGCCGTTGTGCAACGCGTGGACCGCCGCCCAAGTGCCTGCCCCGGCTGGATTGTCACACTCGTGTCTCGCTCCGAATCTACGCTGTCCCATCGCGCCCCGGGGAGGCGGAGCGTTGCACAGCGGGCAGACCGTCTCGCTCACCCCTCGGCGCTACCAGGCCGTCCGCTCTGGTACGGTCGCACCCGTGAAGATCGCCTGCATCGGCGGCGGCCCGGCGGGGCTCTACCTCGGGATCCTGGTGAAGCGCAGCGCTCCCGAGCACGAGGTCGTGATCTACGAGCGCAACCGGCCGGCGGAGACGTTCGGGTTCGGCGTGGTGTTCTCCGATGCCACGCTCGGGCACCTCGCCGCGGCGGATCCGGAGACCCACGCCGAGATCACCGCGAGCTTCGCGCGCTGGGACGATATCGAGATCCACGTGGCGGGTGAGGTGCTGCGGTCGACGGGGCACGGGTTCTGCGGCCTCGAGCGCAAGACGCTGCTCGAGATCCTGCAGCGCCACGCGCGCGGGCTCGGCGTGCACATCGAGTTCGAGCATCCGATCAGCTCGCTGTCCGAGGTCACCGCGGATGTCATCGTCGCGTGTGATGGCGTGGCCAGCTGGGTGCGGGAAGCGCTCGCCGCCGAGCTGCAGCCGCAAGTCGACGTGCGGCCGAACAAGTTCGTCTGGCTCGGCTGCACGGTCCCGTACCGCGCGTTCACGTTCCTGTTCAAGCAGACGCCGCACGGCCTGTTTCGCGTGCACGCGTACCGCTACCACGAGCAGGGCTCGACGTTCATCGTCGAGTGCCGCGAGGACACCTGGCGCGCCGCGGGCCTCGACACCGCCGACGAGGACACCACGGTGCGGATCCTCGAGGACGTGTTCGCCGAGGAGCTCGCCGGCCATCACCTGATCAAGAACCGATCGATCTGGCGGAACTTCCCGACCGTGCGCTGCGGCAGCTGGCACGCGGGCAACGTGGTCCTGCTCGGCGATGCCGCGCACACGGCGCACTTCTCGATCGGCTCGGGCACCAAGCTCGCGATGGAGGATTCGATCGCGCTGCGCGACGAGCTCGTGAACCTGAACGGTCGGGATATTCCGACCGCACTCGCCGCGTACGAGGCCCGCCGCCGCCCCGAGGTGCTCGCGCTGCAAGCCGCGGCGCAGGCGAGCCTCGAGTGGTTCGAAGGTACCGAGCGCTACATGCACATGACGCCGGTCGAGCTCACCTACTCGCTGATGACCCGCAGCCTGCGCGTCAGTCATGCCTCGGTGGCCAAGCGCGATCCGCACCTCGCGCGCGGCGTCGAGCTGTTGCTCGCGGCCAAGGCCGGCGTGCCCCGGGATCCGCCACCGCCGCCCACCGCGCTGCCGATCGCGCTCGGTTCGGTGCGCGCGCCATCGCGGATCGCGGTCTCGCCGCCGTGCGGCCCCACGCCCGACGACGACGCGTTCGTCGCGCTCGGCGCTGCGGCCGCGGCCGGCGCCGGCCTGGTGGTGACATCCACCCTGCCCGCCTCCGCGATCGATTCCGATGACGCGATCGTCGCGTGGCGTCGGATCGTCGACTTCGTGCATGGCAAGGGCGCGCGGATCGCGTTGCGGATCACCGCCGGTGCCACGGCCGCGATCGCCGCCGAGCACGCAGCCTTCGCCGGCTTCGATCTGCTGGTGCTCGACCCCGGCGTCGAGCCACTCGCGATCGAGGCGCTGCCCGCAACACTGGCGGCCGCGCGCAGCAAGTGGCGTGCAGGCTCGTGGCTCGGTGCCGTGGTGCGCGATCGACCCGCCGCCCGTTCCGCGGTGGTCGCTCATGCCGCGCAGCTGGTGCGCGCGGGCGTCAACGTCCTGTGGGTCAGCTCGCCCGGGGATGGCAGTGCGAGGCTGGCCGCGGCACCGCTCGCAGATCGGCTGCGCAACGAGCTGGGGATCGCGACCTGCATCGAGAGCGCCGAGGCGCTGCTCCCCGACCTCGATGCCGCGATCGCAGCGGGGCGTGCGGACTTCATCGTCGTCGACCGCCTCCCCAGCGGGCTTCGCCGCGTGAACGACCTCATGGACCCGCGCGCCCGGCCGTAGAACCTGCTAGCACAGGCGGGCCATGATGCCGCGCCGCTATCAGCTGAAAAAGGAAGCCGCCGGTGTCGTGCTCCGCGACCATCCCTGGATCTTTCGCGACACGCTGAGCAGCGCGGCGCTGGTGTTTCGCGATGGTGACTGGCTCCGCCTGATCGACGGCTCGAACAAGGTCCTCGGCTACGGCTTCTACGAGGCCGAGGGGGCCATCGCGATCCGCGTGCTCCGGCGCGGCGATGCCCGGCCCGATGCCGCGTGGGTGAAGCAGAAGCTGACGGCGGCGCTCGCCAAGCGCGCCGAGCTCAGCAGGAAGACCGATGGCCTCCGGCTCGTGCATGGCGACAGCGATGGGCTCCCGGCGGTGGTCATCGACCGGTTCGGCGACACGCTGGTCGCGCAGAGCTATGCGCGCGGTGCCGATGCACTGACCCGGTTCTCCGCTTACGTGCTCGCTCGCGAGCTCTCGATTCCACACGTGCTGCTGATGCCTGCGCATCGGCGGCGAAGTACCGAGGCCACGCCACGCGTGCTCCGAGGAACGCCGCCGGAGGTGACGACGTTCACCGAGGAGGGCATGACGTTCTCGGTGGATCTCGACGGCGGGCAGAAGTCCGGTACCTACCTCGATCTGCGCGGGCTACGCCGAGCCGTGCGGACCGCGCCGCTCGCGGGTACGCGCGTCCTGAATCTGTTCTCCTACTCCGGGATGCTCGGAGCGGCGGCCGAGCTCGCCGGTGCCGCGCACGTGGTGCAGGTGGATGGCAGCGAGCGAGCACTCGCGTTCGCGAAGGCGCATCACGTGGCGGATCCCGCGAAGCACGAGCTGGTCCACGCGGACGTGTTCACGTGGCTGCCATCCCACTCGCCCGGCACGACGTACGATCTGGTGATCGTCGATCCACCGTCGATGACGAGCAACAAGCAGCAGGTGCCCGCCGTGCTCGCCGGCTACAAGAAGCTGTATCGCGCCGCCGCCCCGCTCGTGCGGCCGGGTGGCGTGCTGGTGGCCGCGTGTTGCACGAGCCGCGTCGAGCGTGCCGAGTTCGACAAGCTGGTGGCCGCCACGATCGGACCCGGCTTCGAGCGCGAGACCGTGATCGCCCCCGAGCCCGACCATCCGGTGGGTTTCACCCAGGCGGACTACCTGAAGATCGGCTGGTATCGAAAACGAGGCTGACCCGGGATCGGCTGCGGTCGAGCCGCCGCAGCTTCGTCCCATCGAAGTCGCATGCGACGACGCCAAGCACTCCCGTCCACGGCGGCCTCGTGGCGGATCAGCCGGCGCGTGCGAGGTCGCGATAGCGCACGAGATGGCGAACCGCGCGGCGCAGGACCAGCTCATCGGCGCTCCGGCGACCGACCAGCTCGAGCAGCCGCGCCAGGTTGAAGTGCGCATCGGCGAACGAGCCATCGATCGTCAGCGCGCGTTCGTACGCCCCGATCGCCTCGCTGACGCGGCCCTGATCTTCGACGGAAACTCCGAGGTTGAACCAGTACAACGCGACGTCAGGATCCACACAAACCGCGAGCCGGTAGTAGGTCTCGGCGAGCGGCAGCGCCCGGGGCGCGGCGCCCACATCGTGCTGGTCGTGAACGACGCGACCCAGATTGTTGTAGGCGTCCGCGAGGTCCGGGTTGCCCGCGATGGCGCGCTCGTAGGCGGCCACGGCACCTGCCGGGTCGGAGCCCTCGAGCGCGCAGCCCTCGGCATACCAGGCGGTCGCACTCCTGCCGCGGCGGAGGCCGCACCGTGGTCCAAGCTCGAAGCGGAGAAGATCGCCCACGTCCCGACGCTAACGGAGCCGTCTGACATTCGAGGTTACGCGAAGCGTGTTGTAAGATGCGGGCGTGGGCGACGCGCACGGCACCACCCTCAGCTTTCACGAGGATGGCAACAGTGGACGGGTCGGGCCGAGGCCCGAGCCCGTGCTGCTTTTGGTTCTCGAATGCGGACGGCCGCGCGCCGGTTCGGTGCGCTATCGGCTGTCCGAGCTGAACGGCGTGGCGCTCGGCCGTGGGCCCGAGCGACGCGCCGAGATGACCGGGAACGAGCTGACGGTGCGGGTCCCAGACAAATGGATGTCCTCGCGACACGCGCGGATCGAGCCGAGCTTCGGGCGCTGGGTGTTGACCGATACCGAGTCCAAGAACGGCACGATCGTCGATGGCCACACCACCAAGCGCGCGGTGCTCACCGATGGCTCGCTGATCGAGCTCGGTCACACGCTGTTCCTGTTCTTCGAGCGGCTGCTGATCGAGCCCGATGCAGTGCCGCTGCTCGAGCTGCTGCCCGCCGAAGGCGCGCCGGGCACGGTGACGCTGATGCCGGCGTGGCAGAACGAGCTGACCCGGCTGAAGCAAATCGCATCGTCGGAGATCCCGATGTTGATCGAGGGCGAGAGCGGCAGCGGCAAAGAAGTGATCGCGCGCGCGATCCACGGTCAGTCGGGCCGCAAGGGTGCGTTCGTTCCGGTCAACTGCGGCGCGCTCCCCGACAACCTCGTCGAGAGCGAGCTGTTCGGATACAAGAAGGGCGCGTTCTCGGGCGCCCAGAGCGACCACGATGGCCTCGTCCGCGCAGCCAATGGCGGGACCCTGTTCCTCGACGAGATCGGCGATCTGCCACCGGCATCGCAGGCCGCGCTGCTGCGGGTGCTGCAGGAACGCGAGGTCATGCCGGTCGGTGGCACGCGCGCGGTCGAGATCGATCTGCGCGTCGTCGCCGCCACCCACCGCGATCTCGACGACATGGTCGCCGAAGGCTCGTTCCGCCATGATCTGTTCGCGCGGCTCGCCGGATTCCGGGTCGCGGTGCCGACGCTCAACGAGCGCCGCACCGACCTCGGCCTCCTGATCGGTGCCCTCCACGAGCGGCTGTTCGCCGCGGATCACCCCGGGTTCGACATCGACGCCGCGCGCCTGCTCCTCCGCTATCCATGGCCGCTCAACGTCCGCGAGCTCGAGCAGGCGCTGGCGACCGCGCACGTCCTCGCCGGCTCCGAGCCGATCCGCGCGGAGCACCTGCCGGATTCGGTCCGCACCGGCCGCCCACCCGGGGCGCCGCGACCGGTCGTGCTCAGCGAGACCGATCAAAAGGTGCGCGACCAGGTCGTCGCCGCGCTCCGCGAGCACCAGGGCAACGTGTCCGCGGTCGCTCGCGCGCTCGACAAGGACCGCAAGCAGATCCAGCGCTGGATCAAGCGGTTCAATCTCGACCCAGGCAGCTACCGCTAAGCTCGCTGCGTCGTCGCAGCGACCGGCCGTGCGACGTCGCGAACGGTGATCGAGCGAGATCGGCGCGAAGGAATCCGACCACCTGCACGCTCGACGCTCGAGCACGCCGCTTGCTCAGGCTCCTCTCGCGGTCCGCGCAGCCAAACCTGAGCCTCCCTTTCGCACAGATGTCTTTGGGCTGGCTGCGCGGCCGCCTTTGTTTTCACCTTCGGCTAGCTCCGAGCTTGTCCCGTGGCGCGCTGCGCGAGCCCGAACAGCTGGCGCTCGGTCCACGCGGCGAGCCGGCTCGGTGGCTGCCCTTCGAGGCGGCGCACGGCAGCGGCACGCGCGGGGAGCGCCACGAACCGCGCCGGCAGCTGATGGTACAGCCTGCGAAACGCAGCGAGCCCCGCGCGGACCGGCAGCGGCGAAGGCCGGAGCCCGAACGCGCGGGTCAGGTGTGGCGGCAGCAGCGTCGCCGAGACCGCCTCGCCGACCCGACCGAGGGACGGCTGCGCGGAGCCCTCACCGCGACCGAACAGGAACTGCCCCATCTCTCGCG
>JAYUVX010000174.1:0-16462 GCA_043753855.1 Myxococcales bacterium | reverse complement strand
CAGTCCTTCGCGACGCAGTCACCATCGCAGTTCGAGCCGACGTCGAACTTGGTCATGAAGCCCATGTCCTTGTCGGGCTTGAGGCTCGCGAAGCTGTCCATGTCCTGCTTCCAGCCCTTCGGGGCGGCGAGCGTGTACGTGCGGCTATGGCGGCCGCGCTTCTCGACGATGTCGCGCTTCTCGAACGTGACCTTGTCCTTGAGCGAGGCCGGGACGAGTGCGTTGACGGCGGCGACGTCGAGCGGCTTGTCGCTGCCCGCCTGCTTCTTGCCACCGCACGCCGCGACCGTCACGGTCGCCATGGTTGAAAGCCAGATTGCTACGAGTGCGAGCTTATTCATGGTCCGATCCTCCAGTTCCTTCCCCGCGATGAATTCCGAGGGCACGCAGCTTCTTGTGCAGGTTCGTGCGTTCGATGCCAAGGGCCTGCGCGGTGCGCGAGATGTTCCACTCGAACTCCGCCAGCCGGATCCGGATATATTCGGATTCGACCTCCTCGCGGAACTCCCGGAGGCTCTTTCCGGCGTAGCGGGCGAGGTCGATCGCGGTCTGCGGGCCGGAGGCGCGCTGCTGGCTCGCCGCGCGCGGGCCGCCGAGATACGGCGGCAGGTCCTTCTCGCGGATCACCTCGTCGGACATGATCACGAGCCGCTCGACCACGTTGCGTAGCTCGCGGACATTGCCCGGCCACTCGTACTGCTTGAGCCGCTCGAGCACCGGCTCGTCGACCGGCTTGTAGCCGAGGCCGTTCTCGTCGCAGCACTCGCGGACGAACGATTCGACGAGCAGGGGCACGTCGTCGGGCCGGTCCTTCAGGTCGGGCGAGCGGATCGGCACGACGTTCAGCCGGAAGTACAGGTCCTCGCGAAACTGGCCGTCCTTGCACATCTGCTCGAGATCGCGATTGGTGGCGGCGACCACGCGGCAATCCGTGCGCAGGCTCTTCTCGCCGCCGACCCGCGTGAACTCGCCGGTCTGCAGCACGCGGAGCACCTTCGCCTGCGCGCTCAGCGCCATGTCGCCGATCTCGTCCAGGAAGATCGTGCCGCCGTCGGCCACCTCGAACAGGCCGCGCTTCTTCGCGACGGCGCCCGTGAACGCTCCGCGCTCGTGACCGAACAGCTCGCTCTCGATCAGCTCCGGCGGGATCGCGGCGCAGTTGACCTTGACGAACGGTCCGCCCGACACCGCGCCGTTGCGGTGGATGGCGCGTGCGATCAACTCCTTGCCGGTCCCGCTCTCGCCGGTGATCAGCACGCGGCTGCGCGTGGGCGCCACCTTCGCGATCTGGCGACGCAGATCTTGCATCACGGCCGTGTTGCCGAGCAGCTCCCACCGCGCATCGACGGCACGGCGCAGCTCGTGGACCTCGCGCCACATCTTGCGGCGCTCGAGGGCGTTGCGCGCGGTGACCACCACGCGGCTGCGATCGAGCGGCTTCTCCATGAAGTCGAAGGCGCCGAGGCGGGTCGCCGCGACCGCATCCTCGATCGTCGCATGACCGGAGATCATCACGACCGGAATCTCCGAGGTGCGCGACGACATGCCGTCCTCGCCGCGCGACTTGAGCGTCCGCAGCAGGTCGAGACCGTTGTCCTCGCCGAGCTTGACGTCGAGCAGGATCAGATCGATCGGCTCGCGCATCACGATGACTTCGGCCTCGGCGATCGATCCGGCCTCGTGCACCACGTGGCCCTCGCCCTCGAGAACCATCCGCAGCGTGCGCCGGATATTCTTCTCGTCATCGACGATCAGGATCGGTTCGCCGGTCAGCGCACCGGACGTACTCACGGTGTCGTCGGTCATGTCTCGTCCTTCGGCTCGTCGCCGCGCGCGGCAGCAGCCAGATCATCGGCATCCTCGTCACCACGCGGCACGCGCGACCTTGCAGGTGGCCCACCGGCATCCTCGCGGTCGAACCGTTCGCGTTGGCGGCGGTTCCACCAGAACGCGGCGGCGAGCACGACGATCCCGGCGCCGAGATAGATCGGACGGCGATCTCGATCGGGCTTGCTCTCCGAGAACGTCATCGGCGTCAGATGAACCTGCTGGCCGTCGGTGAGCCGCGCGGGCTCCTCGGCCGGTCGCACGGGCTCCGGATCGGGGGCAGCCGCCGGCGGCATCGTGATCGCGAGGCGCTCGGCCCTCGGCACGCCGGTGTCGAGCGTGCTCAGGGCCTTCGTACAGGCGTTCACCGGCGCACCATCGCCACCATCCGCGGACAGGCATTCGCCGCGCACGGTGACCACGGTGGTCGCCGTTGCCACGATCACCAGCGTGCCAACGGTCTGGGTGTGCATCGAGAGGTCCGTCCACGCTGCGTGCGCGATGTACGATCCGGTGTCCGGATCCGCCGCATCGCGCCAGTCATACGGCCTTGGCGCGCTGGTGCGAAAATCTTCGAGCGCAGCGCGCGCTGCCTCGGTCGTGGTTTCCGTCAGCTTCTCCGACGAGATCCGCGTCACGAACAGGGCCACGCCCGGCGTGGATGGCACGTAGACCTCGGTCGCAATGATCACCTTGGCACCGCCGAGCTGGCGCAGCGCAGACATTTTGGTGGCCAGCGTCGAGGCGCGCTCGGGATCCGCGGTCCAGCCCACGGGCGGCCGGACCATCGGCGCTGGCGTGGCGTGCGCTACGTGGCACATCGCGACCATCAGGGCCGCGATCACGGTCCTCATGGGATCGCTCCGAGCAGCGTGGTGCACCCAGACTCGCAGGACACGGGCTCGCGCTCGTTGGCGAAGCACGCCATGGCGGTGATCGTCCCGTCGCTGGCGCGCGCGCGCAACCGGCCGGTGTACGGCGGCCTGGTGAACGTCGCGGCGACCAGGCCAGCTCCGGACTCCGGCGTCACGACGTTGGAGGTGACGAGCTGTGCGCTCGCGAGGCCAGCGAGCACGGCTTCGGCGCTCGCGTGCGTGCCGTGGAGCACGAACCAGACGGCGTAGCAGCCGCGCGCGGTCTCTCCCCACGCCTCGACACCGTCGACCATCACACCCTCGGTCTTAGTCGCTTCACCGACCGAGGTCGCCAGCTCGGGGAGCACCTGCCAGCCGGGCGGCACCTTCAGTCCGGACGCCACACTCGGCTGCGCACCGGCTCGAGCGCACGCGGCGAGTGCCAGGAACCCTAGCCGTAGCAGAGCCATACCTTCTGGCCATCCTCGACGACGAGTCGCTTGCGCGCGTCCTCGGTGATTCCGACCACCCCACCACCGAGCGGGATCACCCGCGTTCCGATCGCGCGGAACTGCGGCCGCGTGGTGCCGTTCTGCACCGCGATCATCGCCCACGGGCGCTCGGTATCCGCGACGTCGATGGCGCGCACCTCGACCTCGGAACCACTCTTGACCAGCGTGATGTCGTCGGTCTTCGCGATGAAGTGCGGTCCACCGTCGAACGGATCGATCTGGCCCGCGTACTCGAAGCCGATGCGGCGGAGCATCAGCTCCACGGCCTGCGTCCCCGGCCCGACCTTGCCGATGATCCGCTGCACGTCATCGGGCAGCAGCTCGGTGTGGATCGGGTCGTCGGGGAACAACGCGTGGATGAACTCCTTGTTGTCCTTCGAGAGCAGATCCGCTTCCTGATAGGTGAGGCCGGTGAACTTGCGGCCGAGCGCCTCCCACAGCTTCGAGGTGCCATCGGCCTCGAGCGGCGGCAGCAGCTCGGACAGCACCTGCGCACGGAACAGCGGCCGGTGCATGCGGATGAACAGGAACCGCACGTACGACAGCGCCTTGCCGAGCGCCTCGGTGTTGCGGCGGTACTCCGGTAGCAGGATCAGCCCGCCGATCTCCGTCGGCCCGTTGTAGTTGTAGCCAATGCGCAGCGTCTGATGGAGGAAGTGGCGGTCGAGCGTCACCGAGTAGCGCTCGTCGCTCTCGACGCGGAAGAAGATGTGCGGCGCGCGCTTGGTGCCGTGTTGCGCGTAGATCATCGAGGTGCCGATGATCCGCTTGTTCGCGAGATCCTCGAGCACGAACAGAAACTCGCGCTCGACCACCGGAACGGTGGCGGCGAACGCCTTCTCCGAGCGGTCCAGGATCGCCTCGATGTGCCCGCGATCCGCGGGCAGGTTCACCGTGTCCAGGTGCTCCGCCACGGCGAGCACCTGATCGACATCTTCCCGATACGATTGACGAATTCGAAACATGACCGGCCCTTGTGCACCCTACCACAAACCCCGCGATGGCCATGCCAGTGCTCCGCCGTCCGGATCATCAGCGGCCCGCGACCGCCAGCGCGGGGACGGGGGTGCCGCTCGCGCGTCGGTCACGGACCGGTAGCGCGCGTCAATCGGCCTCCCAGCTGTCAGGCAGGACAGCGATGTCAGGGAGCACTACCTCGAATCGCCGGCGTGCCGCGCAGACCGCTCCGATCCCGAAGCCCTCGGCCGGCGCCCGCTTGACCCGAGCCTCGGTGGCCGGGCCGAAGGCGCCGTCCTCGGCGATCGGATCGTCCGGTGCATTGCGGTTCCACAGCCGCTGGAACGCGAGCACGTCGGTGCCCCGCAGGTCGGTGGAGGCCAGGTGATCGAAGTGCACCGGATCGCCGGGCACATCGTGCGCCCAGCCGTGATCGCCCAGGATCGTCACGAACGCGTCATAGTTGCCGACATCTATCGCGCGACCACTCTCGTGGTTCGATCGCCCGGGATCCGCCGCTGCCGTGATGTCGCATCGACCGAGCGAGAACCAGCGGAACAGCAGGTACTGCTGCACCAACGTGCGAAACGCGCTCGTGATCTGCAGCGGCGTCGCGCCCGCGACCGCCGCGGCGGCGTAGAGATCGGTGCGCGCGCTGGCACCGAGATACGGCAGCACCGCGGATCCGGTGATCTGCAGGCCGCGGACCACGTCGAACTTGACGAGCTGCCCGGGCATCAGGCAGTCGGTCTCCTCGGCGATCTGGCGGGACAGCTCGAGCACCGTTCCCGTCGAGCACGACGTGGTCTCGAACGATTCCACCGGCGTGCCCTTGATCGACGGGTGCCCGGTCGGCCCGGCATCCGGGAGCGGTAACGCGTCGTCGCCGCAGGCTCCGCAGATCGCGACGAGGGCTACCAGCCAGCGCATCGCGCCATCGTAGCTCATCGTAGCTCATCGTAGCTCATCGCAGCTCATCGCAGCTCATCGCAGCTCATCGCAGCTCAGGGCAGGACGGAGGTCAGCGCGGTCCGAATGCCCGTGACCCGGGCCACGGCATCGGTGGTCCAGGTGGAGAATCCGGCCGGTAGCTGCTCGGCCGCGAGCATCGGCGCCTGGACGATCCGGATCGGCCGCTGCTTGGACTCCGAGCGCCGGTGGTTCTCGGCCTCGATCCACGCCAGGATCTCCGGCAGCGCCTTCACCGTCGCGGTCTTGATGTCGTGCATCAGCAGCACGTTGCGATCGCTCGACCGCGCGAGGCTCCTGGTGACGTAGTCGAACGCCTTCTTCGGATCATTGTGCTTCCACTCCTGCGGATCGAGATCCCAGTGGAAGTGCTGAAGGCCGCGCTCGGCGAGCAGGTCCTCGACACGCTTGCAACGTGAGCCGTACGGCGTGCGGAACCACGCGAGCTTCAGTCCGGAGATCTTCTCGATCGCGTCCCGGCCGTCGTCGATGTCCGCGACCGCGCTGGCCTCGGTCTTCACCCGGCACAGATCCTTGTGGTGCATGGTGTGGTTCGCGATGACGTGGCCCTCACGGAGGATCCGCGCGACGATCGCCGGCACCTTCTTGTTCTGCGAATCGACCATCTCGCCGACCAGGAAGAACACCGCATGGATCTCGTGCTGCTTCAGGATGTCGAGAATCAGCGGCGTGGTGGTCGGGCTCGGGCCATCGTCGAACGTGAACACGATCTCGGGGTCACCCGACGCGGACTCGCCCGCGGCCGGGGTGGGCCACCCCTTGGCGGCAGCGGTGCCCGCCATGGCGAGCACGAAGAGGATCAGCAGACGCACCATGGTTCACTAACACGCGACCGCGAGCGGTCATTCTTTCTGTCCGCGGCTATACAGTCGCGCCCATGACGGAACCGCTGCACGAGCGCGAGCCGCCGCGCGTCCTCCTGGCCAATCAGCCGACCCGCGGCCACTGGCTGCGCTATGGCACCACGATCGGCACCCGGATCTGGATCAAGCGCGACGATCACACCGGTAGCGAGCTGATGGGCAACAAGGTCCGCAAGCTCGAGTACCTGATGGCCGAGGCGCTCTCGCAGCAGGCCACTCACGTGATCACCTGTGGCGGCGAGCAGTCGAATCACGCGCGCGCCACCGCGTTCGCCGCGGCCCAGCTCGGGATGACCAGCGTGCTCGTGCTCCGCACCGACGATCCCTCGAATCCGCCCGCGCCGACCGCCAACATCCTGCTCGATCAGCTCGTCGGTGCGGAGATCGTGTGGATCTCGCGGTCGGCGTGGCGCGATCGCAACCGGATCCTGGCCGAGCAAGCCGAGCGGCTGCGCGCCGCCGGTGCGCGCCCCTACATCGTTCCCGAGGGCGGCTCGAACGCGCTCGGCAGCTGGGGCTACATCCGCGCGATGCGCGAGCTGGTCACCGACCTGGCCACGATCGCTCATCCCGATCACCCGGTGACGATCGTCTACGCCTGCGGCTCGGGCGGGACCGGCGCCGGTCTGATCCTCGCGGCGAAGCTGTGGAAGCTCCACGAGCGCGGCATCCGGGTCTGCGGTATCAACGTCTGCGACGATCGCGCCTACTTCGTCGAGGCGATCAGCCGGATCTGCGCGGAGGCGGAGGAGCGCTGGCAGCTTGGCGCGAACGTCACCGCCTCCGACATCGATCTCGCGGATGGTCACGTCGGCCTCGGGTACGCGAAGAGTCGCCCCGAGGAGCTCGCCACGATCCGCGACCTCGCCCGCGCCGACGGTCTCGTGCTCGATCCGGTCTATACCGGCAAGGCGTTCCACGGCATGGTCACCGAGTTGAAGCAGGATCCTCACAGGTTCGGTTCCGCCGTCGCGTTTCTCCACACCGGCGGGATGTTCGGGTTGTTCGCCGACCCCGAGACGATCGCGCAGGTGCTGTGATGAAGCGGACCGCAACGATCCTGGTCCTCGCTGCCGCGCGGCTCGGCTCGAGCGCGCAGGCCGAGCCACGCAAGCTGAACACCGCATACGCGCTGTCGGGCGTCGGTACCGGTGCTTCGGTGGCGCTGATCGCCGGCGCGTTCCTGCTGCCGCCGCACAGCGGGGACATCAACCTGCCGATGCTCTACGCCGGCCTCGCGACCTCGGTCGTGACGCCATCGCTCGGCAACTGGTACGCCGGGAGCTGGCTGAACGTCGGCATGGGGATCCGCGTCGTCGCGGGCGGGCTCGCCACGTATGTCGCGATCACCCAGCGCGATGAGATTCAGTGCGGCGGGTCGACGCCCGAGTTCTGCCGGCGGCTGTCGAACACCGGCGTCACGCTGCTCGGCATCGCCGGTATCGTCTACGTCGGCGGTGCCGCGTACGACTTCAAGACGCTGCAGGCCGATGTCGACGCGTACAACGCCAAGCACCCGTTCCAGTGGGCGCCGACCGTGTCGCCGTCACCGACTGGCACCGGCGCCGTGCTCGGCATCGGCGGAACGTTCTGAATCAGTTCTGAGCGACCAGCGGCTCGAGGATCTGCTTCAGCTTCGCTTCCTGCAGCGGGCCGACATGGCTGTAGACCTGCTTGCCGCCACGATCGAACACGAACGTGGTGGGCAGCGCGTCGGGATAGCTGTACGAGATCAGGATGTCGGAGTTCGCGCGCACGATCGGATAGGTCATGTCGAAGTCCGACTGGAAGTTAAGCAGCTGGTTATTGTCGGGCGAGTCGGTCATCACGCCGAGCATCACCACGCCCTTGTCCTTGTACATGGCGTACATCCGCGACAGGTCCGGGATCTCCTTCTGGCAGGGCTTGCACCACGTGGCCCAGAAGTTGACGATCACGACCTTGCCGGCGAGCTCCGCGGGCGTGTACGCGTGGCCCGCGGTGTCGGTGTAGTTCACGTCGGGCAGGCAGTCTCGCTGGCCCTTCGTGCACGCCTCGGCCTTCTTGCTGCCGATCGAGATCGGCTTGCTCGGGTCCGACGACAGGTGAACGAACAAGAAGATGATCACGCCGACCGAACCGGCGAGCAGGAGGCCGATCAGGGCTTTGTTGCTGGTAGTGACACTCATCGAAACCTCAGCAGCGAAGGCTCCAGATCATCGGGCGGAACGAACCCCAGGAGCTCGAGACAGGTGGCAGTCACGTTGGCGATCCCGGCGGGCGTGGTGCGGATTGGTTCGATCTCGTAGCGATCACCCCGCGACGCATCGTCGATCAAGAATGGCACGGCGTTCAATGTGTGGCTCGTCTTTACCACGGGTTGTCCGCTGGTCGGCTCGCGCATCACGCGGCCGGTCTTGTCGCGCTGGAACATCTCGTCGGCGTTGCCGTGGTCTGCCGTAACCACGAGGATTCCCTGTAGTTCCTGCACGGCCTTCTGCAGCCGGGCGAGCTGGAGATCGACGGTCTCGACGGCGAGCACGGTGGCATCGAAGGCCCCGGTGTGACCGACCATGTCCCCGTTGGCGTAGTTCACCCGCGCGAACTGGTGCTTGCCGGTGCGCAGCTCGCTGATCAGGCGGTCGGTGATCTCTGCTGCCTTCATCCATGGCCGCTGCTCGAACGGCAGGTTGTCCGACGGGATCTCGATGTAGGTCTCGGTCCGATCATCGAACATGCCGCTGCGGTTGCCGTTCCAGAAGTAAGTCACGTGCCCGTACTTCTGGGTCTCCGAGATCGCGAGCTGCGAGACGTGCGCTGCGGCCAGGATCTCCCCCATCGGGCGCTCGATCGCAGGCGGCGTGACCAGGTAGTGCTTCGGGATGAGGAGGTCGCCGTCGTACTGCATCATGCCGGCGTACAGCACGTCGGGCCGCCGGTCGCGCACGAACTTGTGGAACACGACGTCCTCGAACGCGCGCGAGATCTCGATCGCGCGATCGCCGCGGAAGTTGAACATCACCACCGCGTCGCCATCGACGATCGGGGTGAGCGGCGCGATGTTGAACGGCGGCAGGTCCTGATCGATGACACCCGGTCGCTCCGCACGCAGCGCGCGCACGGCCTCGGTGGTCGATGCGAACACGCGCTGTTCCGCGAGCACGTGCGTGTGCCAGCCGCGCTCCACCATCGCCCAGTCGGCCTCGTACCTGTCCATGGTGATCACCATGCGGCCGCCGCCCGACACGATCCGCGCGTCGATCCCGGAGCTTCGCAGGTTGGCGAGATACCGCTCCGTGCGGTCGACATATTCCAGCCCACTGTTCGGCGGCACGTCGCGGCCATCGAGCAGCGCGTGGACATAGAGCTTCTTGCAGCCCGCAGCCGCGGCCGCCGCGAGCATCGCTTCGAGGTGATCGAGGTGCGAATGCACGTTGCCGTCCGAGAGCAGGCCGAGGAAGTGGAGCGCACCGCCGCGCATGCCGCGATCGATGATCGCGCGCCAGGTTGCGCCCTCGAACATCGCTCCGGTGGCGATCGCGGCGTTTACCAGCTTGGCGCCCTGGGCGTAGACCTTGCCGGCGCCGAGCGCGTTGTGCCCGACCTCGCTGTTGCCCATGTCGTCATCGCTCGGCAGGCCGACCGCCTTGCCGTGCGCGCGCAGCTCCGCGCGAGCTCCCGGGACCCACAGGCGATCGAGCGTCGGTGTGGAGGCGATCGACACGGCGTCGGCTTCGTCGCCGGCACCGCGGCCGATCCCATCCATCACGACGAGGACGACGGGGCCTTTGGCCTTCTGCTTCGGATGCGGGCGGAGCGACGACGGCATGACGTTCGCGACCTTAGCAACAAGCCGCACGCGATGACGAGGAGCGGAACCGCTTGATCCGGTCTCACTTGTCACCGCCCTCGCGGTACGCGGTGGCCTGGAGACCGAGCCGCTCGAGCGCGTCGTAGATCTCCTTGCGGGTCTTCTGACCGAGCTTGGCCGCGAGCGAGACGTTGCCGGCCGCCGTGCGCATCAGCTGCGAGTAGTACTCGAGCTCGAACCGCACCTTCGCCTCGCGATACGGAAGCAGCGAGCTCGGTGCATCGGTCGAAGAGATCGCGCGCGGAAACATCACATGCTCGGCATCGATCACGCGATTCTCGGCCATCAGCACGGCGCGCTCGAGCAAGTTCACCAGCTCGCGCACGTTGCCGGGCCACGGATAGGTCAAGAGCTTCTCGAGCGCGGCGGGCGTCATGCGCAGTGCGATTCGATTCTCGCGCGCGGCGATCACCGACAGGTGATGCGTGGCGATCGGCGGGATGTCCTCTAGCCGTTCGCGAAGCGGCGCGACGTTCAGCGGATAGACCAGGATCCGGTAGTACAGATCCTCGCGGAATCGACCGGCCTTGACCTCGTCCTCGAGCGTGCGATTGGTCGCCGAGACCAGCCGGAAGTTGACCTTGCGATGTTCGGTGGCGCCGAGCCGCTGAACCTCGCTGGTCTCGAGCACGCGGAGCAGCTTCGCCTGCATGGCGAGCGGGAGCTCGCCGATCTCGTCGAGGAACAGGGTTCCCTTGTGCGCTGCCTCGAACGCACCGGCATGCGCATTCACCGCACCCGTGAACGCCCCGCGCTGATAGCCGAACAGCTCGGCCTCGAACAGCGTGTCCGGAATCGCGGCGCAGTTGATCGCGATGAACGGCTCCCGGGCGCGCGGTCCGCAGAAGTGCAGCGCGCGCGCGACCAGCTCCTTGCCGACGCCGCTCTCGCCGTTGACCAGCACGGGCGTATGCGAGCGCGCGAGCTGATCAAGCGAGTGCAAGAGCTGCCGGGTTGCGGCGCTGTTGCCGATGATCATGTCCGTCTTGCGGCGCCACGAATGCGCCACCGAGCTCGTCGAGTCGTTGTCCTCGGGGACCATCAGCTGGTCCAGCAACGTGCCGAGCAGCTGTGGCTTGGTGCACGCCGGAAGCCACAGGTCTGGCTCCGCGCGCCGCAGCGGCTCGGACCCGATCACGATCAGCGGGGTGCGATCGGACCGACCGCGCAGCAGCTCCACGAGCTCGGTCGATCCCGCGATGCCATCCGCGCAGACCACGTACGCGCGGACCGAGGGGCGGGCCGCGACCAGCCCCGCGGGATCCGGCCACTCGATCGGGATCAGGCTCCAGCGTCCCGCCTCGCGAATCGAACCGGCGAGGCGCTCGAGATTCGACCCTGAGGAGCAGACCGCGATGCTAATGATCTCCTGCACTTCCATAAGCTTGCCAGGTACTCCGTATGGAAAACCATACACGAGGTTTCTCGCAACGGCATATAACGCCGAGGTTTCGGTCAGTTGGCCGAAGCCTGCCTCAGAACGCCTCAGTCAGAACAATTGTCCTAACTATTTGCGTGAGTTGGACGAGGGCTGGATTGAAAGCAATACAGTAAATCCGGACCCATCGTGGCATTGATCAATCATTACAAGTTCTTGAACGTCGATCGAAGCTGGATCTAACCGTGCACTCACCGCGGCTCCAATGAGCAAGGTCTACCTGGCGGGCAGTCTCCTGGCGATGACAACGGCGGCGTGTGGCGTGGAGGTCGCGGAGCCTTCGCAGACGCAGCAGACCATCGAGCGCAGTGGTGGCCTGTCGATCCCGAACTACATCCCGATGCCGAACGCAGCCGGGTTCGCGACCTCGGTCAGCACGACCGGCAACATCGACCTGACCAACGCATTCTTCCAGGACCTCGGGACCAACGGCCGCCGCTGCGTCACCTGCCACCTCCCGACGGCGGGCTGGGGCATCACGCCGTCGCAGGTCCAGGACGTGTTTCTGGCGACTCGCGGTGGCGAGCTGGACGACGGCCTGGGCCTCGGCGCGATCTTCCGCACCAACGACGGCGCGAACTCGCCCGAGGCGGACGTGTCGACGCTCGCCAAGCGCAAGACTGCGTACAGCATGCTCCTCGAGCACGGCCTGATCCGCGTCAGCATGGCGGTCCCCGCCGGCGCCGAGTTCGCGCTCGTGGCCGCCGATGACCCGTATCACCACTCGACCGCCGCGGACCTCTCGATGTTCCGCCGCCCGCTGCCGACCTCGAACGTGAAGTTTCTCTCGACGGTCATGTGGGATGGCCGCGAGACGGTCGCGGGCCAGACCATCCACTTCGATCTGTCGCAGCAGTCCAACGACGCGACCCAGGGTCACGCCCAGGGTGACGCGCTCGCCCCCGCCGACCGCGAGGCGATTGTCAGTTTCGAGCAGGCGCTGTTCAGCGCGCAGGTTCGCGACAACAAGGCCGGCGACCTCCGCGCGTCGGGTGCGAAGGGCGGGCCGGACGCCCTGATCACGCAGGACTTCCACATTGGCATCAACGACAACTTCGGCGACTGCATCGACGCCAACCAGACCGGGTGCCGGCTGGTCGGCGCTCCGCTCGGCTCGGGTACCCGTGGTGCGGCATTCAACCCGAACGCGTTCACGATCTACGATGCGTGGAGCAGCAACCGTGACAGCGACCGCAAGGCCGTTGCGCGTGGTCAGAAGCTGTTCAACACGCGCGCGATCAACATCGCGGGTGTCTCCGGCATCAACGACGAGGCGGCGTTCGGCAGTCCGGCGAGCGTCGCCGGCACTTGCACCACCTGCCACGACACCCCGAACGCGGGTAACCACTCGGTCGTCGCGCCGCTCAACATCGGCCTCGTCAGCGAGAGCGTTCGCAAGCCCCACATGCCGCTCTACACCTTCGAGTGCACCGCGGTTGGCGTGTCCAACGGCGCCTGCACCGCGGGCCAGCAGGTCAAGGTCACCGACCCGGGCCGCGCGATGATCAGCGGCAAGTGGAAGCACATCGGCCGGTTCAAGGGCGCGGTGCTTCGCAACCTCGCGGGCCGCGCTCCGTACTTCCACAACGGCCTCGCCGACACCCTCGACGAGGCGGTGGAGTTCTACAACACGCGCTTTAACATGGGCCTCACCACCCAGGAGCACAACGACCTGGTCGCGTTCCTCCGCACGCTATAACCGACGGGCTTCCGGAATGACAACAGCCACGGGGTGACCCGTGGCTGCGGTTCGTTTCGGTGTTCGTGTTACTGGCGCGCGTTGCCGAACTTGTCGGGCGACAGCGTGACCGCGCCGCCGGTCAGGTCGAGCTTGGTCTCGTTGGCGCCTTCCTTGATCTCGATCTCGCTTGTGGTCGGGTCACCACTGCGCTCGTTCCACGCCTGGACCTTGTACTTTCCCGGGGCGAGGCTCTTGAAGCTGAACTTGCCGTCCGCATCGGGGATGACGTAGTTCGGCGCGTCGACGACCACCAGGTACGCGGACATCGCCGCGTGCAGGTTGCAGCCGAGGCGGATGATGCCCGGCTTGTCGACCTTCACCTCGCGCGTCTCGCCGCTCTTGTAGAGGCCGAGGTCGAACGATTTCGACTTCGAGAGCGAGAACACGTTGTGATAGATCGGGTCGAAGTTCGGGAACGAGATCGTCGAGCCCACCGGCACGGCCATCACGTGCGGGGCGAACTCCTTGCCGCGCTGCTCGATGATGCGCGTCTTCGGGCTGCGCTTCTTGCCACCGCTCTTCGGCCACAGCATCACGACGCCGAGGCCATCGGGGGCCTTACCACCGACGGTGAGCGTGCCGCTGAGCGCGCCCTTGGCCGGCTTGTTGTCGGGCTCGTCGGCCTCGGAGCTGCCGACCATCTTGGCCTGCGGTCCCTTGTCCTCGAGCTTCTTGGTGGCGGTCGTGACGCGGGCCGGCGCTCCGGCGCGGAACACGGCGGCGACCGACGCGAGGTTCTTGGTCCCCGCGGTGAGCTCCGCGCGGCTGAACAGCTGCTCGGCATACGACAGCTGGCCGCGCTTGGCCGCCGCGATCGCTGCGTTCAGCAGATCCTGCGCGCCCTTGTCCTTCAGCGTGCCGGTCAGCTTGGTCGCCGGCGCAAGCTTCGCGTCGGCCACCGGGTGAAGCTTGTCGGGCGCCGCGACGATCTGTGGCTTGAGCGGTCCGAGCGCACCGAGCAGCTCGCCCTTCTCCTTGTCAGGGACCTTGAACTTGTCTAGTGCCTTGACGAGATCCTCGACGAGCGCGGTGAACTCGTCGTCGACGAGGTCCATGCCGGCGTGCGCCGTGGTCATGTCCTTGCCGCCGTACTTGCACGGGCCACCGGACGCCATGCAAACGAAGTCGGTGAGCTGCTTCTTGAGATTCTCGATATCGGTGTTGAAGAACCGCTGGTTGATGCGGCCATCACCGGCGACGTTGCCGACGAACTCGGCGACCACCGCGGTGATCGCCGGCAGTCCACCGAGCCGGTCGTAGAGTGACTTCGGCGCCGTCGGCTTGGTCGGGGCGGGGGTCGCATCCCCTCCTCCGCCACCCGGGGCCGGTTCCGGGGCGACATCGCCGCCGGGCGACGCCACCGTCTTGGTGGCAGGCTTGGACGACGAACCACATCCAAGCAGGAGCAAACCGACCACTACACCACAATGCCTCATGTAAGCAGTGGTCTATCCCCGACTGCGGCCTCTTAGCAAGAGGACGAGGTACACGACGAGCAACAAGCCACCCACCCCCCAGCTGGCGTTTCGAGCCAGTGCGTAGCTCTGGACCAGTGCACCGGCTCGCGGCGTACGCTGGAGGAAGACGACCTTGCCGGGGTTCTTGGGAAGCGAACGCAGGACGACCGGCAGCTCGATCGTCGAGGTGGCCTCGGTGGTCGGCTGTCCCAGCGCCACCACGAATGGTTCTCCAAATCCGAGGAGCTTGGCCTCGACGACCTGCGGCGTGATCGTACGGTTCGCCGTCGTGAGATCCACGGGCGTCTGCAGCGCGACGAGCCCGGCGATCGAACCCTTCTGCGTCGAGACCGGGGTCCCGACGGTGACCACCAGGTTCGGACCATCGGCCGACACCTTGGCGTCTTCGATCCCCACCATCGGCAGCGCGCGTGACGACGGCGGGATCCGCAGCAGCGAGTTGCGCGCACCATCCCGGAGCTGGATCAGCTCGAACACCTCGCCCTTCGCAGGCGTGAACAGGAAGTCACTGCCGATCATGTCCTTGACGGTTGCCGCGTCGGTCTCCACGGCGGATCGCAACATCGGCGTCTGCGCGATGCCCTGCGCCCGCAGCTGCGCGGCCTTCACCGCGGAATCGATCGCGAGCCCGATCGAATCCACGCCGCCTTGCAGTGAGGCCGTCCTCGACGCGAGATCGTCGTTCACCGCGCGCTGGCTCTGGCCATCGAGGTACGTCAGCGCACCGCCGGTGCCACCCGCGGCCACGGCGCCGAGCAGCCACGCCGCTCCCGAGCTCCGGCGCGGCGCCGGCGGCTGCAGGCCGATCATCTGGGCTGCGGCTCTCTGGATCTCCGACGGATCGAGCCGGCTCGCGACCGGGATCGGCTGGCTGTCGCGTCCATTGCGGAGCAGGCCGGCGAACGCCTCGAGCGCGCCTTCGACGTCCTTCATCGTGGAGTACCGCTCGGTGCGGTCCTTCGCGAGCAGCTTGGTGAACAGCATCTCCTGCAGACCCGGCGGACAGTCGGCCAGGTTCAGCGGGGGCGGCGCTGCGTGGAGGATGTCGTCGACCAGTGCGTCGTTATCACCGCCATTGAAGGGCCGGCGCGCCGTCAGCATCTCGTAGAGGATCACGCCGAGCGCGTAGATATCGGCGCGCTTGTCGACCTTCTCCGGATCCGTGATCTGCTCGGGTGCCATGAATTGCGGCGTGCCCATGATCTGCGACCGCATACCGCTGCGATCTTCGTCGGCCTCGAGGAATCGCGAGATGCCGAAGTCGAGGACCTTGACGTGGTCGCTCGCCTCTTCCTTGTCGGTGAGGAACACGTTGTCGCTCTTCAGATCGCGGTGAACGACACCGGCGTGGTGCGCGGCCTGGAGCGCCGATGCGATCTGCCGCGCGATCCTGACAGCGCGACGCACCGGCATGCCTCCGACGCGATAGATCTCGTCGGTGAGCAGCGAGCCCTCGAGGTACTCGAACACGATGTAGGGCACGCCCTCGCGGGTGAATCCCATGTCGGTGGATTCCACGATGTTCGGGTGCCCGAGCGTTCCCGCCGCCCGCGCCTCGTTCATGAATCGCTCGATGACGTCCGCGTCCTCCGCGAGCTCTGGCTTCAGGACCTTGATCGCGACCCGGCGCTTGATCAGCACGTGCTCCGCGAGGAACACGCTACCCATCCCGCCCTGATCGAGCTGACGGATGATCCGATACCGCCCTTCGACGGTATCGCCATCCTTCAGCGGAGATATCGTCGAATCCCCCATGAACCCTCCCTCATGATCACTACGGGTACGTCTGAGGTAAAGCCGGAAGGCACGGAATGACTCCCTGGCCTTACGTAAGCGTGCTTGCGGGCCTGCGGTGCAACATGCGCAGACGGTGCAAATCGGGCGGCAGATGGAGGAGCGATGAGGGTGGTTTGTCGAGTCGACGCCTGCCGCGTTATGCGGCACCCCGGGGG